>JBFLWR010000125.1:0-17994 GCA_040755925.1 Pseudomonadota bacterium
CCGCCTTCCGGGCCGGCGCCGCCCTGGGTGCCCTCGACACGCTCGCCGGCGCGCAGCCAGCCTGGGCCGGCGCTTGGCGGCAGCGGCTGGCGCTGAAATGCGCCGCCGCCAGCATGCGGCTCGCCGGCCGCTCAGAGGACGAGGCCGCCCTGCGCGACGCCTGGTACCTGCGCCCGGCCGGCGCCGATCCCGGTCCGGCCGGCGCCATCCTTGGCGCCTGGCGGCAGGTTTCCGTGCAGCCGCCTGTCGCCAACTCCGACCGACTCGAAAAGATCGTCGACCAGCTCGGCCTGCATTGGGATGCAACAGCGCGGGCAGTGCTTTCCACGCAAATCGATGAATTGGGGCGGTCCCAGCGGCCGGCGCCATTCGCTGCCGCGGCGATCGCCGCTCAAGTCGTCGCCGTGCGACCCGACTGCGAGCTTTTGGCCTGGAGGCTCGCCGACCTGGTGCTGGCGCAAAGCCTGCGCTGGCCGCGGCCGCTGCCGCTGCTGATGGCTCAGGTTTTTGGACCATCCTTCCGCACCGAGGCCAGCGGCGGCCGGCGCATCCGGCCCGGGGACAAGAATTTTGAACGGGCGGTTTGCGTCGCGCTCGTTGCGGCCGCCGCAGACGCCTGCCGGTTGGCCGCCGAGCTGTCGCGCCGGGCCGAAAAACTCCTGGCGCTGGCGCCAAAACTGCGCGCCAAAGGCGCTGGCGACGTAATCTTTCTGCTGCTCAGTGACGACGCCGTCTCCGGATCGCTGACGACCAAAAACCTGTCCCGCTTTGCCGCGCGGCGCTTGTTCGAGCGGCTGCAACAACTCGATGTCGTGCGCGAGCTCTCCGGCCGTCCCACCTTCCGGCTGTTTGGATTGTAGGGATGAGCGACGCCGCTGCCCGCCGCAAGCCGAACGAACAGCCTGTGCTGCTCGACACGGAACTGGACCACCTGCCGCCAGAACTGCGCTGGCGCGAATGGATGGGCCGCGTCGAAGCGGTGATTTTTTCCGCCAGCGAACCGGTGACACGTAGCGTCCTCGCGCGCGTGGTGGGAAGAAACTGCAATATCGAGCTGATCATCGACGACATTCGCGCCGAACTCGCCGGCCGCCCCTATGAGCTGGTCGCGGTCGCCGGCGGCTGGCAGCACCGGACCAAAAAGGCTTTTGGCGACGCCATTCACGCAGCCTTCGGCACGGCAGCGGGCGAGGGGGCAAAGAAATTGTCGCAATCCGAGGCGCTGGTGTTGATGTGCATTGCCTATTTCCAGCCGATCACCCGCGCAGAGCTGTCGACCTTCTTCGGCAAGGAGGTCTCGCGCGATCTGATCGGCGTGCTGCGCGGGCAGGATCTTATCATTTCGGGGCCGCGCAGCCCGCAGCCGGGGGCGCCCTATACCTATGTCACGACAAAAAACTTCCTGTCGCAGTTTGGGCTCGACACGCTGCGCCAGCTGCCGGATTTCGAGACGCTCGAGGATGCCGGGCTGCTGTCGAAGGAGAAGCTGCTCGCCGGTAACATCATCCCAGGGTTTGCAGATATCGACGATGATGGCGCCGGCGCCGCGCTCGACGAATAGATGATCCCATCACGGCGGGACAATCCACGCGATCTCGCCGCTCGTCGGATAACTGATTGCGCCACGCACGGCGTCCGGTCTCGCCGCCTGGGGCCCTTCGCGAGACGGAAGGGAGGGGCGGCACGCGTCCGCATGTCGATGAAGGTCACGCAAGATTGCAGTTTTTTGGAAAACTGACGGTATTGGAGCTGGCAAGGCTGGATCACTTCGGTGGTTGCGACCATGCGCGACGTCCCAGAAATAGCGGAGTCAAAGGAGAGCTCATCGAAGCTGCGAAGGCTGAAGGGCATGCGCTGCAGGTCCTTGAAATGGGCGTCGCCGACGAGGCATCGGTCAATTCGGCGATCGACTATGTGATCAAGCAGCACAAACGCCCTCGGTACGTTGAATATGATCTGATAGGGGACGAGATGATGAGCATACTGTACCAGTGTCACCGCAATTGGCGGCCGCAGCGGAACCGCATGGCACGCCCCGTAGGCAGGGCGCGCTCGACCTGATCGGCGCGTTGGGCTGCGCGAAATGACGGGCATGGGACGATATAAGGGCCGAGGGATCGCATAATTGGACTCAATCTCAGCGCATTGATCCTCCAGAGCGCGATTGCGATACTGTCGGGAACCGGCAGCATAATGTGCAAATTATAAGTGGACCATTTGTCGATGAGGCTCGGCATGCTGGTCTGTTAAGGAAATCTGCCTATAAACTGGCCGCGGGCGCTGATTTGCCATGGTCGGTGTCGGTGGGGATACGGGAAGGTAATTGCGATGGCATCGGCACAACAATTGATAGGGCTTGTGAAGAGCCACGCCGAGGGCGACGAGAAGCGCTTCTTCGACCTTGCGATGCAGCTAGCGGTCGCTGAGGAACAGAAAGGGCATGGGCGATTGGCCGAGCAATTGCGGCAATGGGCCGAGGCGGGTCAGCAGCCGGAAAAGCCAACGCGCGTTGTACCCACTCCGATCGTTGCACCGCGCGGCGACCTGGCCGGGTTTCTTAGCGCCAGCTATCCGACGACACGGCTCAACGACCTGATTTTGCCGGTCCACATCGCCGATGAGCTGACCCACATCGTTACCGAAACCCGCATGACCGAGAGGCTTGAGGAAAAGGGCCTGCGACCACGCCGTCGGCTGCTCCTCGCCGGTCCTCCCGGAACGGGAAAGACCCTGACTGCCGAGGCGCTCGCCGGGGAACTGAAGTTTCCGCTGTTCACGGTCCTCCTTCACGGCCTGATCACGAAGTTTATGGGTGAGACCGCTCAGAAGCTGCGGTTGATTTTCGACGCGATCCGTACCAATCGTGGCGTTTATCTGTTCGACGAAATCGACGCACTGGCCGCATCACGCGGATCTGACAACGACATTGGGGAAGCTCGGCGAATCCTGAACTCGTTCCTGCAATTCCTGGACGAAAACACGGGGCCATCGATCGTCGTGGCGACGACAAACCTGCCCGAAATCCTGGACCGAGCGATCCTGCGCCGCTTCGACCTGGTGCTCCCTTACCAATTGCCAGATGCCGAAGCGATCGGAAAGGCGATGCGCAGGCGGCTGCGCGGGTTCGGCGTCGAAGCCGTAAACTGGAACGATGTAGTGCAACATGCGGACGGACTGTCGACGGCCGATGTGGTGGCTGCAGGGGAGGATGCCGCAAGACGGGCGGTCCTGGGAAATTCGAACGAGATCAGGACGGCTGCCATCGTCGCGTCCCTAGAGCGCCGCCGGTCGCTGCACAGCATAGGGGCGGGAACGCATGCCGAGGGACCGAAGGCACTTCATACTCAACGAAATCTCCGCCGTAAACCCGTTCAGGCCAAAGGGCGGCGGGTCGGCAAAGCATCCAAGTAACGTCGCCAACAGGGCAGCGCACGCCCAGTCGCTTCTCAATGCTCTGGATCATCTGCCCGACGTGAGCGCTGCTGCGCTTCCAGGTGTCTATCTGGAGATCGAGGGCAGGGCGGGCGAACCGATGGTCACGTCAGGCCTCAACGCCAGCGATCTGACGCTTCTCCGCATCGAGCCGCCGCGGCCCGCAGCCAATCAACCCGGGCGCGCGACCGTCTTCGCAACGGAAGACGGCGTCGCAAAACTACGGCGGAAGGTCGAGGATTTCGCTGCGAAGGACAGGAAATCCGGCCGGCCATACAATGCCGACCTGATTCAAAGCATCGGCGCCATCATCGAGGCCGGCTTGCGAGCCTTGTGGCGCAGTCCGCCTCAACGATTTCCAGATCAGAATGGAGCTGTGCCGTGGGAGGTCTGGCTCGACAAGACGCAGGCGGAATCGTTCATCGCCGGCGCGCCGGAGCTCGGTGTTGCGATCGGCGGCGATCGGCTCGAATTTCCAGAAGACCTGGTGGTCATAGCAACAGCCACACGTGACGCGCTCGCGTTGGCGGTGCGACGTCTTGCCGGCGTACGCGCTTTGGCCGCGCCCACCGTCACGGCCGACTATTTTGATGCGATGGACCCGGACGAGCAGGCCGAGTGGGTCGACAGTCTGCTGGGCCGGACGACCTATGAGGCAATCGATGACCCGAATTATGTGACCCTGCTCGATCGCGGTGTCAGCCGCTCACATCCGCTGATCGAACCAGCCCTTGCCGCAGCGGATCGGCACGCCGCAAATCCCGCTTGGGGGATCGAGGATATGATCGGCCATGGCACACAGCTGGGCGGGCTATCCCTGTTCGGCGATCTGACGCCGGCGCTTCAGTCCATGCTGCCGATCCAGCTTCGCCATCGCCTGGAATCGGCAAAGATCATCCCCGATGCAGGTCACAATCCTCATCACCTTCTCGGGACAATGACGCGGGCCGGCGTTAATGCTGCCGAGACGGCAGGCGTTCGACGCCGGACATTTGCTCTTGCCAGCACGACCGAGGACGACTCCCCGCATGACGGTGCCCCGACATCGTGGTCGAGCGAACTGGACCAGCTTGCGGCTGGCGTGTCGGGAAACGTTGCGACGCCTCGTCTGCTGCTCGTGTCGGCGGGAAACAGCGACCAGAACAGATTTGGTAACAACGACTATCTCGCTGCCTGCGATCATCCCGACAATGAGGTGGAGTCGCCGGCGCAGGCATGGAATCCGATCTGCATCGGCGCCTACACGGAAAAGACCGTCCTCCCGGGTGGTGAGCCCGGTACTCCCCTTGCGGTGGTGGGTGACCTTGCGCCATCTTCGAGAACCGCAAGCTGGTCTTCGCACTGGCCGATAAAGCCGGACGTGGTGATGGAAGGCGGCAACTGGGTCGTCAACGGTCCGCCACCCCCGATGAAGCATACCGCTCTTTCCTTGCTGACAACCGATCATCGATACCCACTGCGGGCCTTCACGACTGTGGGCGAGACGAGCGCCGCGACTGCACTTGCTGCCAGGGCAATTACCGAATTGTGGTCGGACTACCCAGAGCTCTGGCCGGAGACGATCCGTGCCCTCTTCGTTTCCTCGGCAAGATGGAATGCCCAGATGCGGTCGCACCTGCCTGTAAATCCTGGGAAAGGCCACTACGGTCCGCTCTTCAAACGCTATGGCTACGGCGTGCCGGACATGGAGCGCGCCCGGCGCAGCGCCTCCAACGCCCTGACGTTGATCGTCCAAGACTGGATCACACCCTATCGTGAGAGCGATTCAGGCGGCGCGGATCACGTGCACAACGAGATGCGGTTGTTCGAGCTGCCGTGGCCAGTCGAGGCCTTGCGCGCATTGATCGCTCATCCCGTTACCTTGAGAGTCGCCCTCAGCACCTTCATCGCGCCGAACCCATCCGAGCCGGCCCGGGGCTCCAAGTTTCGCTACGCATCTCACAATCTGCGTTTCAAGCTGAACCGGCCCAATGAGGACAGGGCCGCATTCATTGCTCGCATCAGCAAGGTCGAAGAGGAACCCGAGGGGCCGGCCATCGACGAAAATGATGGCTGGACGTTCGGTCGCAATCGCCGCGACGTCGGCTCGCTGCAGATCGACGAGCTGACCTGTCCGGCTTCCGATCTCGCCCGTCGCAACCTGCTAGCCGTCCACCCAGTGGCGGGATGGTGGAAGACGCGAGCTATCCCGGATCCCAATGAGAGGTCGGTTCGATTCGCTTTGATCGTCGAAATCGATGCGAGCGAGATCAACGCCGAACTTTATGCGGAGGTACAGGCTGCGATAGAAGCTTCCAACGTCGCCCAGGCCGCTGTGTAGTCGGATGTGATTTTTCATATTGCGTGAAAATATGGGGTCCCGATTCCGTGGTCATTGACAGCCAACGCCGAGTTCAAGAACGGCGTCCTTACTGGCTCCAGTACATTATAGGGACACAGATATACGGTAGCGATTATCGGCGAAGATTTTCGATACCGAGTTCGGCCCAGATCCACTGGAAATCATAGGTCACCATGGGATTGTTGGGGTCAGGCTGGCTTGAAGAACGGTTCTCAAGATATTTGAGCCATTCGGCGGCCTTCTCGCGACCCTTGGCGGTTTTGATGGCCTCGCGCGGGGAAATATTACCCAGCATTCCGACGGGCTGATCGAGGGTTTCGCGATACTGCTTGTCCAAAAACTCATGAACGACTTTTGTGGCGATCTCGGGTGGCAGCTCCGGACCAGCCGTATGCTTGTCACGGACGGGCCTTTCGGCCATCATTTGCTCGACGGTACGGATTTCGGTGAGCGGCCTTCCAACCAGATCGTTCAGCGCCCCCTGCATCAGCGCCGTTCCTTTTTCGGCTCGGGCGGCGGAATTCGTCGACAGATGCAAGGTGCGACCTTTCATTTCAACATTTCCGAGAACCCGCGCGCCGTCCTCCATGGTAGTGTCCCATGCGAGGTTCCCAGATTTGCCGGCCTTGAGCCTTCCCTTCGGGATGTCGCCAAGCCAGTTCCAGAATTTCGCGTTCTCCCGTCGCAGAGCCGGGACCGTCTTCAGCTGGGCGGTGATTTCTTTCTGGGTGATCCCGGATGCCAACGGAAAGCGGACATCGTGGAAGATGATTGCGTCACCGTCGCCATTCTCGAAGGTGGTCTGCTCCATCCG
This sequence comes from Pseudomonadota bacterium, assembly GCA_040755925.1. Lineage (GTDB taxonomy): Bacteria > Pseudomonadota > Alphaproteobacteria > Rhizobiales > Rhizobiaceae > Mesorhizobium. Next base: position 6,588 of record JBFLWR010000125.1, read on the forward strand.
CATCGTCCGGTCCAGGGTGTCGAACAGCCATGAGAGGGTAAATACCGGCGCGGCCTGTTGAAGTTCTTCGTTTGTTGGTAGGGGCAGTTTTTTGGACCGACCCTTGCCAAAGATCGCCCGCAAACCATCGAACAGCGCATCGGAAGCTTCCGGCGTGAACGGTAGCAATCCTCCGCCAATGATGTTCTTGCCCGCAACGGGAACGATTCTGGCCGCAACCCTGCCCCATTGCTGCAATGTCTTCGTGGCAGTGCCCTCGCTGACGAGGACAGGATCTCCACCGCGGATGAGATCGCGAGCCATCAGGGATTTGCCCGACACGATGTCGCTGACTTCGTAGAGGCTCATGACCGAGGTCCGGAGCGCCTTCATATAAGCTTTCGCCTGAGCGCCTTCCTTCCAGCCGCGCCGCTTCAGATACTCGTCGACGATATTACCGCCCTCGACGTCGAAATTCTGAGTGAGGAAATCCTCGAAGGCGCAGCCCCAAAGCGTCATTGCCCAATGGTCGCCGAGCATCTCGGCCAGATCATCGAACTCCATGTTGCTGGCGTCGAGAACCGGCCCGAAATGGTGGTCGAGAGTGTCCTCGAAACAATCACGCCATTCGTCGCGGGAGAGGAACTTCATCAGACCCTTGAGGTCATGGCTGTTGGGCATGGCCTTTTCCCACTTTTCGTCTGTGCTCGGCGATAATTCTCGATACCGTCGGCTGGCTGACTTCGTAGAGCCGCGCCATTTCAGCGGCTGTCTTGCGTCCGGACAAGACGCTCTCGGCGATTTCCAGCCGTTTCTTTGGATTGAGCTTCTTGCGGCGGCCGCCGATCCTGCCCTCGGATCGCGCCAAGGCCAACCCGGCGGAGGTGCGTTCGCGGATCATGGCGCGCTCGAATTCGGCGAAGGAACCGACCATCTGCATCATCATGCGCCCTGCCGGTGTCGTTGTATCGATCGCCTCGGTCAGAGAGCGGAATCCGGCACCGGCGGTCTCGATCCGCTCCATGATATCCAGCACGTCCTTGAGCGAGCGTGACAGGCGGTCGAGCTTCCAGGACGACAATGGTGTCGCCCTGCCTCAAATGATCAAGCATCCTGTGTAATTCAGGCCGCTCCCAGCGACCGCCAGAAGCCTCTTCCTTGAAGATGCGCTTGCAACCTGTATCGGCGAGAGCCTTGGCTTGCGCCTTGTTCGACTGGTCGTCCCCCTTGCTCACACGGGCATAGCCGATCAGCACCATGGTTCCTTTCGCAAACAGTCGTTTATGGAAGGCCGAGGGGGTCCACGAGAATCCGGGTGCGGAGCCTTTCATAATCCTCTTTCATTATGGCGCCGTAAGGCAAGTGGTTTGTGAAGGGATGAACGATGCCGGCGCGGATATCGATGACGAAGATGCAGCGGGAGAAGCTTCTGGAATTGCCGGACACAGAAGATGAGGTCGTGCGTCATCACAGCCTTACCGCTGACGATCTCGCGGCGATCGCCCAAAGCCGGATGCCCGAGACCCGTCTCGGTTACGCGCTTCAGCTCTGTTGCCTGCGCTACCCCGGCCGATATCTTCGGCGCGGCGAATTCCTGCCGGGCGCCATGCTCGATCATATCGCAGAACAGGTCGGCGCCGACGCCGAAGCGATCTCCTTGTTCGCCCGACGTGGAGCCACCCGATATGAACAACTGGCGGCGATCAAACAGCGTCATGGTTTTCGGGACTTCACCAGGCCGACGCGAGCAGAACTCGCCGCCTGGGCGGAGCGCCAAGCCGTCGGTTTGACCGACGGTCGCGTGCTGCTCGATCGGCTGATCGAACGGATGCGCGCCCAGCAGATCATTATTCCCGGCGTCAGCGTGGTCGAGCGCACGGCCGCCGCGGCGATGCACGCGGCCGATGCCGCTGTGGTTGCTGAGACCAATTCTCTTCTATCGGATGCGCAGCGTCTGCAGCTTGATGCGCTTCTGTCGGATAAGATGCATGTCCGCCAAAGCCGGCTGTCGTGGCTGCGCGAGCCGCCCTCGAGGGTCGGGGGGAGGCCGCTTCTCGAACTCCTCGACAAGCTCACCCTGGTCCGCACGATTGGCGGCGATGTTGTTGTTTCGCGTCCCGGCCTCGAACCCCGCATGGTGCAGATGGCGAAGGAGGGCCGCCTCTATACGGCGCAGGCTTTTCAGCAGATGGGACCTGCCCGCCGGCACACCATCATGATGGCGACGCTGAGCGAACTCGGGATCACGCTGACCGATGGCGCGCTGACCATGTTCCAGTCGCTCGTCGGCCGCGCGAACCTGCGTGCCCGAAAGCGGCTCGAGGAGACGATCGCCGCCTCGGCCGAACAGGGTCGCACACGACTGACCCGCATCGCCGATGTGCTGGATGCTTTCGGCCGTCACCGCGATCGCGGCGCTCGACGTCGTCGAAGCCGACGCCGCCATCATTCGGTGTACAATTCGCCCCGGAAGGCCGGACGTGCTCGGCGAGCTTTCTCACGAACACCGTGTGTTCAAACAGATCGGCGCCCGACTCCTGGAAAGCTTCACATTCGAGGGGCGTCGGGCGTCTCAGCCATTGCTTTCAGCGGCCACCATTCTGCGCGACCTTGGCGGCGACTGGCGCAAGTCATTGCCGGCGAATTCGCCGCTCGGACATATCGAAAGACGCTGGTATCGACATGTCTTCAAGGACGGTTCGGTTGACCGCACCTACTACGAACTCGCCACTTGCTTCGCTCTGGCCAACGCTCTCGCCAGCGGTGACGTGTGGGTGCCGACATCGCGAATCCATCGCTCGCTCGATACGCTCCTTACGCCGGCTTCGCCTGCAACGAACCTCCTCCGTTCACGGCTGCCGACCGTTCCGGTGGTCAGCGCCGAGACCTACATCGAGGCTCGCGCGGCCGAACTCGATGCCGCCCTCCTCGCCACGGCGCGCGAGCTGTCGGGCAAGGATGTGGCTATGTTCACCGGCGGCAAGCTCCGTTTCCCGAAGGAGCAGAAGGATAACGAGGCCGAGGGAGCCGGCGCCGTTTCCGCCGCCATCTACCGGCTGATGCCGCGCGTGCGGATTACCGACATGCTCGATCAGGTCGACCGCTGGACTGGATTCACAAGTCAATTCGGTCACGTCTCGACCAGTCTGCCACCCGACGACATTCGCGCCTTCATGGCGACGCTCATCGCCGAGGCGACGAACCTTGGCTTGTCGCGCATGGCCGAGATAAGCGGAGCAGGTTCCCGTCGGGCGCTGTTGCGGATGCAGACATGGCACATGCGTGAGGAAACATTCCGGGCAGCACTCGCCTGCCTGACCGATGCGATCCACGCCTAGCCGCTATCGGCCTGGCTCGGCAAAGGGTGGCGGGCATCGGCGGACGGGCAAGCCTTTTATCTCGGCGGCCCCGGAGAGGCTGGCGGCGCCGTCAACGCGCATTACGGCCGCGATCCGATCGTCAAAATCTACACCACGATCACCGACCGTTACGCGCCACTCCACCAGAAGGTCATCGCTGGCACCGCCGGAGAAGCCATCCATTCATTGGACGGCATCCTCGGTCACGAGAGCAGCGTGAACGTCGCAGCACTTCATGTCGATGGTGGTGGCGCGTCGGACATCGTCTTCGCCGTCATGCACCTGCTCGGACTTTCCTTCGAACCCCGCATCCCGCGCCTGTCGGATCGCAAACTCTACGCGTTCGAACCAAAAGCGCGCTACGGCACACTGGCGCCGTTGTTCGGCCATCGCCCCGACGCTGGGTTGATCCGGACACACTGGGAGGATGCTCAAGTGCTGATGTGCATTGGCTACTTCCAGCCGATCACGCGCGCCGAGCTTTCTTCCTTCTTCGGCAAGGAGATCAGCCGCGATCTCATCGGTCATCTGCGCGGCGCCAAGCTGATTGCATCCGGTCCGCGCAGCCCGACGCCGGGCGCGCCCTACACTTACGTCACGACAAAAGAATTCTTGCTGGAGTTCGGGTTTGACACGTTGCGTGATCTGCCGGATTTCGAGGCGCTCGAGGATGCCGGGCTGCTCAGCAAGGACAAGCTGCTGGCGGGGGAGATTCTCCTGCCACCGTCGGACGAGGACGACAAGGAGCAGACAGACGATGACGGTAGTGAGCATGCTCGCGCATGACAAAGTGGCGACGCAAATGTGGTGGGACCAGTGAGCGTCTTCGATGACATACCCCGCATTGGCGCGAATTCGCCCCAACAGGACGAGGGCGCGTTACCTTAATCGGTCGAACCGAAGCGCTTGAGCAGCAACGGCGAAAAGTGGACGACCCAGCGATGAGTTGTCGAATGGTCGATGCTGATGCCGCGCTCAGCTAAGAGCTGGCAGGACGCGGACGTTCCGGCTTCAATGGCAGGAGATGGCACAGCGCTCTTTAATGAGTTGGTGGCATTGGCGGGTTCTGGCACCTGTCGCCGTCCGCCGGTCTTGGCAGCTGCTCTTCGAAAGCTTCGGACGCTCTGGTGCGGTAGCGTTCCTTGTGCCGAACCAAACTGAAGGCGCGTGTGCCGAGATCGATTGCGATCAATGCGAGGCGTCCAGCATCTATGTGAGGACGAGCCACCAAGTCAGAGACCACCGTCAGATGGGCGCTGGAGCGTACCGCCACGCAGACGGCTTCGTTGGTTGGCAGTTCAAGGGCCGCGGTGAGCAGAGCGAGATCCATGTCGTGCGCACGAAGTGCGGCCTCGAACGCCGATCGCGTTCCGGAACCCGCCTCACGCAATATCCATGTCGCTTCGATCAGGTCTTTTGGCGACGCTTTTCGTTTCGCCAAGGGATGATCGGGCGAAGCCACGACGACCAGACGATCGCGCGCCACCGCAACGAGCGTCAGCGCGGGGTCGTCGATGGCCCCTTCGGCAAAGCCAAGGTCGGCCGTGCCGTCAAGGATGGCGGTCGCGACATCGGCGGAATTGCCTTCGCGCAGCACCACGCCGATCGCCGGATGCGCAGCCTTGAAAGCCACCAGGAACGGCGGAAGCCAATAGCCGGCGATGGTCTGGCTGGCCTGAATCGTCAGCATTCCGCGCTGAAGGCCGCCCAGTTCGGTCAACGCCAGTTCCGCCAGCCTCGCGCTTCGTTGTGTCGCTTTGGCCTCAAGGAGAAACAGCCGCCCCGTCTGGCTCAGTTCGATGCGGCGTCCAATCCGATGGAAGAGGTGGACCCCGTAGCGGGTTTCCAAAGCGTGGATCGCCGCGCTCACCGCGGACGGGGTGAGGTTCAAGGCCTCGGCGGCTCGCGTGAGGTGTTCGCGCTCGGCCACGGCGATGAAAATCCGAAGCTGATCAAGAGTCATGATCGTTCACTCCAATCGAATGAAATGTGCATTATCTTAAAATGGACTGAACAGTAGCTCTCGGGCAAGGTCGCTCTCAACGAGGAATGACCATGCCCGCGCAAAACATCGCTCAAGCCCATCCATCCGTCCCGGCGCTGGCGCGCCTGCTCCCTGGCATTGGCCTTTGTATTCTCGTCACAGCCCTTGCCTATCTGCTCCAGGCGATCGAAATCGATCTTGTCGGTCGTCCCTGGGTTGAGGCGTTGGTTTTCGCCATCCTCCTCGGCGTCGCGATACGAAGTGTCTGGATGCCGCCGAGTGCCTGGCATGCCGGTATCCAGTTCAGCGCCAAGACATTGCTCGAAATCGCGGTCGTGCTCCTGGGCGCATCGGTGAGCGCCAGTGCGGTTCTGGCCATCGGGCCGAAGCTGATTGTCGGCATTGCGGTCGTCGTCGTCGTGGCGATCGCGACGAGCTACGCGATAAGCCGGGCGCTGGGACTGCCGCAGCGAATGGCGATCCTTGTCGCTTGCGGCAACTCGATCTGCGGCAACTCCGCAATCGCGGCCGTGGCCCCGGTCGTCGGCGCAGACGGGGAGGACGTTGCCTCGTCCATCGCCTTCACGGCCGTGCTGGGCGTGATCGTCGTGCTTGTCCTGCCGCTGCTCGTGCCGCTCTTACAGATGTCGTTGACGCAATATGGCGTCATGGCCGGACTTACCGTCTATGCCGTTCCGCAGGTTCTCGCCGCGACGTTGCCGATCGGCGCCCTCAGCAACCAGGTGGGAACGGTCGTCAAGCTGGTGCGGGTCCTGATGCTCGGCCCTGTCGTGCTCCTGATGTCCTTTCTGACTTCCAAACTTCGCGACGAAACCGACGAGCCTTCGCCGGGGGTGACAGCGGGGGATCGGCCGAAGCCGGGAAAGGCTGCTCTCCACAAACTCGTACCCTTGTTCATTGTCGGCTTTCTGGTCGTGGCTGGCGTTCGAACCGCCGGATTGATCCCGGACCCTGTCTTGCATCCGACAGCGGTCGTCGCCAACCTGCTGACAACGATATCGATGGCGGCTCTAGGCCTTGGGGTCGACATTCGGGTCGTGGCAAAAGCCGGGCCACGGGTAACGGCAGCCGTCACACTCTCGCTCATCGTCCTCGGATTGATCAGTCTCGGGCTCATCCATCTCATCGGCGTGGTGTGAAAGTTGGAGTGACCGACAAATGAAACTTACCCCACGGGGCTGCTGTCCACCAGCCGATGGCAGGTCGCGAACCGGGTCACCACGCAGGTGCCTAAGCCGAGCAAAAACGTCAAAGCCCATTTGTGTCCACCTCGGGCTCGTCGTTTACCGCCATGCCGACGATGAAATCCTCGCCGCAAAGTTTGCGGATACGCGTCAGGATCTCGCGGCTGAAGCGGGTGCGGTTTTCGAGGCTGCCGTCCATCGGTCGCCGCGGCGGCTGGACCAGGGTTTTACTCTGCCCCAATGACCTGCATTCGCTCCGCCATTGACATTCGCTGTGTTCTATAAACGGCAGGGCTGTTCAATTCTCTTAGCTGAAGCGCAGAGCGGCGAGTGCGGAGTATCGCCCGAGGGCTGTAGCATATCGGTCCTGTCGGATGGAGTTTCGCTGATTGAAGCGCAGGATATTGGACGCGAAGCTTCTTAATCTGGCGAAGATGCCGGGGTTGGTACGGATCCGCGAGGCGTCTTCGCCGAGTGTAACATCCCTGACCTGATGGGAGCGATTTTCGATGTGCCAATGCTGACGAACGGCATAGGCGGCTTGTTCTGCCGCGATGGGATGGTTCGAGAGATAGTGGCTGGTTTCGCGCGACGATTTCCACATGCCGGTGGCGGGCTGGAAGGCAAGCACGTTGCGCTCGACGCGAATGATGGTGGCGATGCGCGAGCGCCACGCCGGGCAGGTAATGATCGACTTCGCATCGAAGACTGAGGTGGTTGGTGTTTCGTGTCGGTTGCGCTTCTTCTCGTCGACCGTCTGGAAGGCCGAGCCTAGGTTTGCGCCTGTGCAGCCCGCCTCGACCTGCTGACACAGCGATTTCTGGTTTGCTTTCAGCTGGACGACGGGATGGGCATTTACCGCAGCGGCGATGCGAAGGTTTTTTGACATTGGATCGCATCCAGAGTGACGATCCGGCCGCTCAAGTCGAGTTCGGCCAGAAATCGTTGGGCGGCGGGGATTTCGTTCGACTTATCCTCGATTTCGACATGGGCGATGATCTCAGCGTCGTGTCCGCTGCAAACGCGCTCGGCATCTGCTTGGCAGCCCCGTCGTGAAACGCGTCGAAACTGCCGCGCAGCGCCTTGACGTCGATCGCAAGAACGCGACACCGGCCAGGTGGAGACAACGTCGCGGCGTTCAGCTCGGCTGCATGGACGCGGAATGCGACCTCGACGTCGGCGGCATCAAGACCGCTGAGAATGGAACGGATCGACGCATGCGCCGGCGGCCGCTTCCAGCCCAGCCCGAACGCTTTGTTCAAGCGCCTCAAGTGAACCCGGATGAACGTATGGATACCCCGGTACGAGTCAGCGCCGGTCACGATCGCCAGGATCGCAAACAACAGAATATAGCGCTGCTTCGTAGCGCTTACTCTCGGCACGCCGGGGTCGGCGATCGTCTCGAGCCGGGTCAGAATAGGGGCGAATGACTTCACAGCGACAGCCTGCAGATTTGTTTCAACCGCCGCGCATAGATTCAGCCCTCTTGCGATCTGAAAACCCGAAATCTTCCCCAACCGCTACGAAATTCAGCATCTGTGGTATCTCGGACTCACTCCGCTGCCCGTGGCCTCAAGTCAAAAGAACTGAACAGCCCTGCTATAAACGGCCACCCGGGAGATGGATGGTTGCAGAAAATATAGTGCGCAATTCAAGATAATCCGTGTAACATTGGCACGACATCATCGATGACGTGCGTCATCCCAACGTTCAATGCAATATCAAAATAGGTTATGGAGCCATCTTTTCTGCTTCTTCCTGAAGTATAGGCACACCGAGGGCCATAGAGTGAATTCCCATAATCGAGGTGAGTTGCATAACTTCCAGGATTTCTTCGCGCGTCGCGCCGGCGCGGAGCGCGTTTTGGATGTGCCGCCGTACGCCCGATGGCCACAGATGCGTTGTGGCCACGTTGATCGCGATAAAGATCAGTTCCTTGTACTTCTGCTCCAACGGCCCCTTGGTCTGGGGCACCGCGCGAAAGGCCAGGAACGCTTCGAGATAGTCGGCGTCCATCTTCTCTAGTGTGTCCCACATCGGGTTCCAGTCGCCGGTCGCACGCTGCGCTTCGATCGCCGGGTAAGATTTCCCCTCGCTCACGGGCTCAACCTCCTCTGTGCTTGAAACTGTCGCGGCGGAAGCTATAGAGGGCGGCCGGATCCACTGCTACATCAACGACGGCAGGCTTACCGCAAGTCAGCGCGGCCTCGATCGCGTCGGCCATCTCAACCAGGGTCTCGGCGCGATAGCCCTTCGCGCCATACAAATCGGCTAGCTTATCGAAGGGGGGACTGCTGATATCCGCGCCGATATAGCGGCCTCCGAAGAAATCGCGCTGATAGGCTTTTTCAGCGCCCCAGCAGCGGTTGTTCATGATGACGGTGACGGTGTTGATGCTGTGATCAACGGCGGTAGACAATTCGGAGACCGTCATGCCGAACCCGCCATCGCCCATCAAGCTGACAACCGGCCGGTCAGGGCAAGCGAGCTTGACGCCAAGACCGCAGGCGAAAGAAAACCCGACAAGCCCGAAATCCAACGGCGTGAACAGGCTCTTCGGCTCCCAATAGTTCAAGGCGTCGGTCGCCTGAAGACATAGCGTTCCCGCATCCATGGTGACGGCGGCGTCCTTGGGCAGTACATCCCGAAGTGTCTTGAACAGGCCCGAGGGGTGGATCGGCATCGCATCCATCTGCGCGTCGGCGTCACGCTTGGCGAGGTAGGCTTTGCGCTCGGCTTTGCTTCACCCGGGTCAAACGCAAGCGGCACGAATGTCCCGCGCCCTGTCGTCTGTAATTCCCTCTGCTGATCAGCCTTCCAATCCCGGGCAAAAGCAGCAACACGACCATAGGATCCCTCATAGCCAAGGTTCAGCAGATCGGCATGCAACTGCTTCATCGTGCGTTTCTGCTTGCGGTTCTTTTTGGCTTCCGTCCTCAGCCAAGCTGACAATCGGTCAGCAAACGGATCAAGTTTGCTCGGCCGCTCCGGAACCTTGAACTTCGGCTCCACCGCGTCCACACGCAGGTATTTGCGGATGGTATTCCGGGACAGGCCGGTCCTGCGGCAAATCTCCCGGATCGATAGATGCTCTCGAAAATGCCAGCGTCGGATTACGCTCAATAACGCCATGTCGATCACTCCAAAACCCCCGCTAACGTGCAGGGGTGGTTCAAACATGGGTCAATTCTCGGTGGAAATATCCTGTGTTGCCGGGTCAGTTCTCAGTGGCAATCAACAGTTCGGGATTTTGCGTAGTATCGCCGGATAATGCAGCAAGGTGTACGGATTCCGATCATACGCCGTGCGCAGAGCGGTTCGAGCCACGCGCTTGTGCCCGGATGCGTCAGGACCCTGGTCGATTTGTCGCTCAGCCTCTCGCGGTTCATCGCCGGACGGCTCGGATATGTTCATTCAAACCTCTCTTCACAGGCTGTGCTGTCACGGGTTGCAGTCGGGACATTGCCCCGGGTCCGCGGTGGCGGCTGCCACCAGCCGCTCGATTCGGTGGCCACAAGCCGCGCACGACAACAGGTCCGCCCTGGTCGCCAACGTCGGCCCGTCGCACCATGAACAGGGCAGACCGGAAAGCCGTTCGGTCACCGCGAACCCGGGCGCCGCGCAAACTGGACATTTGCTGCGAAACCGGCGGACCAGATCCAGGGTCGCGCGCTTGATGCCGCGCATGCGAGTCGGATTGCGATGCGCGCGCATGTCGGTCTCGATAAAAGCCGCGCCGCACATCCCTATCACCTGCGTCGCGGCGTTTTTGAGGTCTGCCGGGTTCCGGATCTCCTTGATTAGCAAGCGGGCCGGCGCCGGCCGGCCGTCGACGGCGCCCATGACGATCACGCCGTGCCCGGGAAACCCCGCGCGGTGGGCAAACGCGAACGCTCCCGCCACGTCCGAGACGACCGCGTGGCTGAAATTCGTAGCCGGACTCGCATGGTGTCCGATCAAATGAAGGCCGGAGGCGCGGTCGGCGAACACGACGATCTCGCGGGCGATCGCCACGAACGGAACATGCGGATGCGGGCCGAAGCTGCCTTCGCTGGCCAGCGCGACCCGGGCATCGGGCGCGGCCGCGAACGCCGCCGCGATCTTCGCGCGCGCGGCATCGAGCTGCGAACCGCTCCGCTCGACGTCCCGGCTGAAGGTGCCAAAGCGGTCGGTGTCGATGCCGCTGCTGACCGAGACGCGCAAACCGAGCGCGCGTTCCAGCAGCGGCGCGATCACACGTTCCTTGCCGTGCATCGTCGCGAGCAAAGCCGGTTGGTCCTGGTACGGTCGGGGCGCGGAGGGCATCTCTAGAAATACCCCTCGCGCTTTTTCCGCTCAAGCGAGCCGCCGTCCTCGCCGTCGCTGATTCGGCCCTGACGCTCGGACCTAAAGGCCTCCAGGGTCTCGCAAACCACGGCGGCGAGGTCCGTCGCCTCCGACTCGACCGCTGCGGTGACCGGCCAGCAGCCCAGGGTACGGAAGCGCACCGACTTTGTTTCGGCAGTCTCGCCGGCCCGGAACCGCATGCGGGCCGCGTCGTCGATGACGATCAGCCCGCCGCCCCTCTCCACGACCGGGCGGGGCGCTGCGTAGTAAAGCGGCGCGAGCGCGATGTCGTGTGTCAGAGCGTAGGCCCAGACGTCGGTTTCAGTCCAATTCGACAGAGGGAAGACGCGTGCCGACTGATCCTTGCCAAGTCGGGTGTTGTATATTTTCCAGAACTCGGGACGCTGCTGCCGAGGTTCCCAGACATGGCCCGCGCTGCGGACGGAAAACACCCGCTCCTTGGCCCGCGACTTCTCTTCGTCGCGGCGCGCCCCGCCGAAGACGATGTCAAAGCCGCCCCGGTCGAGCGCGGCTTTGAGCGGCTCGGTGCGCAT
>JBFLWR010000126.1:0-10348 GCA_040755925.1 Pseudomonadota bacterium
GAAATAGAGGAACTTGTTCTGGGTATCGACGATGATGGTGCCCGGCTTTTCCTTGGTGTCGTAGTCGACTTCCTGCCGGTGGTACTGCGCGGGAACCTTCTCGATGGGGATGCGCGGCAATTGATAGCCGGCGTCGGTCATCGCGCCATAGTTGTTGGTGAAAATCTGCGAACCGATGGTGCTGCAGCCGCTGATCGCGGTCGACAATGCAAGGCCAGCAACAATTGCAAGTGACTTAAAGCGCATGAATAGGTCCGACGCCCCGCCAAAATGTCAGCGGCACGAGTCGGCCGCCTTGTTGCCATCATTCATGCTGGCATTTCTTTTGCTTGCCAAGCGCGCACTGCCTATATGCATCAGTTGACGTGCCGGTAAGTGCCGAACTGCGGTATTTCGGCCACAGGCCTCACAGGATTGTGAAACAAAATCAATGGGGCGGCTTCAAGGGCTGCCGGAGATCGAGGAGAGCGCCATGAATGTAGGTGATGCCGCCGAGCGTTCGGGCCTGCCGGCCAAGACCATTCGCTATTACGAGGAGATCGGCCTGATCCGGCCGGCGCGAGCCGACAACGGCTACCGCGATTATTCGCGAGACGACATCCATCGCCTGGCCTTCCTGCGCCGCGCGCGCAATCTCGGCTTCTCAATCGACGATTGCAGGCAGCTGATGGCGCTCTATCAGGACCGCGAGCGCGCCAGCCACGACGTGCGCGAGATCGCCGCCGCCCATGTCAAGGCGATCGAGGAGAAGGTGCGCGAATTGCAGTCGATGCGCTCGACGCTGCAGAAGCTGATCCACGCCTGCCATGGTGACGAGCGGCCGGATTGTCCGATACTGGATGACATGGCGGGCGCGCTGAGCGGCGACCGCAAAGCGGTGGACGCTTGACCGCAGAGGCTTGCACGCGGAATGCGAGAAAAGGGATCAAGTTGACTAACCGCCGGTGGGTTGGGCATAGAGGCAGCAAGGTCTGAGGGCGGGACGGTGACGCATCGGTCTGCAAAACCGACGTAATGGGTTCAATTCCCATTCAGACCTCCAGCGCATTCGAGCTAGCACCGCCGGACTGTCGCCATTCGATGAGTGTTTTCAGTTTCAGCAAAACTGATGAAGTGTGGGGCCTGAACCGAGCCACAACCAAGAGCATAATCGACTGGTGGATCGAGCAGGCAGGCTCCCGACCGTACCTTCTAAAGATCAGAGAGAGCTACGAACGCGGCTACAATCATGGCGACCTGACCGTGGTGACAGACGCCGACAAAGCCGAGCTACGCGACTTGGTTATGAAGATGCTGAAGACTGGCTACGAGCGCGAAGTTGTTAACGACGACGAACGCGCGGAGCGTGTCAGGGAAAGCATCTTTCGACTTTGGAGCCTTATAAACGCCGATCTCGAAGGCACCCCCCATCATCAAACGTTTTCGGGTTCGCCAAATACATGATCCCCGCATATTGGCGGGTTCAAACCGTGAACAAAATCTGGCATGGTGCCTCCCATGCCTCTCATTTCCCCGATTCCCCTCAATCCATTGATCGACGGTCGCCAGTCCGAGCGCGCCATGCTGGTGCGGCGTGGCGTGCAGCGCCTGCTCTCGCAGATGGGCGCGCATGTGCTGCCGGAATTGTCCCTGGCCACGGGGCGGCGCGCCGATCTTGTCGCTTTGACTCGGCAAGGCGACATCTGGATCATCGAGATCAAATCCTCGATCGAGGATTTCCGGGTCGACCGCAAATGGCCTGACTACCGGCTGCATTCCGACCGCTTCTTCTTCGCCACCCATCCCGGCGTGCCCGCGGATATCTTTCCCGAGGAATGCGGGTTCATCCTCTCCGACGGCTATGGCGCGGAGATCCTGCGCGATGCGCCGGAGCACCGCATGGCGGCGGCGACGCGAAAAGCGCTGATGCTGAGGATCGCGCGCGCGGGCGCCGCTCGCCTGCTGGCGGCGGAGCTTGCCGGTGTGTCTGTGCCGGCGCTGGAGGGCGAGAGCGAGTAGCGCCGTTTCCTCGCCCCACGCAGTGGGGAGAGGTGGCCCGGCGAAGCCGGGACGGAGAGGGGCCAGAGCGGCGCGCGGAAGTTGTCTCGACGTCTTGCAAGCTTCGTTTTGCTGGCGCTCTGTCCTGGATCGGATTTGGCCTCGCGGAGGGCGTCTCCCGCTCCGTCCCGGCTTCGCCGGGCCACCTCTCCCCCGCTTTCGCGGGGGCGAGGAAAATAGGCCGCGGCCTGCCCTACTCCAAATCCTCTTCCTCGGCCCCGCCCGCCGGCGGCGCCGTGAGAAGCACGGCGGCGCCCAGCAGCGCGGCGATCAGCGAGCCGGCCAGGATGCCGACTTTCACGGCGTCCTGCAGGGCCGGGTCGGAGGCAAAGGCGAGCAGGCCTATGAACAGGCTCATGGTGAAGCCGATGCCGCAGAGCAGCGAAATGCCCAGCATGTGACGCCAGCCGGCGTTGACCGGCAGGTCGGCGAGGCCGAGCCGGATGGCCAAAGCCGAGGAGCCGAAGACGCCGACCAGCTTGCCCACGACCAGGCCGGCGGCGACGCCGAGCGTCAGCGGCTCGACCAGCGCGGCGAAGCTCAGGCGGCCGAGCGAGACACCGGCATTGGCGAAGCCGAAGATCGGGATGACGATGAAGGGCACGAGCTTGTGCAGGCCGTGTTCCAGCCGGTGCAGCGGCGAATGCTCGGTATCATGGCCGATGCCAGGGGAGCGCTCCAGCGGGATGGTCAGCGCCAGGGCGACGCCGGCAAGCGTGGCATGCACGCCCGACTTCAGCACCAGCACCCACAGCACCGCCCCAAGCACGAGATAGGGCACGAGGGTCATCACCCGCATGCGGTTGAGCACGATCAGTATGGCGATGACCGCGAAGGCGGCGCCGAGATACGCGAGCGACAGGCCGCTGGTGTAGAACAGCGCGATGATGATGACGGCACCGAGGTCGTCGATGATGGCCAACGCGGTGAGGAACACCTTCAGCGATGCCGGCACCCGGCTGCCGAGCAGCGACAAAACGCCGAGCGCGAAGGCGATGTCGGTGGCGGTCGGGATCGCCCAGCCGGAAAGGGCGGCCTGGTTGTCGCGGTTGATGGCGACATAGACCAGCGCCGGAACCACCATGCCGCCGGCCGCGGCGATGCCGGGCAGGACGCGGCGCGGCCAGGTCGAGAGCTGGCCGTCCAGCATCTCGCGCTTGATCTCCAGGCCGACCAGCAGGAAGAACACCGCCATCAGCCCGTCATTGATCCAGTGCGAGACGCTGAGCGGACCGAGATAGGCGTGGAGGACGGAGAAATAGGTTCCGGCGAGCGGCGAGTTGGCGACGATGAGCGCCAACGCCGCGGCCGCCATCAGGATGATGCCGCCCGCCGCCTCGCCGTCGAGGAATTCGCGGAGGATCGATCGCGGCTTCCGGTCCAGCATGCTGCCCCTCGTCGAGTGTGTCGGCAGGCGCATGCCTGCGTTGCGATGATGCGCAACCCTCAGGCGCAGGGCAAGTCGCGCGGTCGAATACGCGTCAACGCGGCGCGCGCTTGGCCAGTATCCGCTGCAAGGTGCGGCGATGCATGTTCAGCCGGCGCGCCGTCTCGGAGACATTGCGGTCGCACATTTCGTAGACGCGCTGGATATGCTCCCAGCGCACGCGGTCGGCCGACATCGGGTTTTCCGGCGGCGCGGCGCGTTCGCCCGAAGTGCGGGTCAGCGCAGCGAACACGTCGTCGGCATCGGCCGGCTTCGACAGATAGTCGACGGCGCCGAGCTTCACCGCCGTCACCGCGGTGGCGATGTTGCCATAGCCGGTCAGGATGATGGTGCGCGCGTCGTCGCGCTTCTCGCGGATCGCGGCGACGACATCGAGGCCGTTGCCGTCGCCCAGCCGCATGTCGACCACCGCGTAGGCCGGAGGATGGGCGCGCGCTTTTGCGACGGCCTCTTCGACGCTCTCGGCCGTCTCGACCACGAAGCCCCTGGTTTCCATGGCCCGGGCCAGCCGGGTCAGGAACGGCTTGTCGTCGTCGACGATCAGCAGCGAGGTGTCCTCGCCTTCGACCATCGGACCGGTGGTTTCGTCTCCGCTCATCTTATCAACACCCTATCGACATGAAGCGCGTCGCGCCATTGGCGAACGCGCTTCAGGTCCTGTTTGCGGGCATGCCGGCCCCGCGTGGCCGCTGCACGGTTTTGGGCGACATGCCTTACTTTTACGCAGATACAATTGTGCACCGGGATTGTCCAATTTTTAGAGCCGGCAACAGAGCTGCCATGCGGCAAACGCAAGGCTCAGGCATTGTCGAACATGGTGCCGGACGTCTGTTCGGGATTGAGGAAGACGCCGCGCGGCCAGGTGATCTGCACGACCGCGCCTTCGCCAAGACCGCTCGAATTGCGAAAGTCCAGCGTGGCGCCGGAGCGTTCCAGCAGGGTCTTGGCGATGAAGAGCCCAAGGCCGAGGCCGCCGCCGGCTTCGTTGCCCTGGCGCGTCGACATATAGGGCTCGCCGATGCGGTCTATGATCTCGGGCGGGAATCCCGGCCCGTCATCGGTGATGGAGAAGGTAACGTCGATCTCGTCCCAGCTCCAGCTGACGGTCACCGTCTTGCGGGCGAAGTCGACGGCGTTCTCGACAAGGTTGCCCAGACCGTAGATGACGCCGGGGCTGCGCTGGCCGACGGGTTCGGGACCGACACGCTCGCCGGGGCGCAACCGGATGGAGATGCCGAAGTCGCGATGCGGCGCAGTCACTTCCTCGACCAGCGAAGTCAGCGGCAGGCGCGACATGTGCGCCTCGCCTTCGGAGGACAGGCTGGTCAACCGCTTCAGGATCTCGCGGCAGCGCTCGCTCTGCGAGCGAAGCAATTTCACGTCCTCGCCGAATTTCGGATCGCCGCCGAGGGCCTTTTCCATCTCCTTGGCGACGACGGTGATGGTGGCCAGGGGCGTGCCCAACTCATGCGCGGCCGCCGCGGCGAGCCCATCCAGCGCCGAGAGATGCTGCTCGCGTTGCAGCACCAGTTCGGTCGCGGCAAGCGCGTTGGCAAGCAAGCGCGCTTCCGCCGCCACGCGGAAGGCATAGATCGCCGTGAATGCGATCGAGGCGAACACCGCCATCCACATGCCGGCGACATAGATGAACGGCATCGGTAGGGGCGAGCCGTCATACCAGGGCAGCGGCTGGTGGAAGAACACCAGCAGCGTGGCCGCCACCATGACCAGCGCGCCCAGCACCGCGGTAAGCCGCAGCGGCAGCGACGCGGCCGAGATGACGACGGGCACCGAGAGCAGCACCGAGAACGGATTGGTCAGGCCGCCGGTCATGTAGAGCAGGCCGGTAAGCTGCAATCCGTCGAACGTCAGGATGGCGAAGGCCGAAAGCGGCGTCAGCCGGTGCGCCGCCGGATAGCGGAAGGTGAGCCAGAGGTTCATCCAGGCCGAGCAGGCAATGAGCGCGAAGCACATCGAGACCGGCAGCGGAAACCTCAGGCCATAGGCGACGACCAGCACCGCCACGCTCTGGCCGACGATGGCGAGCCAGCGCAGGCGGATCAGCGTGTTGAGCCTGAGCCGCTGGCTCTGCTGGAAATCGGGCGCGCGCAGGATGTTGATCATCGCCATGGTTTATAGCCGGGAAAACAGGAGCGGTAGACCGCCGGTACCATATTTCAACATCACGTCCCGCGCGGCTTGGCGCGGCTGGTGGCGGCGGCAAGCAACGGGTTCTCCGGCCAGACATGCCTGGGATAGCGGCCGCGCATATCGGTGCGCACATCAGCCCACGAGCCGCGCCAGAAGCCGGGCAGGTCGCGCGTCGTCTGGATCGGGCGATGCGCCGGCGACAACAGTTCGAGGGTCAACGGCACCGTACCGTTGGCGATCGCCGGATGGCGGTCGAGACCGAACAATTCCTGCACACGGATCGAAAGCACCGGCCATTCGCCGTCATAGCGGATCGGCACATGGCTGCCCGACGGCGCGCCGAAATGGGTCGGCGCGAGCGCGTCGACCTTACGCTGAAGGTCGTGCGGGACCAAGGCCATCAAGGCGACCGAAAGCACGGCGGGCTTGATCGCCGCGAAGGAAGCATGGCCCGCGAGAAAGGGCAGCAGCCAGTCTTCGAGGTTGTCGAGAAGCGCCTGGTCCGAGACATCGGGCCAGGGCGCGCCGAGACCGCGATGGAGCCAACCGAGCCGTTGGCGCAGGGTTTCGGCCTCCTTGCCCCAGTCGAGCAGCGACAGGCCGTGCTCGCGCAGGGCGTCCAGAATGGCCCGGTCGGCGTCGGCGCCGGTCGGCGCGGGCAGCATGCGCTCGGAGAGCGTGATGGCGCCAAGACGCGCGGTCTCGCGCAAGCGCACGGCGCGGCGCTCGCGATCGAAGCTTGCTTCGCGCCGCGTCTCGATGCGGTCGGCAAGCGCGGCGCGGATATCCGATTCATCGACGGGGGCGGCCGCGGTGATGCGGGCATTCTGCGCCTTGCCCTGCAGGTCGGCCACGACGAGCCAGGTCTCGCCGGCCAGAGGATCGATGGCGTCGACCATCGCGCCCGAGCCGTTGGCAAGCACGAAGCGGCCGCGTTCGCCCCGGGCCCTCGCCACCCGGTCCGGCCAGGCATTGATCAGCAGCGCGCCGGCCGATGTCGGCGTGTCGCCCCTTTGCCCACCGGCCTGTTTCGCCAGGCGCTCGGCAAGCTGCCGGGCGGCATTGGCGCGCGGCGACTTCTCGCCGCGAAAGCGCATCAGCCGCCGCTCGAGGTCGGCGCTGTCGCCGCCCAGCCCGCGCTCCGTCAGCAGCACGGCAAGCGTGGCCGCCTCGAATGCCCGCCCGGTCCTTGCCGCCTCGGCCACCATATGCGCGAGCCGCACCGGCAGCGCCAGCTTGCGCATCGCGGCGCCCGCTTCCGTCAACCGGCCCGCGTCATC
Source organism: Pseudomonadota bacterium (assembly GCA_040755925.1). Taxonomy (GTDB): domain Bacteria; phylum Pseudomonadota; class Alphaproteobacteria; order Rhizobiales; family Rhizobiaceae; genus Mesorhizobium. Next base: position 6,916 of record JBFLWR010000126.1, read on the forward strand.
GATGGCATGGAGCGCCTTGAGAAGCAGCCTCGCCTCGCTGAGCGCAGGAACCTGCGGCGGATCGAGAAAGGAAAGCTTGGAGGGATCGGCGACGCCAAAGGCGGCGCAATCGAGCACCAGACCGGAAAGGTCGGCTTCGAGGATTTCCGGCGGCGTGAAGGCGGGAAACGATGCGGTCTGCTCGGCGCGCCACAGACGGACGGCGACCCCAGCCTGGGTGCGGCCGGCGCGGCCGGCGCGCTGGTCGGCGGAGGCCCGGCTGACCCGCACCGTTTCCAGCCTGGTCAGGCCGCTCGCAGGTTCGTAGCGCGGCAGCCGAGACAGGCCGGAATCGATGACGACGCGCACGCCGTCTATGGTGATCGAGGTCTCGGCGATCGACGTCGCCAGCACCACCTTGCGGCGGCCAGCAGGGGCGGGTTTGATCGCGGCGTCTTGCGCCTTGTTGTCCAGCTGGCCGTAGAGCGGGACGATGTCGGTGTCGGCACCGAGATTGCCCTCAAGCCGCTCGGCGGTGCGCTCGATCTCGCGCTGTCCGGGCAGGAAGGCAAGCACGCTGCCCTGCTCGGTGGCCAGAGCCGTACGGACGGCCTTTGCCATGGCGTCCTCGATCGCCACGCCGGCCGGGCGCTCGTCGTATCGGACCTCCACCGGGAAGGCGCGGCCTTCGCTTTCGATGACCGGCGCCCCGGACAAAAGCCTGGCGACGCGCGCGCCGTCGAGCGTCGCCGACATGACGAGAAGGCGCAGGTCCGGCCGCAACGCGCCCTGCACGTCGAGCGCCAGCGCGAGACCGAAGTCGCCGTCCAGCGAACGCTCATGGAATTCGTCGAAGATGACGGCCGATACGCCGGGCAGCTCCGGGTCGTCGAGGATCATGCGCGACAGCACGCCTTCGGTGACGACGAGGACCTTCGTCCTGGCCGAGGTGCGGTTCTCCATGCGCATGGCATAGCCGACGGTTCCGCCAGGCTCCTCGCCCAGAAGCTCGGCCATTCGGCGGGCAGCGGCGCGGGCGGCCAGCCGGCGCGGCTCGAGCAGCACGATCCTGCCCTCCCCCAGCCATGGCGCGTCGAGCAGCGCCAGCGGCACCAGCGTGGTCTTGCCTGCGCCGGGCGGCGCGACCAGCACGGCGCTGTTGCGTTCGACCAGCGCCTCGCCGAGCGCAGGGAGCACCGCGGTTACCGGAAGCTCCGGCAAAGATCCTGTCTTCATCGCGCCCGCATATCAGCGGGCATGGCGAACGCGCAACCGGCCGGTGGCGGTGAACTCAAAGCCTGGCGCGCGTGAACGGGTTCCAGCGCACCGTGCCCAGCCGCACCTCCTCACGCACCATGGTGAGCAGGCCCGAGGCGCCGACGACGGCAAGGCCGACCAGGGAAAGCGTATCCGGGTATTCCTGGAAGAACATCGCGCCGAGGATCACCGCCCAGACGATCTGCGAATAATGCGTCGGCGCGATGCGGTTGGCAGGCGCGTATTTGGCCGCAAGAAGATGCAGCAATTGCCCGCCGGCGGTGAAGGCGCCGCCCAGGACCAGCCACACCAGCTGCCCGAAATTGGGAAGCGAGAACGACGTCGTGGCCGCGCCGACCCCGTTGAACAGCAGCCCGTAGCCGATCAGCGTGCCCAGCATGGTCGTGCGTTTCTCCTGCTGGGCGAGCGAGCGCATCAGGATGACGATGGTTGCCGCAAGGAACGCGTTTGCGAGCGCGGCGAGATGGCCGAGGTTCAATTCGCGAAAGCCCGGGCGCACCACCAGCATGACGCCGGCGAAGCCCGCGACGACCGCCAGCCAACGCCAGGGGCCGACCTTTTCCTTGAGGATGACGGTCGAAAGGATGGTGACCAGCAATGGGGCCAGGAAGACCAGGGCGTAGACTTCCGCCAGCGGAATGGTGGTGAAGCTGTAGACGCTGAGCACGCCGGAGGCGATGCCGGCCCAGGCGCGGGCCTGCACGGCCCAGGGCCGCTTGGTGCGCCAGAAATCGCGCCAGCGCTCCTCCTTCGGACGCGTGAAAAACAGGAAGCAGCCAGCAAACAAAGTGATGAAGAAGCCTATCTCGAAGACGGTGAACTGCCCGCCCAAGCTCTTGATGACGGCGTCGCTGAACGAATAATTTGCATAGGCAAGCAGGGCGAGCAGGATTCCGTTAGGCACGAGTCGTTTCCGGGAGGACAGAGTGAGGATACTGGCGCTGGGGGCACATCCCGATGACATCGAGATATTCATGTTCGGTACGATGGCCGCCTATGCCGCGCAAGGCGCAGAGCTCAATTTCGCCATAGCCACGGACGGCGCCAGGGGCGGTGCGGGGGATCCGGCGGCGCTCGCCGGGACCCGACGGGAAGAAGCGACCCACGCGGCCAGCCTGCTTGGCGCCGCGCCGCGCTTCCTCGACTTCCCTGACGGAGCGCTGGTCGCGGACGCCACACTGATCGGTGCGCTGAAAGCGCTGATCGGCGAGGTGAAGCCTGATCTCGTCATCACGCATGCGCCTAACGACTACCATGGCGACCACCGCGCGCTGGCGGACGGCGTGCGTATCGCGGCGTCCTTCGCGGTGCCGGTCCTGCAGGCCGACACGCTCGGCGGCACCGGCTTTTCGCCGACGCACTATGTCGAGATCTCAGCCCATTGGGATATCAAGGCGCGGGCCATCCGCGCACACCGGTCGCAAGGCCCTGAGCACTATGTGAACAGGGCGCGCATCCAGAACGAGTTTCGCGCCGGCCAATGCAACGGCGCCCCGGGCGCGCTGGCCGAAGCCTTCCGCTTCGAGCCGACCTTCCCCTTCGCCGACATCCGCGCCCTGCTGCCGCCGGCGCCGCCGATCCGGCCGGTGACGGCAAGCCCGATGACGGCCAGCTGAGCGGAGAGCGGGCGGAGGATCCGCCGCCTTTACCCAACGATTTCAAGCCCCTTCCCGCCATGCTGCGGCGCAGCAACGAATTCGCTTGCGTTGTTTAGTGAAATTGGCACTACTAAACAAATTACTAAACATCGACTGCGCAAGGCGCGTCATGTTCAGGCCCTCGGAGGAGCGAGGTTGAGGGTATTTGAAACCGTCATCCGGACGGGTTTCGCAAATGGGAGGTAAGGCATGAAATCGACCTTGAAACTGGTGTTGGGACTGGCCTCGGCGATCGTTGCGTCGACAGCCGTCTCGAATGCCGCGCATGCGGAAGACCTGACGCTTTGCTGGGCGGCGTGGGATCCGGCCAATGCCCTGGTGGAACTGTCCAAGGATTTCACCAAGCAGACCGGCATCGGCATGAAGTTTGAATTCGTGCCGTGGACCAACTACGCCGACCGCTTCCTCAACGAGCTCAATTCGCACGGCAAGCTCTGCGACCTGATCATCGGTGACAGCCAGTGGATCGGCGGCGCCGCCGAGAACGGCCACTATGTCAAGCTGAACGACTTCTTCGA
>JBFLWR010000127.1:0-2116 GCA_040755925.1 Pseudomonadota bacterium
ATCCCGCCGGGTCCGCCACCATGGACCCGTAGCTCAGTGGTAGAGCAGGACCCTGCCGCAAGGCCGGGAGATGTTTCATCACCCTTGTCGTCATGCCCGACGATTTTTTGCGGCCAAGGCCGCAGGTGAAGAAGAGAAAAAGATCGAGGGCGTGACGAATGCCTGTGGAACTACATCCAGCTTTCAGGTCGCGGGTTCGAATCCCGCCGGAGCTGCCAATCGGCTCCGTAGTTCAGTCGGTTAGAACGGAAAGGCAGTTTCACTACAGACTTGTCGTCACGCCACAAGAAGCAGCCGCGGCGAATGCCCGATGGAACTACAGTATCAGCACAAGCGGGATGCTCCGTGAGGTTCGACTCCTCACCTTGCTGGCGCTCTCTGGCACGAGCGGGACTCCCGGGTTTCATCCTATTTTGTCGTCGCGGCTGATTGAACGAATGGCGAATGCAGGCAGGACTACAGGTAGCGCGCCCGCCGCAAGGCGGGAGGTCGGGTGTTCAAATCACTCTCCCGCTCCTCGGAGCGGGGTGGCGCAGTCAAGCGTCGTCTTGCCGATCCTTGTCGCCAGCCGATTGAACAGGGCGAATGCCTGCGGGAATACATCTGGTACCCAGGTGGTTCAAATCCACCCGTCGATCCCAGGATCGATCGGTTTCCCGCATCGACTTGTCGCCCACCCTTGGAATGAGTGGAAACTTGAAGACGAATGGCGAATGCAGGCAGGACTACCGGATAGAGCATCCGCTTCATCGAGGCGGAAGGTCGGGTGTTTGATTCACCCTCGTCCATCCGTTGGTTGGACGGTAGCTCAGTAATTGTCTTGCCGCCCTCTTGTCGCCAGACCGCGCTTGAAATTGAAAGTGAAAGACATGACTGAGATTGTAAGCGGACAGGATTTGATCGACGCCGGAATGCAGCAGGGCAAGTGGTTTGCCCGCGCGCTTGTGGCGGCCAATGCCATTCTGGAGCAGGGCGGATCGCATGCGGATGCGATCGAGGCCGCGCGCGCCTTCGCGCCGCCGCCGGCGATGCCGCTTCACGCCAGCGGCGCGTTGCCGCTGCACCTCAACATCCTGGCCGAGAACGAGCATGAGGCCGCCAATGTCGAGGCTGTCACCAAGAGCATGATAGAGCTGATGCGCACACCGGTGATCCGCGCCGGCGCCATAATGCCCGATGCGTGCCCGGCGGGGCCGTCCGGAACGATTCCTGTCGGCGGCGTTGCCGTGTCCGAGGGCATCCATCCTGGCATGCATTCGGCCGACATCTGCTGCTCGATGGCGATCTCGGTGTTTCCTGGCGTGGCGCCCGCCGCGCTGCTCGACGCCGTGCACGCCGTGACCCATTTCGGGCCTGGCGGGCGCCAGCGCGGCCAGCAGTTTCGGCCTTCGGACGAGCTGTTCCAGCGCTTCGAGGCTAACCCTTTGCTGCGCGACGTGAAGAGCGCGGCGATCGAGCATTTCGGCACGCAGGGTGACGGCAATCATTTCGCCTATGTCGGCACGTTGAAGTCGAGCGGTGAGACGGCGCTGGTGACCCATCACGGCTCGCGTTCGCCGGGCGCGCGGCTCTACGGCAAGGGCATGAAGATCGCCGAGGGCATCCGCAGGACGCTGTCGCCGGAAACCCTGCCGCAGAACGCCTGGATCCCCGCCGATACCCGGGAAGGCGATGAGTATTGGGATGCGTTGCAGACGATCCGCGAATGGACCAAGGGCAACCATATGCTCATCCATGATCTGGCGGCCGAAAAGCTGTCGACGAAGGTCTCGGACCGGTTCTGGAACGAGCACAACTTCGTCTTCCGCCGCTCGGATGGCCTGTTCTACCACGGCAAGGGCGCGACGCCGGCCTTCGACAATTGGGCCGCCGACGCGACCGATCTGACGCTGATTCCGCTCAACATGGCGGAGCCGGTGCTGATCGTGCGCGGCAAGAACGCCGAGCATGGGCTTGGTTTCTCGCCGCACGGTGCCGGGCGCAATTTTTCGCGCACCCAGCACCGGCGCATGCAGGCCGGGCGCAGCGACGCCGATATCTTCGCCGAGGAGACAATGGGTGTCGATGCCCGCTTCTTCTCCGGCGTGACGGATATTTCGGAGCTGCCCAGCGCCTA
>JBFLWR010000128.1:0-12258 GCA_040755925.1 Pseudomonadota bacterium
CGCGCAGCGGCTGCCGCAGGCAAGCCTGCGGCGGACGCGTCAGTGGTAATAGATGCCGCCATCGACGTTGAGCGCCTGGCCGGTGACGAAGGCCGACAAGTCGGAAGCGAAGAACAGCACCGGGCCTACGACGTCTTCCGGCGCGCCGAGACGCTTCAGCGCGGCGACATCCTCCCAATGGCGGATAGCCGCTTCGCTGCCCAGATTGTTCTTGCCCATCTCGGTCAGGATGATGCCGGGGCAGATGGCGTTGACGGTGACGCCGTCCATGCCGACTTCCTGCGCCAGCACACGGGTCAGTGTGATGACCACCGCCTTTGTCGCCGCGTAATGACCCTGCGTCGGCACGCCCTGGCGGCCGGCAATGGAAGCGATGTTGATCACCCGGCCCGATCTTCTGGCGCGCATATGCGGCAGCACGGCCTGGCACATCATCAGCACGCCCTTGGCGTTGATGTCGAAATGCGCGTCCCAGTTGGCCTCGTCGAGATCCTGAAGCAGGCTGGGCTTGAGGATGCCGGCATTGTTGACCAGCACATCGATGCTGCCGGCGGCCTTGAGCAAAGCCTGCGCGGTCGCCTCGATGTCCTTTTTCTTGCTGACGTCCATCGTGTAGACATAGGCCTTGCAGCCAGCCGCCTCGATCTCGCCCTTCGTCACGGCCAGATCAGCGGCCTGCGACGGCAGGTCGGTGATGGCGACGTCGAAACCCGCATCGGCGAGCCCCTTGGCGAGCGCCCTGCCAATGCCACGGCTGGCGCCGGTGACGAGAGCCGTCTTGCCTTTGGCTTCCGGAAGAGTGGTCATGCTGCTTGCACCTTTGATGTCTTGACCGGGAGCGAGTTCATCGCCGCGATCGTGTCGTCGAATGAAACGAGTTTGCCGTCGGAACCGAGGCCCATCGCCACCTTGGCGGCGACGGCAGAGGCGAAGCGCGCGGACTGCCTGAGGTCCCAGCCCTTGACGATGCCGACGATGATGCCGGCAGTGAAGGAGTCGCCGCAGCCCGTGGTGTCGAACACCTGGACTTCGAAGGCCGGCAGATGGAAATCCTCGCCATGCTCGGGAGAGACATGGACGCCGTCGGCGCCAAGCGTGATGATGCAGTTCTTCACGCCTCTCGCCTTGAAAAAGGCGGCGACGCGGGCCGGATCGCGGTCATGCGCCATCTCGCCGGCCTCGTCGATGCTCGGCACGAAGTAGTCGATGTAGGGAAGGCACGGCTCGACCAGCTTCCAGGTCTCGGGCGTCGCCTGGATGAGATCGAAGGTGGTGGTGCGACCAAGCTCCTTGGCACGCTTCAGGAGCCTGACCGTCGGCTCGCCATCGAAGCGCTTCAGCAGCCCGGTGCCTCCGACATGGACGACGGTGGCGTCCAGCGCCGCGTCGAGATCGGCATCGGCGACTTCGAACAGGGTAGCAGTGCCCGGCACATGCAATGCCGGACGCTCGCCGTTCGGCCGCACCGGCAGGATCGTGGACGAGGTCTGGACGCTGCCGTCGCGCCGGACGAGGTCCGTCTCCAGGCCGTATTTCTTCAGCTTGGCGAGAAACCAGTCGCCCATATCATCGGTGCCGAGCGTTGTGACGGCCCGCGTCTTCAACCCGAGGATGGCGCAGTCCATGCCGGTGGCGCCCGCCGTACCGGCAACCGTCATGCGGATCTCCTCGATGTAGTCGGCGCGGCCGCCTTCGGGGATGCGCGACACCGGCCGCCCGAGGATGTCGAGGACGTAGAAGCCGATCGAGCTGACGTCGAATTGTGGCATGGTTGGCGGACCTTTCGAACTCAATGAGCGGCACGGCGCAGGCCGAAGCTTGCGGCCAGCACCATGAAGACCAGCACGCCGATCCCGACCTGCTGCCAGTAGAAATTCCAGCCGACGAGCAGCAGCCCGTTCTTGACGATGGCGAGCAGGAGCACGCCGAGCAACGTGCCGACGACGGACGGCTTGCGCTCGCGGCTGAGCGTCGTGCCGATGAAGGTGGCGCCGATCGCATCGAGTAGGAAAGCGTTGCCGGAGAGCGGCACGTAGGACTTCACCGTGGCCGACAGCAATATGCCGGTGACGCCGGCAAGCAGTGCGCACAGCACATGCACCATCGACAATTCGCGCGGCACGCGGATGCCGGAGTACCAGGCGACGCCCGGCTGCGCGCCCATCGCCTGCACGTAGCGGCCAAAGACCGAGCGGTGCAGCAGGACGTGAACCGCGACGGCAAGGACGATGAGCACGATCACCGGCGTCGGTATCCCGAACAGGGCCGTGCGCGCGATGGCATTGAACTGGTCTGCTGCATAACCACTTGTGAGGTAGATCGGCTGGCCGCCGCTGGTGGCGAGCTGCTGGGTGCTCTGGCCGATGAACAGCACCCCGAGCGTCGCCAGGAACGGGCTGATGTTCAGCCTGGTGATCAGGATCGCGTTGAGGACGCCGACGATGAGTGCCGCACCGAGCCCACCGCCAACGCCGACCACGCCGCTATAGCCGGCGGCCAGAAGCATGACGAAGACCATGCTTGCCATATCGACGGAGACGCCGACCGAAAGATCGATGCCGCCCGACGAGATGACGATGGTCAGGCCCAGCGCCACGATCGCCAGCATGACGACGTTGTTGACCAGCACGTTGAAGAGATTGGCAGGCGTCAGGAAGGTCGGGCTCGCTACCGCGAAGAAGACGACAATCGCGGCGAAGGCGATGAGCACGCTGTATTTGGCGAGGAATGCCCGCAGGCTCATCTTCGGGGTGTTGTCGTTGGCCGAGACGCTCATCGCGAACTCTCCGAACCACGGGCAAAGGATGTGATGGCCACCACCAGCAGGATCAGCGCGCCCTGCACGCCGTTGACCCAGTAGCTGGAGACGTTGAGCAGCTGGAAGCCATTGGCCAGAAGGCCGATGAACAGCACGCTGAGCAGCGTTCCGCCCATCGTCGGCACGAAGCGGCGGGAAAACACGGTGCCGAGCAGCGCGGCCGCCAGCACCGACAACAGCAATTCGCCGGAGCCGGGCGTGCTGGCCGACAGACGTGAGACGGTGAGAATGCTCGCCACCGCCGCGCAGAAGCCGCTCAGCACATAGGTGAAGGACACATAGAACGGCACGCTGAGGCCGGCCGCGCGGGCCGCCTCGGGATGGCCGCCGACCGCATAGAGTCGAAGCCCGAACGCGGTGCCGTGGACGATCACGATCATGATCGCGGAGAAGACGATCAGCGCCCAGGCAAGCGCCGAGATCCCGAGGAGGCTGCCCGAGACAAGCAAGCCGAGCAGCGGGGAGGATGCGCCGACGACCGTGTTCTGGGTGAGCGTGAGTTCCATGCCGGCGGCGACGTTGAGCACGGCGAGTGTGGCGAGCAGCGGCAGGATGCCGAGGCCGACGACGGCAAGGGCGTTCAGCGCGCCGACCGCCATGCCGACGGCGATGGCCGCGAGCACCGACAGGAAGTCGCCATAGCCCATCGACAGCAGCGTCGCATAGACAGCGGCGCACAGCCCCATATTGGCGGCGATGGAGAGGTCGATACCGCCCTCGGTGACATCGGAGCCGCCGCCGATGATGACGGCAGTCATCCCATAGGCGAGCACGCCGAGGATCGCCGACTGCTCGACGACGTTGATCAGGTTGAAGGCCGAGGTGAAGCCCGGCGCGAAGATGACGAAATAGGCCATGATCGCGGCGAAGGCGGCAATCGCGCCAAGCCGCACAACCAAGGCGCCGAAGCGCCGGCCGGCGCTCCTGGCGGCGGCGCTGGTCTCGTCGGAGACGCTGGCTTCGGTGTGGAGAGCGGTCGCGCTCATGCGGCTACCCCATCAGCGATCGAGCCGGCGCCGGACGAAGCCGCAAGCAGCGCGTCGCTGTTCATCGCCGGACCTGAGAAGCTGCCGGCGAACCTGCCGCGATAGACGACAAGCACGCGGTCGCAGACGCCGACCAGTTCGAGCAGGTCGGAAGACAGAAGCAGGATCGCCGCGCCCTCGCCCGCCAGGCGGTTCAAGAGGTTATAGATCTCGACCTTGGCGCCGACATCGACGGCGACCGTCGGCTCGTCCAGCACATAGATCCGCGACTGGCAGCTCAGCCATTTGGCGATAGCCACCTTCTGCTGGTTGCCGCCCGAGAGCTCGCGCACCAGCGCGTCGCGATGCGGCGTCTTGATCGACAATTCCTTGATCAGGCCATCGACGGACTGGTTCTCGCTGGCGCGGCTCACCAGACCGCTCTTGGAATAGCGGCGCAGGCTGGCCAGCGTAATGTTCTCACGCACCGACAGGCCGAGCGCCACGCCATGCGCGCGGCGGTCTTCCGGCAGCATGGCGATGCCGTCGCGCACCGCCTTGACCGGCGTCGACAGCGACAGCTCCCGGCCCTCGACCTTGACCTCGCCGCCGTCGGCAGCCTTGAGGCCGAACAGGCATTGCACGATTTCCTTGGCGCCGGAGCCGAGCAGGCCGGTGAGGCCGACGATCTCGCCCGCGCGGACGTTGAAGCCGATGTTCTCGAAGCTGCCGCCTAGCCGCAGGTTGGAAACCTCCAGTACCGGCGCGCCAAGCGCTACGGAACGCTTCGGAAACATCTCGCCGACATCGCGGGCGATCATCATCGAGATGATCTCGTCGATCGGTGTCTGGCGCGGATCGACCGTGCCGACATCGGTGCCGTTGCGCATCACGGTGACGCGGTCGCAGAGCTTCTCGATCTCTTGCATGTAATGGGAAATGAAGACCACGGCGATGCCGTCGTCGCGCAGCCGGCGCAGCACGTCGAACAGGCTGTCCACCTCGCGTTTGACAAGCGCTGCCGTCGGCTCGTCGAGCACCAGCACCGACGCCTTCTGCGCCAAGGCGCGGGTGATCTGCACGACCTTCTGCTGCGCCGTAGTCAGGTCCTTGACCAGCGTTCCCGCCGACAATTCCATGCCGAAGAATCGCTTCAACAGCTCGGCCGCGCGGCGATCCATGGCGCGCCGGCTGACGAAGGGGCCAAGGCCGATTTCGTGGCCGAGAAAGACGGCTTCGCCGACGGTCGCGGTCGGCACCAGCAGCCTGTCCTGGTGGATGAAGTGCACGCCGAGCTTTTCGACCGAGGCCGGCGTCAACGAAGCAACGGTCTCACCGTTGATGACGATGGCGCCGCTGTCCGGCTTGATGATGCCGGCCAGCACCTTGATGATCGTCGACTTGCCGGCGCCGTTCTGGCCGACCAGACCGAGGATCGAGCCCCGCGCGATCTCGAGATTCGCATTCTCCAGCGCCCGGACCGGACCGAACCGCTTCGATATGCCCGTCATCGATACAGCAATGTCACGCTTTGCCGCCTGCATGGCCGTCAATCCTGGTTGGATGGGACGGACAGCCACCTAGGCATGGCTGCCCGCCGTTTCGTTCAGCCTATTTAACGCCGGCTTTCTCGGCGGCGTCGAGGAACGGCTTTCCTTTTTCGGCGGCGTTTTCCTTGTTGATCAGCACCGCGGGAACGAAGGTGAAAGGGGGCACCTTCTGGCCGGCGAGATACTTGGCGACGTTGTCGACAGAGGTCTGGCCGATCTCATAGGGCTGCTGCGCGGCAACCGCGCCGGCCGACGACTTCGGATCCATCACCATCTTGATGACTTCCGGGCTGCCGTCGATGCCGTAGGTCTTGACCTCGTTGCGGCCGGCGGCCTCGACCGCCTGCGTTGCGCCGATCTGCGGCACGTCCCAGCAGGCCCAGACCGCGCCGATCGAGCCTTTCTCGGGCGACTTGGTCAGCATGTCGGTGACGTTGGAATAGGCGCTCTGCACTGTGTTCGGGATGACGTCGCGTAGCTCCGGCTCGACGATCTTCACATCGGGGAACGAGGTCAGCACATATTTCAGCTGGTCGTAGCGGATCTTGCAGACCGGCACGCTGTAGAAGCCGTTGAAGACCAGCACATTGCCCTTGCCGCCCATGTCGGCGACCATCTGCAGCGCGATCTCGGCGCCGATGTTGTAGTTGTTGGAGGTGGTGTTGTTGATGGCGTGCGGCGTGGCGGTGTCGACGGTGAACAATGGTATGCCTGCATCGCGGATCTTCTGCAGCCACGGGTTCAGCACTTCGAGATTGCCAAGCTGCTCGATGATGGCGTCCGGCTTCTGCGCGATCAGCGTCTGCAGCTGCGCGATCTGCTGCTGGTCCTTGCGGCCGGCGTCGAGCGCGATCACTTCACCACCGAGCTCCTTGACGCGATCCTGGATGCCTTTGAACGCCATCAGGTCCCAGTAGTGGTCGGTGCCGATGGCGGAGACGCCGATGCGCTTGCCCTTGAGCGACAATTCCTCGGCGCTGGCGCCGGAGATCGCGGCCAGGCTGCAGGCCGCCGCCAACCCCAGGGCGAGCGCCTTGACGAAGCCCTTCATTGATCTGGTCATTCTCGATTTCCTCCCTTGTTGATCGCCCCGGGCCGTCCCGGAGGATTTCTACGAAATGAGCCGCGCTCAAGCGCCTTTTGATCGCTACGGGCCGAACCCTCCGCTCGAACCTTTGTTGATCGCTCCGGGCAGAGCCCTCCGCTCGAACCTTTGTTGATCACTCCGGGCCAAGCCCTCCGCTCGAACCTTTGATGATCGCTCCGGGCCAAGCCCTCCGCTCAGGCAGCCGCCTCCTTGTCGCGGAGGCCGTAACTGGCCATGCGCTTGATGACGTTCTCGATCTCCTCTTCGGACAGGACCGGCGGCTCGCCGATCTGCAGGGCGCCGTGGTACTGGCGCGCCAGCGTCTCGACCTCGACGGCCAGCCACATCGCCTGACTTAGACTTGTGCCGACCGCGATCATGCCGTGCTGCGCGAGCAGGCATGCCTTGCGGTCGCGCAGCGCCTCCAGCGCATGCGCTGAAAGCTCGGCGGTGCCGAAGGTGGCATAGGGAGCGCAACGTATGTCGCTGCCGCCGGCGACCGCGACCATGTAGTGGATCGCCGGTATCTTCATGCCCAGGATGGCGATCGTGGTGCAGTAGGTCGGATGCGCGTGGACGACGGCGTTGACCTCGGGGCGCGCCTTCATGATGTCGAGATGGAAGCGCCATTCGCTCGAAGGCGGCAGGCGCCCGTCGATCTCGCCGTTCCAATCCATGAAGACGATGTCCTCGGGCACCAGCGTGTCATAGGGCGTGCTGGTCGGCGAGATCAGCATGCCGTCGCCATGGCGCCGGCTGATGTTGCCGGACGTGCCCTGGTTGATGCCCAGCGCGTTCATCTCGATGCAGGCATCGATGATTGCCTGGCGCGCGTCCTGGTCCGAAACGGTCATGCGATATTCCAATCCTTGCTCAATCCGTCACCAGGCCGTGTAGCCGCCATCGATCGACAGGATCGCTCCGGTGACGTAGCTCGATGCCGGCGACGCCAGGAACAGGACCGCCGATGCGATCTCCCGCGGCTCGCCGAGCCGACCCATCGGCGTCATCTCGATCCAGGTGTTGAAGAGTTCGGGCCGCTCGCGCATCCTCAGCGTCATCTCGGTGCCGACATAGCCTGGCGCCAGCGCGTTGACACGCACGCCGGATTTCGCCCACTCGACCGCGAGCGCCTTGGTCATCATGTGCACGGCGCCCTTGCTCACCATGTAGGAGGGCGCGGTCTGCGGGCGGTTGATGATCAGGCCCGACATCGAGCCCAGGTTGACGATCGAGCCCTTCTGGCGGGCGACCATCGAGCGGCCGAAGGCGCGCGAGGCCCAGTAGACGCCGTTGACGTTGACATCCATCACCAGACGCCATTCCTCGTCCGGCGTGTCGAGCGCGGTGTTGAGGCGGGCGATGCCGGCGCTGTTGACCAGGATATCTACCTTGCCGAAATCCTCGGCGATCCGGGCGGCCATCGCATCGACGGCGCGCGGGTCGGTGACATCGAGCACGCGGCCCTCGACGCTCGCCACACCGGCCGCACTGAGCGTATCGGCGGCGGCCTTCAGTCCATCGGCGTTCGTGTCGAGCAGGACGACGCGCGCACCGCAGGCGCCCAACGCCTTGGCAGCCTCGAGGCCTATGCCACTGGCGCCGCCGGTAACGACGGCAACCTCGCCTGCCAGGTCGAATTGCGACCGGTAATCCATGCACGTCCTCCATCAGGACGGACTTGAGCGCGGGCAAAACTTCGCCCTCGCCGCCGAAGCAGCGCCACAAGCCGATTGGTCCTGATAATGCCTCCGGGCCAGGCTCCTCCCGACCCATGACGAGGACGTTACAGAAGCTTCCCGGGCCCGTCAATCTGGTTATAACCAGAAAAGAAGAATCTTTTTCCGGCTCAGGTGCGATCGACGCCGTTCACGGTCGCGGATGGCTGCTCGACCGCCATGTGGATGCGGGCGACGGACGAGTTGTAGAAGGCCTCGTAATATTCGAGCGCGGCGCCATCCGCGTCATAGGCGATCGACTCGATCTCGATCAGCGGCGTGTTGGCGGCGACGCCCATCTGCTCGGCCTCCTCCTTGGTGGGGAGCGCGGCCCGCAACCAGCGATCGGCGCGCTTCACCGTCAGCCCGAAGACCTCGCGGATGGTGCCGAAGATCGACTGGTTTTCCGACAGGATGTTTTCCAGCCCCGGCACCCGGTGCCCCGGCAGGCTGATGCGCGTCATGGTGATGGGCGCGCCGTCTGTCATGTAAACGCGGCTGATGCGGACCACGCTGCCATTGGCGGGAATGCCGAAGACCTTGGACTCCTTGTCGCTCGGCGGGCAGCGGTAGATTTCCAGCGTGCGCGTCGAGACCTTGTGGCCTTTCGCCGTGAGGTCGTCGAACACGCCGAGATTGGCGGTCATGAAGTCGACGTGCTCGCGGGGCGCGGCGACGAACATGCCCTTGCGCGGCATCTTGATGATGCGGCCTTCGTTCGACAGCGAGCCGATGGCAGCACGCACCACGGGGCGCGAGACGCCGAAGAAATCGCAGAGCGCCTGCTCGGACGGAATGCGCGAATTGGCCGCCAGCAGGCCGGTGTTGATCGCTTCCTCGAACTGGTTGCGCAGCTGGACCCAGAGCGGCGCCGCCTCGTCGCGATTGAGCTGGACCTTGGAGCCGATCGAGCGGAACGCCTCGGCAGCCTCTGCATCTTCCTGGTCGTAACGGGGACGCCCGCGCATTCTGGTTGCTTGTTCCATTCGGACCCGCTGCAAATCATTTGCCGCGACTCAGGTTGCGGCAGCGGCCTATCGAAGGCCGTCCGCCATTTTCTCGCTCTCCGGCAGGTTTCGCAACCACAGCATGGCGATAGCGCCGAGAACCGGTCCGGGAACCAGCAGCAGGAACGCCCAGCGCCAGCCGCCGATGAGGTCGGCGAAGCGCGGCGTCAGCCAGATCGCAAGCACGGTGAACGCGAAGCCGGCGCCGAGTTGCACCGATAGCGCCGTGCCGACGAAGCGGCGATCGGCGAGCTCGGTGACGGCGGCGGAGAACTGCGCCGAATCGCCGATCACCGAAATGCCCCAGACAATGGCGACGAGCGTGAAAAGCCAAAGCGGGCCGGTGAACAGGAACCCCATCAGCAGCGCGCAGCCGCCCGACACGATCATCATGCCGGCCGTGGTCGCGGTGCGGCCGATGCGGTCGGACAGATAGCCGCCTAACAGGCAGCCGAGGATACCCGACCCGACGACGAAAAAGGTCGAGAGCGACGCGGTCGCCGCCGTCCCGACCGCCTGCGCCTCGAAGGCGGCGCGCGTATAGGCGAGCAGCCAGGCCCACATGGCATAGAGTTCCCACATGTGGCCGAGATAGCCGAGATTGGCCAGCAGAAGCGGCCGCTCCCGAAACACCTGGCCGATGCGCGAGGGCTCGAACACGGCCTTGCCGAAAGGATAAGGCCCCTCCTTGGCGAAAAGGAGAAAGAGCAGCGCGCCGACGGCCGTCGCCAGGCTGGCGGCGGCAACGACCGGCCGCCAGTCGACCGTGCTCAGGATGGCGCGGAAGAGATGCGGCAATGCCGAGCCTATGGTGAGCGCGCCGATGACCGCGCCGAGCGCCAGCCCTCTGTCACGCGTGAACCAGGTCGCGACCAGCTTCAGCGCCGGCGGATAGACGCCGGCAAGCGCCGCGCCCGTGACGATGCGCGCGGCGATGACGCCGCCTGGACCGGGGTGAAGCAGCAAGCTCGCATTGGCGATGGCCGCAACCATCGCGGCAGTCGCCATGAGCCGGCTAAGCCGCACCAGGTCGGGAAGATTGACCAAGCTGGCCGCCAGCGCGCCCAGGACAAAGCCGAGCTGGACCCCGTTGGTCAGCCAGGCCTCGCCGCTCGCGCTGAGCGCCAGCTCCTGCTTCAGTTCCGGCAGGATGGCAGTCGCCGAGAACCAGGTGGTCAGCGACAGGACGACCGCCAGGCAAAGCAGCGACAGCACGCGCCAGCGTTCGCCGTCGGCGGCCGCGCCCAGCGGGTTGCCGCTGATCGCGCTCATGCCCCTTGCAGCGGCACAGTGAACACCGTCGCGGTGCCGGTGAGGCAAAGCTCGCCCTGGCCGTTGCGCACGCTGGTCTCGATCTTGCAGATCGGCTTGTCGGGGCGCACTTCCCTGACCTCCACGCGTCCGGTGATCTCCTCGTCAACGCCAACCGCCTTGACGAACTTCCAGGCCACCTCGAGGAACACGGTTCCGGGACCTGGCAGGTCCTCAGCGACCAGCGCGTTGAGGATGCCGGAGGTGACGCCACCCTGCACGATCAGCTTGCCGAACACCGACTTCTCGGCCAGCGCGCGGTCGTAGTGCAGCGGATTGCGGTCGCCGGTGATGCCAGTGAAGGCTTCGATGTCGCTCATTTGCGTGCGGCGCGTGCGCTCGGCAAAGGCGCCGACCTGGGGACGCCCCTTGACCACGCCAACCCAACCGTCCTTGGTCTCGGTGCTCATCCCGGCTTCTCCTCTGTTGCGGGTTCGACTGGTTTGAAGGCCGGCAGAACGCGGCCACCGGTGGCTGTCGGTGCAAGCTGCAACATGCCCCCGACTCGTAGCGGCTGTGTGCCGGCCAGGATGAGGCTCAGCATCGTCGGGCCTTCGGCCAGCTCGACAAGGCCGACGACATAAGGGGCGGCCGGCAGCCAACCCGGATGGCCCGGCTTGTGCACTTCGGAAAAGGACTTCAGCCGGCCCTTGCCGGACGCCTCAACCCAGACCAAGCGCGCGCTCCAGCAATGCGGACAGATCGGGCGCGGATAGAACACGGCCTTGCCGCAGTCCTCGCAACGCTGGATCTTCAGCCGTCCTTCGGCGGCGGCTTCCCAGAACGGCGCTGTAAGCGCGGTGATCGTCGGGCCTGGGGTCTTCAGCGCATCGAGATCGACGGACATCAGGCTGCTCCCAGGACGAGCGCGGTCGCCTCGCTCATCGTCGCGCCATTGCCGGTGACCAGCGCCAGATCGGACTTGGCGATCTGGCGTTCGCCCGCCTCGCCGCGCAGCTGCCGCACCGCCTCGACGACATGGGTCATGCCGCCGGCAAGGTCGGGCTGGCCGAAGCCAAGCTGGCCGCCATGCGTGTTCAGCGGCTTGTCGCCCTTGTGGGAAAGGTCGTGGTCGCGCAGCCAAGCGCCGAACCCGCCCGGCGCGCAGAGGCCGGCATCCTCGATCGTCGTCGCGACCATGATCGTGTAGCAGTCGTAGAGCGACAGAAGGTTCATGTCGTCGGCTCGTGTGCCGGACTGCGCGAAGGCCCGCGCCATGGCGCTCTTAAGCGGTCCGGAGGTCAGGCTCGGCGCCTGGCTCACCGCGCGGTGGGTGACCTTTTCGCCGGCGCCGAGCAGGTGCACTGGGCGGTTGGGCAGTGCACGCGCGCGTTCGACCGAAGTGACCACCACCGCTTCGCCGCCGGCAACCGGCATGACGATCTCAAGAAGGTGCAGCGGCGAGGCGATCATCGGCGAAGCCAGGACAGCCTCCACATCGGCGGGCTTGCCGTGGAAGATCGCATCGGGATTGAGCTGCGCGTTGGCGCGCGCCGCCGCGGCGATCATGGCGAAATCCCGCGCGGTCGAGCCATGCTCGGCCATATGCGCCTGCATCAGCAGCGCATAGGAGATGTTGGCGCCGGAAGCGCCGAAGGGCACGTCGAACTCGCGGATCGGATTGCGGTTGGGTGAGCGCGGCGCCACCGCCTCGCGGTTGTTGGCGAGCACGCAAAGCACCGCCTCGCACATGCCGGCCTCGATCGCCGCGGCCGCGCGCCAGACCATGCCGGCGCCTGACGCGCCGCCGAGGTCGACGACATTGGCCATGGTCGGCGCGAGCCCCAGATATTCGGCGATGG
>JBFLWR010000129.1:0-11357 GCA_040755925.1 Pseudomonadota bacterium
GATGCGGTGCCATTGCGCACTGCTGAGTTCATATCGACGAACCATTCATCGCTCTCCAGATCCAATCTGGAAGCCTATGAATCATGCATCAATCCAAATTTGAATCCTGAATGTCGATTGGTCCTAGGCCGGGTAAGCCAGCGCCAGGATTCTGGGGGTGACGGCAAAGCGCACCGCGAGCCTGCGGCCGAACGAGGTGACGGCTTCCCCCGTTTGGAAATCGACGGCGATGTCTTCGAAGCCCAGGACCAGGCCGTCGAGCGGAAACGACGCCTTGTAAGCCGCCTCCTTGACCGCGAACAGGATGCGGCCGCCGAGGCCGGGATCGAGATCGCCGAGGCGGTCCTGCGATGCGGCCACCACCGACAAGAGATCGGGAGGCAACGGCAAGGCAGGCTCGATGTCGATGCCGACGCTTCGCACCGCGCCGGCTCGCGCGACGACCGCCACGGCCATCTCGTCATCATGTGCGATCGATCCGATGATGCCCGCCGGCCAGATCGGGTTTCCCGAGCGGCCCCGCAATACCGCGAGGTCCGCGGACCCCATGCGCAGCAGCAGTTCGTGCGCGATGTGGCGGCCCGCACCACTGGCGGTGCGGGCTTTGTTCTCTCGGGTGGCCATGGAGGCGCTTTCCGCCGGCAGGAGATGCTGTTCGTCTCCCGCCTGGATATGGTGGCAGCCAGTCAACAGGCCGGGTGGCGCAAGGGCGGCCAAGGCGCGGTCCACCGCCCTCTCGGTTGCGGTTGGAGCGCTCTCGGAGCGGCCGCGCAACGCCTTACCGGCTCAATTCGAGCACGGCGATCATCTCGTCGTCCTCGTCCAATCCCTGCTCGACGAAACCGAAGCTGGCATAAAGGCGGCGCGCCGCCTCGTTCTCCGGCTCGTAGCAGATCGAAACGCGGCGTATGTGCTCCAGGCGCCTGATCTCCTCCAGCGCCACGCCGACAGCGGCGCGTCCCAGGCCTTTGCCCTGCTCGCGGCGGTCGATCATGAAACGATAGATGATCGCCTCGTCATCGTCGTCGGGCGCGCTGTACATCAGAAATCCGACGATGCGCCCAGTGGCGACGACGGCGCGCGCGATGGCCTCGTCATCGCGCCGGGCCTCGGCCAGCGATTCGGCGTTGGACGCGACGAATCCCTGCTGGTCGGGCAACAGCTCGAGCGCCAGGACCGCCGCCCTGTTGCCCTTTCCAACGGGCTCCAGGGCGACCGGCCGGTCGCTCAAGCCGGCGTGGTCTTTCACGGCGCGTGGCCGATCTTCATCGCGCGCGCATCGATCGGCGTCACGACGCCATAGAGCTTCGCCGGGTTGCCGCGCCAGACGGTGTTGGGCTCGATCACCTCGCCCTTCATCACGAAGCAGTCGACGTCGGCGACGGATCCCTTGCCCATCACCACCGCGTAGTGGACGAAGGCGGACGGGGCCAGCGTGCAGCCATCGCCGATGCGGATGTAGTCGGACTTGAACGCGCCTTCCTCCAGCGAGTGGGCCTGGATGACGCAGCCTTCGTTGAGCGTCACGTCGTCGCCGAGCTCGACCAGGGACCGCTCGGTTATGATGCTTCCCCCGTCATAGAGGCGCCGTCCAACCTTGACACCGACCAGGCGCAGGATGAGCGGCTTGAACGGCGTTCCGGTGAACAGGCCCATGATCGGGGAATCCGACAGTTTCCAATGACGCTCATGCCGCCAGAAGACCGGGTCGTAGATCGTCGCCATGCGCGGCTTCAGCCGGCGGAATCCGAGGCTGACGCGTTCGAGGAAGATGTAGAACGGAAGTCCGATCGCCGTGGTCAGCACCACCGCCACGAACAGGGCCGTCTGACCCCATTCGGTGTAGTAGTTGAGCGCGCGGTCCCAGATCGCAAGCGTCAGGAACAGGATCAGCCACTGCGCGGCCAGGAACAGCAACGCCGTGACGAGATTGTGCAGGTTCTTTCGCGGCAGGCGGCGGTTGCGCTCCTTGTCGGAAATCAGTCCGAGAAGCTCCCTGTCGCGATTGACCATGCGCGGGATCTCGAAGGGCGGCGAGCCCAGCAGGCCGACATTTTCGCGGATCGGACCGTCCACCGGGACATGCACCTTCGTGCCGAGCAGGCAGTTGTCGCCGGTGCGGGAATCCGGCGAATAAATGATGTTGTTGCCGAAGAAGTTGCGGTCGCCGACCCGCGTGTGCTCGAGCCGGAAGGAGTTGGCCGACTTCTGCATGTTGACCATGAACAGGCCGTCGGACACCATGGTTTCCGAGCCGATTTCGCTGAGCAGCGGGTTCTCGTGCCGCTGGTTGGTGCCGAAATTGGAGCCCGTCTGATCCACCTTGTTCAGCCGCCAGCCGATGGCCCGCAGGTAGTAGACGACGGCCGAGCTGTCGCCGAACAGGACGTTCAGCAGGCGTACGTTGCTGACCAGCTCCAGCATCGACTGCAGCCAATAGTGGAAACCGTAGAGCGAATAGTTCCGGCCGGGCTTCAGCAGCAGGTTGAACAGCCGTGGCACGAGCGCCGCCAGCAGCACGCCGCCGACGATGAAGCCGACCACCGTGACCGTGGTGCCGATCGCCACGATGCCGATGGTCTCCTGGTAGTCGTCGCTGACGTTTTCCCAATAGGTATGGAACAGGAGCGGGAACGGCGTGACGATGGCGAAGAGGATGAAGAGCTGGATCGTCTCGTAGACGACCCGGCGCACACGCGACAGCGGCACGTTGGGAACCGTGCAGTAATTGGCCTCGGTCGGGATCGCCGGCGATCCGTGCCAGCGCTCGCCGGCTGGGATCACCTGCCCGCGATGCAGCGACGAGGCGTGGCCGAGCTGTGCGCCATTGCCCATGCGGGTGTCGATATCCAGGGTCGAGCCGACGCCGATGAAGGCGTCGTTGCCGATGTCGACGGGGCCGGTATGGATGTAGCCGGCCTGGGCGCGGAAGCCGAGGATCATCGAATCCTTGCGCAGGATCGAATTGTCGCCGATCGTGATCAGGTCGGTGCAGACTGGAACGGAGCGGCATTCGATGACCGTGCGGTTGCCGAGCCGCGCGCCGAGCAGGCGCAGGTAGAGGCTGTAGAGCGGGCTGCCGCGGAACAGCACGACCGGCGCCGAGCGCACCAAGGTCTTCACGACCCAGAAGCGGTAATACTGCCAGCCCCAGATCGGGAACGTTTCGGCCTTCCAGCGGCCGACCAGCAGCCATTTGGCGAGGACGGCAAAGCCGGTGAGCCCGAAGAAGACGCCGGCGGACAACAGAACGCAGCGCATGTAGAGGGTGGGCGCGTCGTCCAGGGCGTCATAGACCCAGTTGAGGCCGTCATTGATCGCCCAGAGCGACAGATAGCTGTAGGTGGCGTAGAACAGCAGCTGCCCGAAGCCCGTGGTCCAGTACGCCAGGTTGGAGGCCCGGTGCGTCAGCATCGGCTCGCTGGCGGCGACCGCGGCCATCTGCGGCGCGCGCAGGTGGTCGGCGAGCTTTGCGACCGTCGGGTACAGGTAGATGTCGCGCATCGAGGTCGTCGCCCAGGCCTTGCGCGAGCGGATGCGCGCGCAGAACCGGGCCATCAGCAGCGAGTTCGCGCCGAGATCGTCGAAGAAATGGTCCTCGATGGAGACGTCCTCGAACTTCAGCACGTCCTGCAGCGTGTCGACGAGGAACTTCTCGTCCTCGTTGCGCGGGTCGATCATCGCATGGCCGGCGGCGACGCGCGCGCTGGTCGGCTTCGGCAGTTTCCGCGTATCGACCTTGTTGGAGACGGTCATCGGGATCGCCGGCAGCTGCTCCAGATAGGCCGGCACCATGTAGTCGGGCAGCCGCCGCTTCAGCTCCTGCACCAGCGCCGTGCGGTCCACGCCTTCGCCGCCGACCTTGGGCGCATAGTAGCCGACCAGTTCCGTACGGTCCGGTTCGATCTCCCAGGTCGTGACCGCAGCCTGCGCGATGCTCGGCTGGTCCAGCAGCACGGCCTCGATCTCGCCAAGCTCGATGCGGTAGCCGCGGATCTTCACCTGCGTGTCGATGCGGCCGTGATATTCGATCTCGCCCTTGTCATTGATGCGGCCAAGGTCGCCGGTACGGTAGATGCGGCCGCTCGGATTGTTCGGCAGCCCGATGAAATCCTTGATGAATTTCTGGTCGGTCAATTCCGGCCGGTTGAGATAGCCGACCGCCACGCCCATGCCGCCGATGCAGATTTCGCCCAGCGCGTCGCCGTTGAGCACCTTGGGCTTCTCAGGGTCGAGGATAGCGATGGAGTAGGTGGGCAGCGGCCTGCCGATAGTCACCGGCTCGTCCGGCGTCAGCAGGGCCATGGTGGCGGTCACAGTCGCCTCGGTCGGGCCATAGGTGTTGAGGATCTGGCGGCCGGGCTTCGCCCAGCGCACCACCAGCTTGTGCGAGCAGGCCTCGCCGCCGACGAGGATCGCGCGCAGGCTCGGCGCGTCGCTCTCGATCGACGACAGCAGCGTCGGGCTGCAGGCCATGCAGGTGATGTTGTGCTCGCGCAGGAAGGCGGCCAGTTCCTCGCCCACCAGTGGCTGCTGTCCTGGCGCCGGCACCACGGTGGCGCCGGCCGCGAACGGCACCCAGATCTCCTCCGAGGAGAAGTCGAAGGCGATGGTCATGCCCTGGTACACGCGGTCGCCGGGCTGATAGCCGTAGGACGCCGCCGCGACCCGGATGAAGTTGCAGAAGCTCTGATGCGTGATGACCACGCCCTTCGGCTTGCCCGTGGTGCCCGACGTGTAGAGGATGTAGCAGGTCTGGTCGCGGCTGCCCTCGGGCAGCGGCGCGGTTTCCGGCTGGAGCGCGATTTCGGACTCCGCCGAGTCGATCGAGATATGCGGCACCGGCAGGCGCGCCACGCGCGCGGCGTAGCCGGAGACGCTGATCACCATCGTGACGTTGGCGTCCTCGATGATCATGATCATGCGGTCTTCGGGGAACGCGGTGGCGAGCGGGACGAAGGCCGCGCCGGCCTTCATCACCGCCAGTATGGCGATATAGGTTTCGGCCGAACGGTCCAGGAGCAGGCCGATCCTGTCGCCCGGCTTCACGCCACGCTCGATCAGAAGATGCGCGAACTGGTTGGCGCGGTTGTTCAGCTCGCGATAGGACCAGGGCCGGCCGTGGGAGATGACCGCGGGCGCCGCGTCGAAACGGCTGGCCAGATCGCCGAAAAACCGGTCGAGCCGCTCATTAGGCTCGCCCTTGTGGATGAAATCGGGGCCGATAAGGACCTGCTCGCGCGGTGGCGATCCCGCCACTACTTTGGCCTGGCTCGCGTTTTTCTTGGCGGGCTTGCTTGCTTCATTGAGGGACATTGGGAACCCCGCGAGTTCGTGTTCGCTCGCACTATGCCGTGATTGGCCAAAAGACAATAAGCTGGTGATGCTGGGCCAGTTGATTTGCCTTTGCGGCCGATTTGAGATGGGGTCTGCGTCGTGGCGTCCGAGGCCGGCCGAAGCCGGGACCGGTTTTCCGCCACCTTGCATCAGCCAAATGAATTCTGGATGTCGTCGCCCTGGGTCGCGCGGCGCGGGGCGATATCGTCTGGTCGGGAGAATGGGGTGGGTTTCGGCGTCGCCGGTCGGCTGCGACGGGCACACTCTCGGACGCAATACGGGCGGCGATGGAACCTGCCCCGGGGAAAAACCCGCCCGGCCTTCGCCGGGCGGGGTTTCATGTCACTTGCAGTCCTTCAGCAGCTTCATTGCCTTTTCGGCATTGCCCTTGGAATCATAGGCCTTCGTTCCGGCGTCGGTCAGCTTCTTGCCGTCCGGCTTCTTGTCGACCACCGAGCACTTCTTGGTCGAGGCATCTTTCGCCACCCAGTACTGGGTCGCGGCGAATGCCGGCATGCTGACGAGCGCAACAACCGAAGCTGTGGCCAGAACTTTGCGAATCATAGTGTCCTCCTTGGTGAGCAAGCGCTCAATTAGCTGTCCCTACGCCGCCCAAAGTGGCTGCCCTGATGGCCGATCCGTGACGATCACGCCTCCTCACGGTTATTTGATGGGTTCCTCCGAGGCAGCCATCGATCGCCGATGAAGTGGATGGCCGCCCCGGCAATCAGCCTCCCTCGCTGATCGCGTCAATCAGGGCGACGATCGTGTCGTCGCCAACCGATTGTGGCTGCATGCGGCCGCTGGCCAGTTCGACCGACAGCCTGCAGAAAGCGGAATTGACGGGCGTAGGCATGCCTTGCTGCCGCCCGAGAAGGACGATCTCGCCATTGAGGAAGTCCGTTTCAAGCGAGCCGGTTCCGCGCACGATGCTCTGCAGCGTCGACGACCCGACGCGCACCCGGCCCGGGACAGTGGTGATGGTCAGTTGTTCCCGAGCCATGGCGTCGGTCTTGTCCCAGTCGATTCCGGCCGCGCTCATCACCGCCTCGGCTTCGGCCCGTGCCTTGGCAGACCATTTCCGCTGCAGCTCGGCCTCCCCAAGCGCCGCGTCGATGATGTTTCGAAGGTTGGCCAGCAGCTTGCGGTATTTGCTGCTCATCACATTGTCCCGGGGGTCGACTATGAAGCCTGAAGCGCCGAGAACTCCGCACAGCTTCTCGACGGTGTCGTCGCTCCCGGAGGGATAGCGGCCGATATCGAAAGCGCCGATCCTGGGCGCGAAATAGGCGGTGACCTCGCCGGGCGTCTCATAGTCGGACGGCAGCATCACCGTCGCGCCATAGACATTGGCGAAGAAACGCAAGGCCAGCGGCTCGTTGGCGACGCCGTTCTGGAAGCAGAATATGGGCTGCGCCTCCGCACCTGCGGCTTTGAGCCGCTGCAGCGCGCCGAGCGTATCAGGGGTCTTCATCGTCAGGAGCACGACATCGTCCGGCCTGAAGGAAATCTCCGCCGGATCGGCATGGACGGGAAAGCGCGCGGTCCTGGTGCCTTGCGGCGTCGAAAGCGTCAGCCCCGAGGCGCGGATGGCATCGAGCTGCCGCCCGCGCGCGATGCCGATGACCGCGTGCCCGGAAAAACTCAACTGGGCCGCGATGGCTCCGCCGACCGCGCCGATGCCATAGATGATGATGCGCATGTCATCCTCATTGCGATTGGAGTTCGTTCACGAGAGCTGACAAAAAAAATGCCGGTCATCCTGCCACTGGCCCGATGACCGTCTCAAGCCCTTCCGTTCACGCAATCGTGGCCCCTGCCGCTCGCCCGGCGCTGCGGCCGGAAAAGATGCAGCCGCCGAGGAAGGTGCCTTCGAGTGCGGCATAGCCATGCACGCCGCCGCCGCCGAAACCGGCCACTTCGCCCACCGCATAGAGCCCCGGCACCGGCTGGCCGGCGGCGTCGAGCACGCGGCTGTCGAGATCGGTTTCAAGGCCGCCCAGCGTCTTGCGGGTCAGGATGTTGAGGCGAACGGCTATCAGCGGGCCGTTCGCCGGGTCGAGCATCTTGTGCGGCTTTGCCGTGCGGATCAGCCTGTCGCCGAGATAGGCGCGCGCGCCGCGCAGCGCCGTGATCTGCGCGTCCTTCGAGAACGGATTGTCGAGCTGCCTGTCGCGGGCGCGGATCTCGCGCTCGACCTGCGCCAGATCGAGCA
This sequence comes from Pseudomonadota bacterium, assembly GCA_040755925.1. Taxonomy (GTDB): domain Bacteria; phylum Pseudomonadota; class Alphaproteobacteria; order Rhizobiales; family Rhizobiaceae; genus Mesorhizobium. The sequence continues at coordinate 7,553 of JBFLWR010000129.1, forward strand.
GCGGCTCGCCGCCGGCCAGCGCGTTCATGCGCGCCACCAGCTTCGAAAGGTCGGCCTCGACGATGAAATCCTCGCCCTTCTCCATGAATGCTTTGACCGGGCCGGGAATGCCGCTCGTCGCGCGGCCCAGCACCTGCCGCCAGCTCTTCCCGGTGAGGTCAGGGTTCTGCTCGGAGCCCGATAGCGCGAACTCCTTCTGGATGATCTTCTTCGTCAGGATGAACCAGGAATAGTCGAAGCCGGTGCCCATGATGTGGCTGAGCGTGGCCAAGGTGTCGAAGCCCGGATAGAGCGGCGTCGGAAGCCGTTTTCCACGCGCGTCGAGCCAGATCGAGGACGGACCGGGCAGGATGCGGATCGCATGATCGGTCCAGATCGGCGCCCAGTTCTTGATGCCTTCGACATAGTGCCACATGCGATCGCGGTTGATGATCCTGCCCCCGGCCGCTTCGGTGATCGCCAGCATGCGGCCGTCGACATGGTCGGGCACGCCGGTGATCATCCGCTTGGGTGGCGTGCCCAGGCGCTCAGGCCAATTCCTGCGCACCAGCTCGTGATTGCCGCCGATGCCACCGGAGGCGACGATCACCGCTTGCGCGTGGAATTCGAAGTCTCCGGTCACTGCGCGCGAGCTCTTGCGGCCGCGCTCGGCACTGCTCCGCTCCAGCACGTCCCCGCGCACGCCGGTGACGGTGTCGCCGGTGCGGATGATCTCGTTGACCCGGTGGCGGAACTTGAACTCGACGAGCCCGCGCTTTTGCGCCTCGCGTAAGCGCAGCACGAAAGGCTCGATCACGCCCGGCCCGGTGCCCCAGGTGATGTGGAAGCGCGGCACGGAATTGCCGTGGCCCGACGCATTGCCGCCGCCGCGCTCGGCCCAGCCGACGACAGGGAAGAATTTCAAGCCCCGCTCGATCAGCCAGGAGCGCTTCTCGCCGGCGGCGAAGCCGACATAGGCTTCCGCCCATTTGCGCGGCCAGAAATCCTCCGGCCGGTCGAAGGCCGCGGTGCCCATCCAGTCCTCGAGCGCCAGGTCGTGCGAATCGCGGATGCGCATGCGCCGCTGCTCGGGGGAATCGACCAGGAACAATCCGCCGAACGACCAGAAGGCCTGGCCGCCCAGCGACTGTTCCGGCTCCTGGTCGACGATGACGATTTTTTTGCCGGCCTCGGTCAGTTCGGCGGCGGCAACGAGGCCGGCCAGCCCCGCGCCGACAATGATCACGTCCGCGTCAGCCATCCGTTCCTCCCAGGGTTAGCCGGCTAGCTTGGTGCAAAGGCTCAGACGGCTTCCCAGCCCTCTTTCTCGCCGGCGCGGAAGATGGCGTCGATGACCTTCTGGTTGAGCACCGATTCCTCCAGCGTGAAGACGCGGTCCTTGCCGCCCTGGGCGGCGCGCACGAAGGCTTCGCATTCCAGCCGGTACTGTTGCGTGCCGGGGAAGCGAAATACCTGCGCCTCGGTGTGGTTCTGGTTGTGCAACTCGACGCGGTGATGGTCGTAGAGCCCGGCATTGAACGGCGCAAAGACCTCGATGAAGCCCTTCTCGCCATGGAACACCATCACCTGGCGGGCCGCCATCTGCGTCGAGAGGTAGAAGGAGAGTTCGAAGTCGCCGAAATCGGCGCGCACCGAGGAATAGATGTCGGTGCCGAAGGTCTTGTCGCGCTCGATCGTGGCCTGGACGCGGACTGGCTCCTTGCCGGTCGAAAACCGCGTCGACACGGTCGGATAGACGCCGATGTCCGGCAGCGCGCCGCCGCCGAGGTCGAGCTGATTGCGCATGTTGTTGGGGTCGACATTGTAATAGGAGAACGCGCCCTGCACGTGGCGCAGCCGGCCGATGGCGCCGCTGGCGATCAGGTCGCGCACCTTGATCCATTGCGGGTGGTAGATGACCATGAAGGCCTCGCAGACCAGCACCTTCTTGTCGTCGCGCAGCTTGATCAGCGGCGGGATGTCCTTGGCGTCGAGCGCCAGAGGCTTCTCGACCAGCACATGCTTGCCCGCTTCGATCGCCTTCGCCGTCCATTCGACATGCTGCGAGGTCGGCAGCGGAATGTAGACGCCGTCGACGTCATTGGAAGCGAGCAGTTCCTCATAGGAGCCAAAGGCATGGCGGGCGCCGAACCGGTCGCCCAGCGTCTTGGCCTTCGACAGGTCGCGGCTGGCGATCGCCGACAGGACGCCGTTTTCCGAGTCCACGATCGCCGGCAAAAGCTGCTCGCGGCCGATCTTTGCCGTCGACAGAACACCCCATCGGAACATTGCGCTTCTCCATGTCGATTTACAGGCGACGAGGTTTGCCCGAAATCGACGGAAAAGCCAATGCGGGGAACTACCCCCTTCTGCCCGTCAGCATCATGTTGAAGTCGACGACGTTGGAGTAGAGCGGCGTACCGACATCCATGCCGTAGCGGGATCTGAGCACCTTGCCGGTGACGTGGAACTTGATCGTGCCGGATTTCAGCCCGTCCAGCTCGGCCGTGAATTTTTCCGGAAACGTCCTGCCGCGCGCCGTCAGCTGGCCCGTTACGAGGGCCGTCGTGTCGCTTGTACGGGTCACGCTGGTCGAGCGGAACTGGATTTCCGGATTGTTGGCGCTATCGAACACCGCGTCGGAACGCAGGAAGGCGTCGATGCGACCCTGTCCGGTGCCGACGCTTTCCGGATAGATGGTGAGATCGACCTTCGAGCGGCCGACATCGCCATTGTCGATGCGGATGGTGCCCTTGAAGCGGGCGAAGGCGCCGTCGAACCCTCCGCCGCCGGCCTTGCCGATGGTGAAGCGGATCGAAGAGCCCGCCGTGCTGATCGTGTAGCTGCCGGCGGCGTCGCTGAGTGCCACCGCGGCTATTGCCGGCACGACAAGGCAAGCGGCCAGGGCGGCCGATCCGAGGATGCGAGCATACATGGGAGTGTTCCTCTTTCTTGGAGGCAACGCCTTCAGCGGCCTCACCCCCACAAACGCGCGAGTCCGCCGCTCTATTCCCCACCTGACGAAGGCGTGATCATGCGTGTCAGCACATTGTCGCGCAGCAGGAAATGGTGGCGAAGCGCGGCCGCCACATGCAGCGCCACCAGCGCGATGCCGGCATAGGCGAGATACCAGTGCGCGGACGACCAGAAGCTCTCGGCCGCGTCGGATTCGGCCAGCGGCAGGTTCGGCATCACGAAAAGATCGAACGGCATCGTGGGGATTTCCAGCGTCGACACCGAGATCAGCGCCCAGCCGGACAGCGGCAGGGCGATCTGGAAGCCATAGAGCGCGAAATGCGCCAGCGGTGCCGTCCGTCGCTCCAGGGCCCCGACCGAAGGCGGCAGCGGCGGCGCCGCATTTCCGAACCGCCAGGCGATACGCAGGATGATCAGCCCGAGCAGCAGGAAGCCGAAGGATTTGTGCAACTGGATGAGCTCGAAGGACGTCCGCTGGCTTGCGATCCGCACCATGGCGAAGCCGAGCACGAACTGGCCGATGAAGATGATGCCGATCAGCCAGTGGAGGATGATGGTTGGCCAGCCATAACGGGTGGCGATGTTGGTGATGGACTGCATGGTCGAAAAACGCTGGTCGCGACGGTTTTCTTCCACCCTGCCTACAAGCCGCTATCCGCCCGTCTTGAAGAAGTCCACGAAGGCCCTGAGCGCAGGTCGCATCTGCCGGCGGCTGGGATAGTAGACGAAGAAGCCCTCGAAAGACGGGCACCAGTCCTCCAGCACCCGGATCAGCCTTCCGTCGGCGAGCGGCGCGTGGACATAAGGCTCGAACACGAAGGCGAGCCCCGCGCCGTCGATTGCTGCTTGG
>JBFLWR010000013.1:0-10948 GCA_040755925.1 Pseudomonadota bacterium
CTCACCCGGGTGCTGAAGACCAGCGCCGGCTATGATTTGAAGCACCTGTTCATCGGCGCCGAGGGGACGCTCGGCATCGTCACCCGCATCGCGGTGCGGCTTGACCCGGTGGCTCAAGCCAGCGCCACGGCGCTTGTCGGCGTACCGGACGCACGGAGCGCGCAGCGCATCGTTCGCCATTTCCTGGCCTCGACCAGCGCGCGGCTCACCGCCGCCGAGATCTTGTGGCGCAATTTTGCCTCGCTCATGCAGCGGGCTCTGAACTATGCGCCGGGCAGCCTGCCTCTCGATGCGCCGTGCCTGCTTGTGCTGGGGCTCGGCGCCGACTCCCTGGAGACGGCGAGAAGCGCGCTGGAGGACGGGCTGGCGGCGATCTGGGAAGAGGCGGCAATCGTCGACGGGCTGGTCGCGAGTTCGGAAGCCCAGGCCGCCGCGATGTGGCGGCTGCGGGAGGAGACCGAGCAGATCGAGCGCGCGCACCCCATGGCGCCCTCCTTCGACGTTTCCGTGCCGGCGGCCGCGCTGGACGCCTATGTGGCGCGTATCGAGGCGGGGCTGAAGACGATCGACGCTTCTTACGCGCCCTATGTCTACGGCCACCTCGCCGACGGCAATCTGCACATCTCGATCAATTGCGACGGACCGGTTTCGCATGAGCGGCACGAAGCGATCGAGGACGTGCTCTATGAAGGGCTGCGCGAGGCCGGCGGCTCGTTCTCGGCCGAGCATGGCGTCGGCCTCGACAAGCGCGAGGCCTATGAGCGCCACGCCGACCCGGTGAAGCAGGAATTGTCCAGGATGATCAAGCAATTGATCGATCCGGCCAATGTGATGAATCCGGGGAAGATCGTAGGGTGAAGGCGCCGTTCTGGACGAGTAGACGCTGAGGGACCGGCGGGGCGGCGCCCCTCTTTTCGATGGCTGCCCTGCAGGCGTCGCGGAGAATCGCGGCGCTGCCCGTCATGTAATAAAGAGCAGGCGAAGTAGGGGAACTGCATTACAAAGCCCCTTCTCCGCCTCGCTGCGCCCGGCGCCCGCGCCCTTTTGGCCAAGCGCTTCCCGTTCCTCGCGCCGCCTCGCGGGGTCCGGGAACCCAACGACGCACTATGCAGCGATCTGCACCTCACGCGCGGCCGCGATCATCACGCCGGCGAGCAAGCCATAGGCCGCGGCCCAGGCGCCACGCACCTCGGCCGTGAAGGCCTCGCCGAGGCCCGCCTCAAGCGTCTCGATCAGCGCCTGGCCGACGATCGGATAATGACGTTCCTCGACACCATAACCGACATGCCGCCTGGCGAGATCCTGGACCGTTGGCAGTATGGTCTCGGCACGGGAAAGCCCGTGCACGACGAAGCCGAGCGCCGCCATCAGCTTGGCGCCCTGCTTGCTCATGTCGGTTTCGCGAAACAGTCCCTTGAGGCTGCCGTCGATGGCAAACAGCTTCTCGTAGAACAAGGCCGCGGCCGCCGTCTTGATCGGGACGACCTCGCGAAAACTATCCTGCACAAGCTTGATCTGGTCGGGTGTCATCGGCGCGCTCCTCCGCGTTTGCTTGCGCCTACGATGCCGTCCAGGCGTTTCGCGGGCATGCCGCGCGAGGGGGCGATGTGTTTCCGTCGTGTCTCCGCCCGGTATCGGTTGCCTGCTGCTGGTGCCGTGACGGATCGCGGCGCTGACGGTACTCAGACCTCCCCGCGGCGCGTTTCTATTCGCACTGCCGGCGTGGGCCGCCGTCGAAGGGCTGGTAGGTGTTGTCGCGCGGGTCGTAGGAGCGGTAGCGGTTGTAGCAATAGTCGATGTGGTCGCCCGACAGCTGCCGGTCGTTGCCATAGGCCTGTTGGTTGGGCGCGATCTCTTCGGGTGGGCCGCCATAGGATGTGGCGTAGCCGTCCCTGGTGTCCGCATAGCCTTGCATCTCGGCCTGGTCGTCGGTCGCCTGGTTCGGATCGTTGCGGGCCCGATCGTTCCCGTCGTTCCGGCCGGCATTGACGGCCGTCGCGCCCTCCGGATCGAAATAGGGCGAGACGCAGGGACGTATCTCGCCATCATAGGAGCGGTAGCTGTTTTCTTCCGGCCGGTAGCTGCGATAGCGGTTGGCGCACCATTCGAGATGGGCGGCGGGAAGCTGCGCCTGCTGCTGGGCCGGCGCCTGCTGTGCTGGCTGCGCGGTCGAGCCGACGCCCGGCGCGGGCTGTTCGGTCTGGCTGAAACCTGGCAACGGCTGTAACGGGCGCAGCTGGGTGGGCTGCGCCGGCTCCGCAAGGGCGGCGGTGCGCGTCTGGCTGTCGGGCTTCGCGGCCTGGTCACCGGTCGTGTTATCCGACACACCAGCCGCCTGCTGGGCGGGAATGCGCTCGAGGCCCGGCTTTTGCGCATCGACCGGCTGGGCGTCCTTCGTCCAGAGTTCCGAAACGCCGATCGCTGGCGTCGCCTGGCGCACAGGCTTGGCGGTGAGCAACCATGCGGCGAAGGCCAGTCCGCTGCCGAACACGGCCAAGGTCAGCACGAAGCCGCCGACGATCCCCAAAAAAGCCTTCACGCTGCACTCCTTCAGTCCCCGCTCATAGAATGCGAGGCGAGGACTCCGGTTCCCGGGTAATGCTATGCGACACGATCTGGCCATGAGTGGGGCAGCCGCGTTCGGGTTTCGTCAGTCGTCGACGTTTCGGCAATGGGGCGGAAGTTCGAGAGATTTCCCTCCCCTACTCCACCACCTCGCGATACTCCCTCACCTCGCCGTCCTGGCCGCGAATGCGCCAGGTCCCGGCCTCGCAGCCCTCGATGTGGCTCGCCGCCAGCGGCACCTTGCCGCCGCCGCCGGGCAGGTCGATGACATAGGTCGGGTTGCAGATGCCGGAGAGGCGCCGGCGCAGCGCCGCCACCAGCGCCTGGCCTTCGGCAATCGTCGTGCGGCGGTGCGCCATGCCGCGCGCCAAATCGCCATGGTGCAGGTAGTAGGGCTTGACGCCGAGCCTGTACATCAGCTCGCGGCAAAGCTCCTCCAGCACCTCGACTTGATCGTTGACGCCCTTCAGCAGGACGCTCTGGTTGAGCAGCACGAAGCCGGCCTGCCGCATCGTCCGGCAAGCCCGCTCGACGTCATCGGTGATCTCGCGCGGGTGATTGAAGTGGGTCACCACGGTCACCATCAGCCTGCCTTGCAGCGCGGCGACCAGGCCGGGCGTGATGCGCGAAGACAGCGCCACCGGCACGCGGGTGTGGATGCGCAACAGCCGCACATGCGGAAACGCCTCGATGCGGGCGCGGATCTCCTCCAGCGCCTTGTCGGGCAGCGAGAGCGGATCGCCGCCGGTCAGGATCACCTCGCGGATTTCCGGATGATCGGCGATATAGGCCAGCGCCGGTTCCAGCGCCTCGCGCGTGTAGCCCCGGCCGATCGAAGTGAGCGACTCCTTCCTGAAGCAGAAGCGGCAGTAGACCGCGCATTGATAGGTCGGGAACAGAAGCACGCGGTCGGCATGGCGATGCGTCAGCCTCGGCACCGGGCTGAAGGCGTGGTCGCCGATCGGGTCGTCAAGCTCGCCCTCGGCGACGACGAGTTCGTCAGGCGACGGGATCACCTGGGCGCGGATCGGGTCGTTCGGGTCGCTCCAGTCGATCAGGTCGAGATAGGCTTTCGGCGCGCGCACCTTGTGGGCGGTGGCGGCCGCATGCGCGGCGCCGCGCTCGGCAGGCGAGAGCGGAAGCCGATCGAGGTCGCGGACATGACGCACGCCGGCGCGGACATCGTCCTGCCAGGCAGCGTCGGGGGTCGCCGGTGATTTGAGGTCGGTGGTCATCGGAGGCTCGGGCAAAATTTGCCCGGGATATCGGCTGGAAGGACAACAACGTCAACCGCTGCCGGTTGCCGCAGACTCCTATACGCCGCTCGACGCCCCCTCACCTTTCAAACTTCGCTATCGCCTCGGCCGTCACCGGCGTGAAGAAATTCACCAGATTGCTGTCGGGATCGCGAAACAGCAGCGAGCGGTTGCCCCAGGGCATGGTGGTCGGCTCCTGCACCAGCGCGCCTTCGATGAGACTGCCCAGCCGCCGGTACTCTTCATCCACGTCAGCGACGCGAAATTCGATGATCGCCGTGCGGTTGGCGGCGGGGCTGGCGACATGGTCGCCGCCGAAGAGCTGAAGCGTGCGCGTGCCGCCGATGGCGAGCGTGCCGGCGTCGGTGACGAGCTCGGCGAAGTCCTCGGTGTAGCGGGTGAGCTTCGTGCCAGTCGCCTTTTCGTAGAAGTCGACTAGCCTTGTGACGTCCGCGGTGATGATGCGGGTCGAGACGAAATTCATTTGAATCTTCCTTCCTTGGTCGCGCCCGTTGCGGCGCGGTATCTCGTCTTGTGGACCAGCCCTGCTGCCACCATAGTGGCAACAGGAGACACGCCGTGCGCCGCGCCGACAGATTGTTCCAGATCATCCAGATCTTGAGGCGCTCCAGCCGTCCGATCACCGCCAGCCGGATCGCCGAGGAACTCGAGACCTCGCGCCGTTCCGTCTATCGCGACATCGCCGACCTGATTGCACAGCGCGTGCCGATCCGTGGCGAGGCCGGCCTCGGCTATGTGCTCGACCGCGACTACGACATGCCGCCGCTGATGCTGACGCCGGACGAACTGGAAGCGGCCGTGCTCGGCGCGCAATGGGTGGCCGACAAGGGCGACGCGGTGCTGGCGGGCGCCGCGCGCGACCTGATCGCCAAGATCGCCACCGTGGTGCCGGAGCGGGTGCGGCCCTTCGTCAGCCAGCCCAGCGTCGGCGCGCCGCTCGGCCGGACGAGCCTGCCGGACGGGCTCGACATCGCGCAGGCGCGGGCGTCGATCCGCGAGGGCCGCAAGATCCGCATCCGCTACCGAAACGAACGAAACGAGGAGAGCGAACGCGTCATCTGGCCGACGATGATCGGCTATGCCGAGGCGGTGCGGCTGCTGGCCGCGTGGTGCGAGCTGCGCCAGGACTTCCGGCACTTCCGCACCGACCGCATCAGCGCCGCGACCTTTCTCGACGAGCGCATCGGCTGCCGTCCGGGCGAGTTGCGCGGCCGCTGGAAGCGCCACATGGAAGCGCAAGGCCTGCGCCTGCCTTAGAGAGGCCAAGTGTCCCTGCCTTGCCGAATGAGTGGGTCTCCGGCTTAGGCGCCGATTGCGAAACCAGCGCATGGCCGGAACCCAGATCTTGCCAGGGGCCATAGGTGTTCAGGCGAAATGGCATTAATGTGCGAGGTTCGGGGCTGCGGGACGGCACGAATGGATTTCAGCACAGGCCACGGCTACTTGCTCATCGGCGGCCTCATCCTGGTCGGCACGGGACTGCTGATCCTGTCGCTGGTCGTCAATCTGAGCGTGGCCCGCAGCGTGCGTGACGAGGAGCGGCATCGCGAAAAGCTGCTGGAATATTACCGCAACATCTTCTCGCAGCTTGGCGTGATCCTGATCGGCATCGGCGTCTCGCTGTTCATCTTCTTCTTCCAACAGAACTACCAGGACCAGCGCAAACGTGAGACGGAGCTGCAGCAGGTCCTGGCCAAGCTCGCGGCGCGTATTGCGCGGGGCGCGCCCGTCATCGCGTCGCTCAGCGAGTTCGACGACTTGCTGGACGATGGCGGCGCCTATGTCAGTCCGGACCTCGGCGGCAAGAACGCCGCCGTCAGCGCGCAGGGAAGCGAGCTCGGCAAGCAGGTCGGCAAAATCCTCCTGGTCCAGCGCGATATCGACGTCCGGGACTTCGATATGCTGAACCTGTCGCGTGATTTCGAATCCTCGTTCGTCGTCAACGAGCTCGATACCAGGCTTTGGTTCAACATCGTGCGCGACGAGAGCGAGATCAAATACGCCACCACGCAGCTCGTGCTCGACTACAAGGACCTACAGGACGCAATCGGCGGCGAGCCGGTCGAGGCCGCGGTCGCCAATCCGGAGAAGGAGCGCAAGATCAAGCAGAAAGTGCTCGACATCTTCTACGATGCCGATCTCCTGCGACTGCGCAGCAGGGAATTCCTCGGCCGCGCGTGCTGGCTGTTCGGCCAGGGGCGAGGCTTCGTCAGCGTCGCGCCGGCGGATGCGATCGAAGCCGACGCGAAGTCGCATCAGGAGTGGCTCGACCGGTCGAAACCCCTGCTGGCGCAGACAAGGTTGGGCAGCGGCGATTGCTTCAAGCTGCTCCACTACGGGCAGGCGTACTGAGCTGGGGCGAGCCGGTGGCCAAGCCCCTGCTCCGTGTCCAGACCCAATACTCCCACCACCTTGCCCGGCAATTGGCCTTTGCGGCAATCGACCTGTGCAACGATTTCAGGCAATCTTTTCGCCTGATGGCGCATCGTGGGCGAGCTGACCCGCCGCCGAGGGAGGAATGCCATGACCAGGACGCCAGCGGTGGCAGGGCTGCAGCGCTATGACGATGTCGTTGCTCACTTCCGCGTCGAGGACGAGATTGCCAGGCTTCATGGCGATCCGGCGACCGGCGTCAACGCCTATGTCGAATGCTGCGGCCGCTATGTCGGCGAGAACAGGCTGGCGCTGCGCGCGATTGCGGCAAATGGCGATCTCAGGGAATACAGTTTCGACGACCTTGCCGACATGTCCGGCCGTGTCGGCAACTTTTTGAAGGACCTCGGCGTCCGCCCCGGCGACGTGGTGGCGGGCATGCTGCCGCGCATTCCGGAGCTGGTGGCGCTGGTTCTCGGCACATGGCGCATCGGCGCGGTCTACCAGCCACTGTTCACCGCCTTCGGGCCAAAGGCGATCGAGCATCGGCTCGGCTACAGCAAGGCGAAGCTGGTGGTGACCAAGCCTGCGAACCGCGGCAAGCTCGACGAGGTGGAGAACCATCCGCGCGTCGCCATCGTCCTCGGCGCCGGGGATGCCCTGCCCGCCGGCGACATCGACTTCCGCGCCGCCCTTGCCGCGGCCTCGCCCGACTGCGAGCCGGTGATGCGCAAGGGCGACGACCTGTTCATGATGATGTCGACCTCTGGCACGACAGGCCACGCCAAGGGCGTGCCGGTGCCGCTCCGCGCCCTGCTCGCCTTCGGCGCCTATATGCGCGACGCGATCGGTCTGCGCGCCGACGACGTGTTCTGGAACATCGCCGATCCCGGCTGGGCCTACGGGCTCTATTACGGCATCACCGGGCCCCTGCTGCTCGGCATCGCCACCACCTTCTACGAAGGCGCCTTCAACGCCAAATCGACCTACGACATCATCGAGCGTCTCGGCGTCACCAGTCTCGCCGGCTCACCGACCGCCTTTCGCCTGCTGATGGCCGAAGGGCCGGAGGCCGCCGCCCGCGTCAAGGGCAGGCTGCGCGTGGTGAGCAGCGCCGGCGAGCCGCTCAACCCGGAAGTGATCCGCTGGTTCGACGCCCATCTCGGGGCGCCCATCCACGACCATTACGGCCAGACCGAGAACGGCATGATGGTGAACAACCATCACGGGCTTTCGCACACGGTGCGCGCGGGCTCTGCCGGGTTCCCGATGCCCGGCTACCGCATGGTCGTGCTGGACGAAGCGGGCAACGAGCTAGGCCCCAACCGGCCCGGCATACTCGCCGTCGATATCGCGCGGTCGCCGCTGCGCTGGTTCGACGGCTACCACCAGGAGACGACGCCGGCGATTTCGGGCGGCTACTACCGCACCGGCGACACGGTCGAATACGAGCCGGATGGCTCGGTCTCCTTCATCGGCCGCGCCGACGACGTCATCACCTCGTCCGGCTACCGCATCGGCCCGTTCGACGTCGAAAGCGCGCTGATCGAGCATCCCGCGGTGAACGAGGCGGCGGTGGTCGGCGTGCCCGACCCGCAACGGACCGAGATCGTCAAGGCCTTCGTGGTGCTGGCGCCCACCCACAAGGGCAGCGACGACCTCGCCGAGGAGCTCGCCCAACATGTCCGCAAGCGGCTCTCGGCGCATTCCTATCCGCGCGAGGTCGAGTTCGTCGCCGAGCTGCCGAAGACGCCGAGCGGCAAGATCCAGCGCTTCCTGCTGCGCAAGGCCGAGATCGAGAAGCGGAAGGGGTAAGCTTCCGCTACACCGGCGTGACCCTCAGCCTGCGTTGGCGCGCAGGTTGCGGCGGGAAGAGCGCCGGCCCGTGGAGCGCGCCGCTTCAGTGATGAGCCCGTTGGTTGCGACCGCGCCGTCGTTGCGCGACCTCGCATCCGTCACCCTCTGCAGCCGCTCGTAAGGCAACAGTTCCTTGATACGGGCGTTGAGCGCCTCGACTTCGTCGCGCAGATCCTCGCATTCCTGCTTCTGGACATCGAACTGGATCTGCTCCGACGCCTGCTGCAGGGTAAGCTGCGACAGGTTGGTGCTGACGGCGGAGAGGTTCTTCTTGTCGACTTCGCTCTCATGCTTGAGGACGGCGAGCCTTTCCTCCACGATCCGCCGCTCGGTGATAGCGTCGTTCAGTTCAACCTTGAGCCCCGCTATCTCGGCCGCGCCCTCCGTCTTGTCGTCGGAGGCCTGCGCCAGCAGCGACCGCAGTTCCTGGATCTCGGAGTGCAATCCCCTCGCCTCCGCCTGAGACCGCGCCAGTTCGGCCGCGCTGTCGCTTTCCTTGATGCTGGCCGCCTCGGTTGTCTCGGCGAGCCTGGCCAGCGTTGCCTCTAGCGATTTCTGCAGGCGCGCTTCCTCCTTCTCATGCTTGCCTAGCAAGGCGAGCAATTCGGAGACATGAGCGGTTTCGCTGGCATGGGTCGCCGTGAACTCGTCCAGCTTGTGCCGCGCCTCGGCCTCGTGCTTCAGCGCCTGCTCCAGGTCGATCGAAAGGCCGACCTGCTTTTCGCGCAACAGCTTGTTCTCGCTGGCCCGCCTGTCGGATTCGACCGTCTTGGCGACCAATGCCTTGGCAATCTCGCCGAAGTCGGCCTCGCGCCTTCCGCTTTCGTTCGCGGCCTCGACCAGTTCGAGCCGCACCGAAGCAAGCGCCTCGCGCAGCGCCTCCCTGTCCTGGACAAGGCTCGCCTCCCGCTGCTGCCAGGCCTCGGCGGCGCCGTCGCGCTCACGCTGCTTCCTGACGGCGTCGAGCAGCTGTTCCGACATGATCTTGCGCTCGGCGGCAAGGGCGGCATTCGCCAGTTCCAGTTCATTGGCGTGCAACGTATCGCGACGCAGGACATTCAGGACATCGCGGGTCATCCTGTGCGCGGAAGCAATCTCCGCCAGTCGCGTGCCGATCTCTTCCAGATGGCCCTGTCCGTCGTGGAACAGACCCGCGACCGCCTCCAGGGCCGCCAGCCTTGTCTGAGCGTGCGGCGTGAGACGCGAGGCCATGGCATCGGGCTGGCTTTCCAGCGGCGGGCCCTCGTCACTTGCCGCGAATTCCTCGCCGGAGGCCGGATCCTCACCGGAAGGCGGCTGGTCGTCAGCCGTAAGGCAGTCCTCGAAGGCTTCCGCCAGATCCGATTGGAGTTCCTGAAATTCCTTGTCCGCGTCTTCGGCGCGCTTGATCAGAGACTTTAAGTTCATGACGCACTACCCCTTACGCTTACTGCTTGGATTACTTAACCAATTCCTAATGTACTCCTTTGCGTTCCATACGGGAAGCTTTTGCCACGGAAAGCGGAATTAGGGTTATCACGCGTTTCCACCGGCTTGCGCGACGTTCCACCAGCATTACCTGCGCCGACCGGCATAAGTGCCGCGCGGACGTGCGTTATCGGAGGGCTGCAAGGCGCCGGTATCGTTGTTCCATAGAACATATCTTCGGGCGCGGCCGAGACGTGCCGGATATGAACGAGATTGCTGGCTCCTGCCTTAAGGCGCCAAGGCATCCGACGCTTCACAATGCCGTCTCGCACCGGCTTCCTTCGAAGCCAGGCCTTGCTTTCATCTGATTGTTGAGCATTGTCTTGTCGGAGGACCGAAAGGCGAAAGGTGTCGTGATGCGGTTGATCTGGACATTCGTCTTCGCGCTGGCGAGCAGCGCGGTTTTCGCGGCCTCGCCCGAGGACGACTACATCGCCGCGCGCGACAAGGCGATCTCCGACATCGCCGCGCTGGAAAGCTCGAATGCCGCCGTGGAAACGCTCGACGCCACCAACACCAAGGCGCTGGCAGACCTGCAGGATCGGCTTGCCGCCGTGCTCGGCCCGCTCTCGGTCAAGGATTTCCCGGCAACCGGCACGATGAATCTCCAAAGCCTCAGCGCCTCCGATATCGGCTTCGGCATGCTCGACGGCCTGAGATACGCCAAGACCGATGACGGCCCGAGCATCGTGGTTTCGACGCGCGGACTTACCGAGCGCTGGCTGCAATCCAAGTCCAACCAGGACGACGCCAGCCTGCAATTGCCGGCCGGCATCGAGGACGCGTTGAAGCTCGACGGTTTCTACACCCAGGCGATCGGCAGCGACGCCGCCTTCGTCAGGACGCTCGACTTCTCGCTGGGCAAGCCAGCAGGCGCCGATATCGCCATGGCACGGCTCGGCGGCTGGACGCAGGATGTCGGGCCGATCTACGACCAGCTGGTCGTCGTCACCGTGGTCAAGGGCGATCGCGTGATGATCGCCGAAGCTCCCGCCACGCCGTCGGTCCCGAAGATCGCGGCCTGCGAGGCCGTGTGGAGCGCCGCGGACGCCGCCGCGCAGAAGTTCCAGGAGAGCTACCAGGGCTCGGACCTCAAGGACCAGCAGGCCTATGATTCCGCCAACGCCGCCTGGGAAAAAGGCGACGCGGACTATCGCACCTGCATGGCCGACCATCTGCCGGCCGACCCGGCCTTCGCGGCGCTGCTCAAGCAGGCGCAGGCGCTCGCCGACAGCATGGCGGGAAAGTAGGCCGCCCTCTTTCCGTCGAATTGGTGGACCTGACTGCCTAACCTCGAAACCGCGAACGCTTTCCCGCCGGGAGGATTTGACATGACACGCCTTGTTCTTGCGGCGCTGTGGGTGATGGCGCTGGCGCTCTCCGCCCATGCCGGCTCCAAGGCCGGGCTC
>JBFLWR010000130.1:0-27353 GCA_040755925.1 Pseudomonadota bacterium
CGATCCGGGTCGAGCGGATGCGAGGCCAGGCAATCGCGTCCTATGTTTCGAAGGGAATCCGGATTGGCCGCCGTTTGAATGGCGATAGCCAAAAAGAATGGGACCAGGGTATCGACCGTCAGATGCAGGTGTTGCGCCAGCATCCGCGTGCCACCGGCGCGCCTCATCCGCCGATGTGACTGCCGCCCCGGGGCACGATCGTACCATGGCATTATTCCGCCACCCGCACGACCCGTTGCGACCAACAGCGTCTCCAGATCCCGGCGATCGTCCGCTACGCCATCATGGTCTGTTTCCAGGATTGCGCGCCCCTCCTCGAAGCGAGCCCAGGCGATGTCGATTTCGGCATAGCAGGCTCGCAGGATTGTCTTCAGCTCATGCGCTGGAAGTCGGCGCGGGACTGGTGTCCGGTGGCGACCCGGGAAAGGATTGGCCGGGAACTGCAATTGTTCTGGCATGAGATCGGCGCGATTTCGCATCGCCCACTCGAGCATGATCTTTATAGGCACGTAGCGGCCATGCCGTGTCGATATTCCCCAAGGTTGCCCCGTCGGCGATCTCTGTCGATCAAGCCACGCGACATAGCGACCTACGGCCTCTGTCGTCAGTGCCGCAATCTCAGTGATTTCGCCGTCTTCAGCAGCGAAACGGGCAAATGTACGAAGCGATTTCCAGTACCCTTTCCGGGTCGCCGTGGCGGCACTGGCGAATGATGCGCGGAAGGAGTCGGCAAAGACCATCGTAAGGTCGACCGCGAGGCCAAGCCGACTGAAGTCGAATATCTGTGCGACGCTGCCCCACTCATCGCGGAAAGTAATCGCAACACCGCTTGAGATCGGCTCGTCGCAAGCCGGGGCAGCCGCAAAGCGCCGATCTATACGTGGCCGGTTAGACCGCATCGGGAATGACCTCACCGTAAAGATACTCGATGCTCTCGGCGATTTCGCGATGATGCAGATCCACGCAACGCAGGTAGATGGATGTTGTCTGGATCGAGCTGTGACCGAGGAGAATCTGCAGCACTTTGAGCGGATTGATCTCCGGCTTTTTAGCGGCGATCCGTTGGAGGCGGGCGAGCATCGTCGTCGCAAAGGTATGGCGAAGCCAGTGCAAGCTGCCATCGACCTTAGCGGCTTCAAACCCCGCCGCAAAGACTGTGCTGAGGTGCGCTCGCGTCACACCACCACCACGCCTGTTCAAGAACAGGAACTCACTCGGTTCATAGGCTGAAGAGATGTGTCGACGCTTCCGAACCAGAGCGGCTCTTTCTTCACCGGCATACCAGTTTGTACGATCGACAAGACGGATCGGTGGATAGATTGTCCGAGGTCGGCCGCCCTTCGTGATCGCCAAAGGTACACCTATCAGCGGATGATCCGTCGCATCCAGCCTCTTGCTGTCGGGCAATTGCGCGACCGTCAAGGCGCACAGCTCCATCCGCCGCATGCCGGTACAGACTGCCCATTCCGCCATCAGCCTATAGGGCATGGAAAGATGCCCGAACAGTCGCGCGAGCTGATCGGCTCGAAGCGCGCGCGGTAGCTTTTCGAATTCGGCAACAGTCAAGATGTTCGCAGCAACAACCGCTGATCGGGCATCTGCATGAGTTAGCAGAGCCTGCTTGCGCCCGGAGGTAATCCGTACATCGATCATGCGGAATGGCAGGTGCTCGACCCAACCGCGTTGATGCGCCCAATTATAGAACCGGCAGATAGAGCGAATGCGATCATTGATCGTGGACCGCGCATAGGGCCGGCCGGTATAGGGACTGGGCTGTTCCAGCATACGATTTCGGTAGGCCGCAATCATTTCCTCATCGGCCAGCCTCCAATCCAGATCGGACTGTTCCAGACTGTCGAACCAATCGTATAAGTGTTCCGCGTAGGTGCGCACCGTGTCTGGAGAATGCGAGCGGCCTGGAATGGTGGCCAACTCCAGAAGGTAGGCGAAGGCTGCCTCGATAATTTCCATGCGGCCGGACATCAGGATGGGAAACCCGGCAGGAATGCCGGGCTGCCCCTTCGTCGCAGGAATAACCATCACCATGAGCTTTATCCCTATGTGCGGCTCGCCGACCGTGCCCGCGTTGACCACAGGTACCTCCCGCGCATCGCTGCGTCGGACTCGTGTGGTCACTCCGCGATGCGCGGGGCCCTCCTGTGGACACCGTGCAAGCTCACCGATAATGGCCTCACAAATGCACGATGATTGCAGCGGCAACGAGACAATCAGGACACTTCTTGGAAATGCATTCTAACCGCTCGTCCTTGACGCCGCAGCGGCGGGTGCAAAATTGGCAGTCAGAGAGAGGTAAGCACGGCCCCAAGGGGGCCGTGTCCGCTTCCGGCGACCAGCCGGCTTTGCGTCCTCTCCGCGCCTGCAACTGATCGGTCGTCAGCGAACCATAGCCCCACACGAGGCGGAGGCCGCGGAGCGGGCTCCATAAGAGGTGGTCGGTGTCGCAAGTTGGGCCCGCCCATAGAAGGTCGGCGCGCTCAATGACATCTGTGCACAAGCCGCTCGCATTGATTGCAATCGGCATGTTTTTGCGAGCAACTCGGTTATGGCGGAAGAGTTGGATGCGGCGGTGTTCCGGATGGCGGTCGAATGCGTCCGCACACTTCCTCTCAGCTTCAATGAAAAAACCATGGAAATCGCCGCCAGGAGCCGAGGCCTGCTGCTTTTCGACGTGCGGATCGATGGCGATATGGAAATCCAGCGCGCCGCGGCCATTCGTTATACAAGCGATCAGACAGGTGTCCTCATGTTGGACAAGAATGGCCTCCTGACCCACTACTGCATGGTCGATGGTGCCTTCTCAAGTTTCATCGCGCCATTGCAGAATTGGACGAGCATGCCGCTGTCTTTGCAGGCCAAGATGGATATCACTGGCCATGCAAGCCTCTTCATCGGCGCCCTACGCAGCGCTGGATATCTGCTGCAGAGCAGACAATCTTGAAGATCTGAATCTGGTTCTGGCCGCTTGCGGCCGCCTGGTCTCGGCAGCTCATGGCAATGCCACCGCTATTGAAAAGCTGGCATAGCCAATATATATTCCGACACATCGGAAGATTTACTGGGAGCGTCTGATGCCTGGGGTAGCCGAAATGCTGAAGGCAACCGAGGCCGCCGTGGTCTCGCGTGTGAGCCTGCGCGACGTCAATCGCGCCATCGACGAGCGCATCCTGCCGGACGCCTTTGTATCGGTCGATAATGGCCGGCACATCTTGGCCGGCGCCTGCTCGTTCATCAGCTTCTATTTCGAGACCGCAAAGCGGCTGACCTCGGAAGAGCGGTTGTTCGCGATCAGGACTGCGGGACCGAAGCTCACACGCTCGCGCGGGCTCGCATGGGCTGCGCTGCTCCGGGAGGACTGGACGGTCCGAGACGACTTTCTTACCATCGATCTGAGGCCATTCCTCAAGAGTGCGAGCGACCGGATGTCTGATCTCGAGGCTGCCCGGGAGGTAGTTACTTCGTCGGACGATGTGCTCGGCGGAGCGCCTGTTGTTCGTGGCACTCGGGTCCCAGTTTATGACGTCGCCGCATCGGTTGCGGCCGGTCAGCCGATCGAACGGATTCTCGAGGCCTATCCGAGCATCGATGCCGAGAAGGTGCGGCTAGCGGGGATTTACGCGGAAGCCAATCCGCTCCGTGGACGTCCTCGTACCATCGGCGATCTCCCAGAAGGCTCTGTCATCATCAGCGACCGGCGCGCTCCACGGCTCAGGAAATCAGGATGAAGTTCCTGATCGATGAATGCCTGAGTCAGGAGCTGACAAAGATCGCGCATGAAAAGGGTCACGAGGAGGCCAGCCACGTCGTGTGGCTAGGACTCGCTGGGCTCAAGGACTGGGAGCTCAAACCCGTCATCCTGGATGGCGACTGGACCTTCGTTACCAAGAACTCCGTCGATTTTCGGGGAGCAAAAGACAATCCGGGCGCCAAGGGACAGTATGCGGATGTTGCAATTCATGCGGGGCTGGTCTGCCTCAACGGGCCACCCGGCATGGATCTCGACATGCAGATCGAGCTATTCGAACAAGCACTGCTTGAGCTCGATCACAACGATGATCTGGTCAACCAGGTGCTGGAAGTAACCCTCGATGACAAGGAGACGCTGCGCATCGTCCGCTATGCGCTTCCGAAAGAGTGACATGCCGCGCTTTTGGATTTCTGATTATCATTCAATATCAACAGCTTAGTTCCATAAACCTGATTACGCGACTTTGACATGACATGACATGGTAGGGGCCGCAGTCACTGAACGGCGGCGCTGCCGCGGCGGCAGGACAAATAGAAGGAAAGTCGAGATGAAAGAAGATAAGGCCGTCGCTTCACGCGCCGCGATCGAGGGAGAGATCGGCATCCTCGCCCGCCGCAAGATCGAGGCCGGCATCATCGCACCGATCTACGAGGTGATGTGCGAGAAGTTGGGCGAGGAATTCGCGCAGTCCATTCTCGATACCGCTATCCGGCGTGCGGCCATTGCCACCGGCAAAGCCTTCGCAGCCAAGACGCCCGGCGGCACGACGCTTCGAACCTTTGAGGAACTGCAGGAGTTGTGGACGCAGGACGACGCTCTAACCATCGAGGTGATCAAGGCCACCGACGAGGAGTTCCACTACAACGTCAAGCGCTGCCGCTATGCGGAGACCTACAGAGAAATGGGGCTCGGCCATATCGGCCACCTGCTCTCCTGCAACCGTGACGGCGTCTTCTGTACCGGTTACGACCCACGCATAGAGCTGGAGCGCACGCAGACCCTGATGCAGGGTGCCAAGCATTGCGATTTCAAGTATCGCTTTGACGACAAGACGCCGTCCGACTCCAAATGACCTTCCTGCACCCCGCGCTGCGCGGAGCCGCTACAGCCCCCTAGGTGGTCACAGTGAGCAGGCTCCGGAGATGTGCGCGTGCGGTTCTGATTGGCAATCCATCACGAAAATGAATCGTTGCGCGACAAGCGATTCATAAGTGTCGTTGGACGAGGATTTGTCGATCGGCGATCCTCGCGCCATGCTCGCTCAGCCCTATCGACTTTATGTCGAACGCACAGACGCCACCCGAAATATGGCGCGGTTCTACGCGCTTTCCGTCGAAACGACTCTGTTCGGTACGCCCTGCCTGACACGCCGGTGGGGACGTATCGGCTGCGGCGGACAGTCGATGGTTCATCATTTCGATCGGGAGGAGGAAGCCGTGTCGATGTTTCTCGAACTGCTCCGGGCCAAGCGGGCGCGTGGATATAAGACCAGACCGCCTGCGCAACTGCCCATCCTCGCCTGCTGAAGCCTCCTCCTTCTTCAGGGCATAAAAAAGAGCCGCCGTGGGAGTCTCCCTGCGGCGGCTCTTCTAGCCTTTCTGCTTAGTCATGGTTGTCGAGATGCTTCCGCGACTTCGCTATCGGCTTCAGCCGCTTCGCCCGCCCGTCGCCAGCGGCTTTGTCCGCGGCAATCTGCACGGCGACATCGTTGGGGAGCGGCATGAAGTCGTATCCGTCCTTGAGGGTTGCCGCATGCAGGGCGGCGAGCGTGTCGTACTCTCGGTCGTAGGTGCCGAGCCACAGTGCCGGATCGTCGGTGACCTCGTGGGGGAAGGCCTGAAGGAAGAAGGTCCGCAGCGGCGGATCGTAGCCGATGATGGCGTCGGAGTCTGAACGGCCCTTGCCGGTGACGGTGATGGTGTAGCGGCTCATGAAAACCTCCTGATTTTTTGGAGAGGAAGGGGCCGGCCTGGTCGACCGGCCCCTTGAGCTCACTGCGGGTTATTCCAGAGGATGACCTTCTTGTTCTCGTCGCCGCCGGGCGCGGGAGCGAGATTGCCGAAGATCACGCCGATCTCGGGGGCTTCCAGCTTGACCGAGAGGTATTCCTCGCCGGAGCGCTGCGAGACGCGGTTCCAGCCAGCGCCGATCTCGAAGCCCGTGCGCTTGTTGACGATCCGGTAGTCGGGGGCGTCCTCACGCGACTTGTTGGTGTTCGGGATCAGGGTGATCGGGGCGTTGACCCGGAGCGTGGCGAAGACGCCTTCCATCGAGCCGTCGGACTTCTGGGTGAGGTTAGCGATCGTGGTGGCCATAGTGCTTCTCCTTAGGTTGCATCGGGACCATTCCCGATGGCGCCAAAGGAGAGGGCCGTCCTGCTGCGGTCATCTCGGCGAAAATTCTGGAAAATTCTATTTGCCGAAAAACCGCGGGCAGGCCCTTCGCCTGGCCGCAACCAAAAAACCGAAATCGAATTTTCCTGAATATTCGCCGAGTGTACCCCCAACGGGGGTTGACCGCACAAAGCAGGCGGTCGTCTACAAAGGCGACATGAAACGGGAATGGTCCGGATGCGGCCAACGGAGAAACGCCCTGCGCCGCCATCGCTTGCCTGCACCACGGCGACCAACGTCTCGCTGGAGGGTGCCGCAACTGCCGCTCCGGTCACCTCCTGAAACCAGCCGTATCGCCCAACTCCAACAAGTCGCGTGAGGGCGCCGGCCACAAGCGTATGGCCGGGATGCGCTCGGGAATCGGATCGGTGCTGGCCGCAACCCGGATATTGTGACGCTCCGGCGAGGAATACCTCTCGATCAAGCTGGAAACGCCAACGTCGCGGGCTTTTCAGTCCTCGGTTCCGCTTTAGCGGCAAGTTAACACGGCAGGCTCGTCCTCCGGAGCGTCCTGCGACGAGCGTCAGGGGATCGGTCGAACAGGCCAGCCGTGCCTTCGTCAGACATCAGGGGTCTGCAAGCGCGAACGCACAGCGTCCTTCATACCGGCAATGCCAGCCGCTCGTCCGGTGTCATACGAGCCTCGATCTGCCGGCGAACATCCGGGCCGGCATGACGAAGCATCGCGCGCCAATCATCCGTGCCGTAGGCTGTGGCTATGCTACCTCTCGCCATGTCGTAGATCACGCAAGGCTTGTTCACCATCGCCAGGCGCAGCACATTGAGGCAGGTGCCAGGGCTCATCCCATCCCAGACCATGAGCCCGAAGTCGGCTCGTCGGGCCATCTCGCGATCCTTTGGCGCATGAGCTTCGAATCCGCGAGCGCCGGCGGGTGGTGGAACCGGGTACACCGCCCAGTCGCCGAGATTGTTGCGCGGGGTATCGGCGGCGCAGAAGACGCCGACATGCTCGTAGTTGTAGCCCGCAAGCAGCCCCTGCATCTCGGCGTCTGCTCCCGGCGCATCACCGATCAGCACGCCGTGCTCGGCAGTGACGATCGCGCCGATGCGGACGATCGCGGGTTCGGGTAGTTCGTAGATGTCGTGTGAGCCGCCCAAAAATATCATCGCCATGGTCGCTCCCTTTCCCTCATATCAACCGCCCGGCCCCAGCTCTCCTCCCCCTCTCCCGCGCGCGGGATCGTCACCGAAGGCCGAGACGGCGCTGCCGGCTCGGGGAGCGGCGGCAAGCCGCGACTAGAGCCCGGCCGGCCGCAGGCCGGCGCGCCCGGGGTCCCACTGTTGCTGGCGCGGCTACGCGTCGCGAGCTAGTGGCTTATGTCGGCCAGCCAGAGGCGTACGTCCTCGATCGAACGCATGAGCACCGACGGATTGTCCCGCGCGGGAATGAAGCCCCAACTCTGCCAGTAGCGTTCGGCCTCCGCGTCGATGGCCCTGACGATGATGGCGCGGCCGCCGACGATGTCCGCGCCGGCGATGCAGCGATGGAGCGCATCCTTGACCAGGCCGCTGCCGATGCCTTGCCCGGCATAGCGGTGATCGACGGCGAGTTGGCCGATCAGCAGGCAGGGGATCGGGTCGGGTGGCCGCCCGGTCCGGACCGCGCGCGGCGCGCTGTTCGGCTGGATCACGCTCGGCGCAAGGCCGTAGTAACCGACGACCGTTCCTTCGTCGTGAACGACCAGGACGCGCGTGAAACCGCGGGCCTGGTTCGTTCGCGCAAAGCCCACCAGCCATGCGTTGAGCGCCGGCTTGCCGCAATCGAAGGCGTCGAGGCGGTGCGCGTCGTGGAGAAGTTCAATGCCGGAAAGCGCCACCTAGCGGTCCCAGGGCGCGGAGCGGCGCAGCCGCTCGGCCGCCTTCGGCGGCGGTGGGGCCGCGGGGGCGGAGATCGCCTGCATGAAGGCCTCATGGGCATCGGGCGAAAGGCGGATGACGGTTTCGTTGAGGATCGCCGCCTGCGCCTCGTGGAGTGCTGCGCGGCGCATGAACTCGGTACGCGACAGGCCGACCAGCTCCGCGCCGCGGTCGATAATGGTGAGATCATCGTTGCGGAACCGCATCGACACGGGTGTCTCCTTCTTCTGGATGGTGGTGGCCATGGCACGCTCCTGTAATGCAGTGATATATACGTCGATGTAACGCGGACAGCAATACACCAGAGTGGGTGATGCGATTTCGCCGTGTCGATGCGATCATGGACGCGGACGGCGCCGCATCGCGCGTGGGCGAAACCGGCCGCGAGCGGCCGGGTTCGATGACGTAGGAAGGATCGGCGCTCACGCGCCAGCCTCCATGAAGCGCCAGACCGGGATGCCGAGGCGGCGGGCCTTGTCGGCGAGATTCTGGGTGATGCCGGAGCCAGGGAAGACGATCAGGCCATAGGGCATCACCGAGAGCAGCTGGTCGTTGCGGCGGAACGGCGCTGCCTTGGCGTGCCGGTTCCAGTCGGGCTTGAAGGCGATCTGCGTCACCTTGCGGTTCTCGGCCCAGCAGGCGGCGATGCGCTCGGCGCCGCGCGGGCTGCCGCCGTGGAGCAGCACCATGTCCGGGTGCTTTTCGTGAGCCTTGTCGAGCGCGTCCCAGATCCGGTCGTGCTCGTTGCACTCAAGCCCGCCGGCGAAGGCGATCCTGGTGCCAGTCGGGACAAGCACTTCGGTCTCGACGCGGCGGCGCGCGGTGAGGAAGTCTCTGGAGTCGATCACCGCCGACGTCATCGCCTGGTGGCTGACCTTGGAGCCAGTGCGCGGGCGCCATGCCGAGCCGGTCTCCGCCTCGTAGAGGTCCGCGGCCTCATCGCGCATGATTTCGAGCACGTTGCGGCGCTCGATATAGGTGATGCCTTCGGCCGTCAGCCGTTCCAGCTCGACGGACTTCACCTCGGAGCCGTCCTGTTCGTTCTGGCTCGATCGCTGCGCCTCCTCGTTGCGGTCGAGATCGCGCGCGATGCGCTCGGCGGCGCGATGGAAGACGTTGGTGAAGGACCAGAGCAGGTTGTCGAGGTCGGGCTCGAGCCTGGTGTCGCCGAGCATGCCGGCGAAGGTCTCGACGATCCCGGCGAGGCCGGCCCGGACGACCTCGTCGTCGGGCAGCGGCCGGGGATCTGGCTCGTCCTGATGCGGGCGGTGGCCGTACATCTGCAGTTCCAGGATGACACGGTCGGTCGGCGAGGAGGCGTGGTAAGGCTCGTAGGCGTCATCGAAGGGAAGCTCGTAGGTCATGGCGGTCTCCGTCGGCTGTGGCCGCGCCGATCGCGGCCTGACAGCGAAACCCCGCCGCGCCGCGGGCGCGGCTGCACCGAAGGCCGGAGCGAAGCGGAGGACGGCGCAGCCGTTGCGGCCGTGACCGCGGGGTGGCAGGGATCGCCTCTCGGGCAGGCCGCGGGCGCGGCCTCTCCGCCGGACCACCGCCGTGCCTAGCGACTTTCGAAGACGCCGCCCTGCCCGCCTGCCGGCCCCGGCCGTTCAGCTAGACGAAGGCAAGAGACCTGCATCGTCCCAGACGAGCTGGCCTCGTAGCCAAGCTACGAGCGAGTCGGACCGAGACGGCAGCGTCTGCGTCGGCCGCGATGTAGTGGCGACGGCGGCCAAGTGGGAAGGACAGGCCCGCCTGGTGATTGACCGAGGGTGGTGGCGGCCAGCGGCAGCGCCGGCATCGCCGCCCTGAGCGACGTCATCCTCTCGAGACCTTTGCCGGCGCCCGCTGCGCCACCCTCCGTCTGGTGGGTTGCGCTCCGGGGAAAGTCATGACTCAATGCGCGGACAGGGGATGCGGCGGCGACCTGGAGCTTTGGAGGTGCGGCAGTTCAGGATCGGCGGTTCGCTCTACGGTGAGGAAGCGCCCGAGCTTCAGGAAATTGTGGCGGCCGCGTACGAGCGGCGCGAGCGGCCGTTGTGCATGTGCCGGGGCGATGGCCTGCCGATGTACATCGCGCGAATGGGCGGCCTTTACGCAATCAAGCGCATGCCGCTCAGCGGTGGTGAGCACGATCCGTCCTGCGCATCCTACGAGTCGCCCTACGAGTTTTCGGGGCTTGGCGCCCTGATGGGCAGCGCCATCCAGCTCGATCCGCAGAGCGGCATGGCGGCGCTGAAGCTGGATTTCAGCCTGTCGAAGATCGGCCGCCGCGCGGCCTCGACGCAATCCGGACCCGAAGCGGACAGCGTTTCGGGCGAGGCACGAAAACTGTCGCTGCGCGGGCTGCTCCACTATCTGTGGCATGAGGCCGAACTCACGATCTGGACATCGCTGTGGGCGGGCAAGCGTCATTGGTGGAATGTGCAGTGGCATCTGCGCGAGGCCGCCAGGCAGATGATCGTCAAGGGCCGGCCGCTCGCCGAGACGCTCTATGTACCGGAAGCGTTTCGAGCCGAACAGAAGGAGGCGATCGAGAAGCGCCGAGCGGAGGCGCTGGCGCCTTTAGCGTCATCCGGGCCGGGGCCGCGCAAACTCATGATCGTCGTCGGCGAGGTGAAGGATTTCGAGGCCGCCCGCGTCGGTCAGAAACTCGTCATCCGGCACATGCCGGGATTTCCTTTCATGGTGGACGAGGACCTCTATCGTCGCCTGCGGACGCGCTTCGAGCGGGAGTTTTCTTTATGGGAGGCCGACGATCGCTCCCATCTCATGGCGATCGCCACGTTCGGGCTCAATCCGGCTGGACTGGCGGTGATCGAGGAGATCGCCGTGATGGTCGTCAACGAAAACTGGATCCCCTACGACTCCATCCAAGAGTGAAAGCTCGTCGACGCGCTTGCAAGAATGCGGGACAAGAGTGTCAAGGGTCTGCGATACAACCTTGCGCCGGACCAACCCATCGCAAACGCGGTGGTGCAGCACCGGGGCCAGTCAACTGCGCTCTACATCGTCCCGACCGGAGCCGATGACAAGTTTGAGCTCACGCTGAAGGACATGATTCTTACGCGCCCGGAGATTGGTGCCTGGGTGTGGCGGGTCAGCGAAGGCGAGATGCCACCGCTCCGGCTTTAGACCCAGCGCGATGAGCGACGTGATCTATGCAAGACCCAGCCTGCTCTTCAGTTCTGCGTTTTCCTTGCGCAGGTGTTCGGCGAGCATCTTCTTGAGGCGCTTGTTCTCTTCCTCGAGCGCGACCAGGTCTTTCAACGCGTCGCTTTCTGGCGCTGGTGCCGCAGCCTTCTTCCACTGATAATAGGTCTGCTCGGATATCCCGGCCTGGCTGACGGCACTCTTGCTGCTGGCGCCGCCGGCGATCGCCTTCTCGATTTGCGAGAGCTTTTGAGCACGTTCCTTCTCGGAATAGATCTTTCGCGGTGCCTTGGCCGGAACAGGTGAGATGGGTTCCGAGATGGCTACTTTGGCGGCTTCCTTTGCAGCCGAGCGTTTCGGTTGCCCTTTTGCCGTCTTATTTTGCCGCGGGGCATTTTTCTTTGGTTCGGCCGGCTCTGCTTTCGTAGATGTATCGGTCAGAGCCTGACCGGATTCAGTCTCGTGAGGATTGGCCATTGGAAGCACCACTCGCGGTTTGTTGACATCCTCAGCATCGTTGCGGGGTGGATCAGAGTCAACAAGCCGACGATCTGCAAGCTGCGCCTTCTCGGACTCTTTCGCTGCTTCGGCGGCAATAGTGGCGAGGTCGATATCACCCCAGATCGAGCGGTTTTGCTTCGCAGCGCCCCTCTTGTGCTTGACCTCAACAATGAATGGCCTGGTCTGGCGCATCATGATCCCTTCGATGGCGGGCAACGATATGTGGCATCGGGCGATTGCCCTCAAGCTATTGCGAACTGCTGAGCGGCAGTGCTGCAGCTTTGGCGCGACCAGCCGTGCTCCGGATTTTCTTGTCGTAGTTCGGTCGCTGAAGCCGCATACCGGAATGCAAGCTACCTGCCAACCCATCATGCGGTTGACCCCGGAGCTTGATCGAGGGCGGTTGCTGCGAAACCGCGCAGCTTGGACTTTCGCGCGCTAGATCGTCACCGAAGGCCGAGACGGCAAAGCCCAGCTCGGCGAACGGCAGAACGCCACGAGTAGAGCCCGATCGGCTGTCGCGCCCTGCCCCTCGCTCTTTTGGCGCGCTCACGCAGGCAGAAAGGCCTCGGAATCTTTAGGAGCGAGCTGTGCCCTTAGCTGCGCGGTGAACCGGGCCGGTCCGAGCCTGCGCAGGTCCTCGTTGAAGTCGCCGAGTTCGGGGGTAAGCACCAGCGGGAGGATTCCAAGCGCCTGCGCGCGGCGGCTCAATCGCTCGATGCCGTGCCGACCTGCCGCGTCGGCGTCGGCGGCGATGTAGAGACGCTCGCACCTGGCCGGCAGCAGGAAGGCAGCAAGGTGATTGGCGGTCAGCGCTGAAACCATCGCCATGCCGGGCATGACATGCGACAGCGACAAGATGCTCTCGAGCCCTTCGCCGGCGGCCATGACCGGCACCGGGCCGTGGGCGGGAAAGCGGAAGCGTACGGCGTTGCCGAGCAGCCCGCCGAGCGCGCGGCGGGGATCGTCGACCTTTGCTTTCCCTTCGCCCTCCGGATCGAGCCAGGTACGATGCACACCGGTGACGGCGCCGAAGCGGTCGGTCACGGCCGCGATCAGCGCCGGATAGCTGCTCGTCCGGCCTGTCACGAGATCCCGATAGTAGCAGGACGTGTGGAAGCGCAGGGCTGGATGCAAAGATGCCCGCAGGATGCCGCGCTGGCGCAGGTAGTCATCGGCCAGCGTGCCTGCGAGCGGCTGCGTCATGCGGAGCAGGCGCCTGGCGCGTTCGGCGGCCGGTCTTTCGACCGATGGGGTGCCACAGGCATCGCCGTCGCCGGACGGCGGGCTAGGCCGGGGCTCGTTGAGGAAACGCCGAGCTTCATCGGCAACGTCGCGGAAATCGACCAACCCGCTGGTTTCCCGCACGAGATCGAGGAGGTCGCCGAACTGGGCGGTCGCCGCGTCCGCCCACCGGCCCTTCCGGGGACCAGAGAGATGGACGTAGAGGGACTTGCCCTTGCTGTTGGCGACGTCGCCGACGATCCAGTAATTGCCGGCGCGTCGGCCGGCGGAGAGATAATGGCGGCAGACCGCCTCGGCGTCTCGCGCGAGACGGTCCGCCAGTTCGGAGGCGGACAACATGGCGGTCAGGTCCGACCGGCGACGTCGACGATGCGATGCTGTTCGATGAGACGCGAAAGGATCGCAGGGCCTTCATCCGACGTCGGGATGAAGAACCTCAGCTTCCAGGCGATCATCTCGCAGAACAGGCCGATCGATCTCAGCCTGTCGCGCATCCCGTCGGTGAAGCCGGAGAGTTCGACGCGATAGTCGTTCATCACCCGCACCCGGCGCAGCGTCATGTTGCCGGCGAGCCCAACGACGGAGGACCCGCCGAGCAGCGATTGCCAGACCTGGTCGACGCTGATGACCTCGGTCCGGTCGAGCCCGAAATTCCTGCACAGCCGGGCAAGCCCCTCGGCCGAGACCAGGCGGCCGACGATGCGCTCGCCCTCATCCGTCTCCAACCGATAGACGCGGCAGAAATCCTGCGGCAGCAGTTTCCAGATCGGCAACAGCAGTCCGGAGACCATATGCATGGTCGAGACGGAAAATTCCGGGAGATTGGCGATCTCGGTGTTCCAGGCGGCGGAAAAGACCTGCTCGTCCGCCTCCGCCCAGTTCGTTTCCTCCAGCTGACGCAGCTCGAAGCGGATTTCGTCCATCGGCCGGATGAGCGCGACGCGCGGCTGGACCGAACCGTCGTCGAGCATCACCGAGCGCGTCGGAACCTGCACCGCCGCGCGGCCGGACTTGCCGTTGACCATCAGCCTCGCCCGTGGATCGTACGTCGCCAGTTTCAGGGCGTCTGGGAGCGGCATCGGCCGATTGCGATCCATGCGTTCGATGGTCAGCAGATGCGACTGCGCGCCGGTGACCGGATGCGTGTAGACCAGCCTGCGCTCCTTCACCGTCATGCGGTCCGCGACAAGCGTTTCCAGCCCCTTGTCATAGACGCCGGCGGAAATGGCGCCCTCGATGCGGGCGGCCAGCAATTGCTCGAAGGCGTCGAACAACAGGTTTTGCATGGCGATCGTCAGCGCCAGCATGCGGTTGAGGAAGGTGTGGATCGGTGGCAGCTCGTCCTTCAGCCCTCCTTCTTCCGCGGTCAGCGACAGGCCGGTGATCGCCTCGAATTTTTCGAGCGAGCAGCCGGCAATGTCGCCGCGGTGGATGAGCCTGTAGAATTGCCTGAGCGCATCGCGGGCATATTGGGATTCGAGATTGTCCTCCGAGCGGAACATGCCCTGCCCGCCGGTCTGGCGTTGACCTCGTGTGATGGCGCCGAGCGTGTCGAGGCGCCGGGCGATGGTCGACAGAAAGCGCCGTTCGGCTTTGACGTTGGTGGCGACCATCCTGAAACGAGGAGGCTGCGCCTGGTTGGTACGATGACTGCGCCCAAGCCCCTGGATCGCCACGTCGGCCCGCCAGCCGGCTTCAAGCAGGTTGTGTAGGCGCAGGCGCTGATTCTTCGCGCCGAGATCGGCGTGATAGGATCGTCCCGTGCCGCCGGCTTCGGAGAAGATCAGGATCGGTTTCTCGTCGTCCATGAAGGCGCGGGTCTCGTCGAGATTGGCGCTGCCCGGCCGGCTCTCGACGGCGAAGCGGGCGATCGTTCCGCCATCGTTGCGGCGCACGATGCGGCGCGACCGGCCGGTGATCTCGGCGACGCGATCCGTGCCGAACCTCTGGACGATCTGGTCGAGTGCCGTCGGGACCGCGGGCAGACTGCCGAGCCGTTCGAGCAGCGCGTCACGGCGCTCGACCGCTTCCCGGCACAGGACCGGGTTGCCGTCGGCGTCATAGACCGGCCGCGACAGGAGATTGCCTTCGGCGTCGGAATATTCCTCGAAGAGTTGGGTCGGAAAGGAGTGGTGCAAAAACTCCGCGACGATCTCGCGCGGCGTGACGTCGACCTGGATGTCGCCCCATTCTTCGGTCGGGATTTCCGAGAGCCGGCGTTCGGTAAGCGACTGGCCGGTAGAGATGATCTGGACGATCGCCGCATGGCCGTCGTCCACGTCCTTGTCGATTGCGCCGATCAGCGCCGGCGTCTTCATCGAGGTCAGCAGATGATTGAAGAAGCGCTGCTTCGAGCTTTCGAAGGCGGAACGGGCGGCGGCCTTGGCTTGTCTGTTGAGCACGCCCTTGCTGCTGGTGATGCCGGAAGCTTCGAGGGCCGCGTTGAGGTTGTTATGGATGACCTGGTAGGCCTCGGCAAAGGAATCATAGATGCGTATCTGTTCCTCGCTCAGCTCGTGTTCGAGGATGTCGTATTCGACGCCCTCGAAGGACAGGGATCGCGAGGCGTAGAGCCCCATCGCCTTGAGGTCGCGGGCAAGCACTTCCATCGTCGCGACGCCGCCATCTTCGATCGCCGCGACGAATTCGGATCGGGTCGAGAACGGAAAATCGGTGCTGCCCCACAGGCCGAGGCGTTCGGCATAGGCCAAGGATTCGACTTGGGACGCGCCGGTGGCGGAGACATAGACGACGCGGGCATCGGGCAGAGCGCGCTGCAGGCGCAGACCGGCGCGGCCCTGTTGCGAGGCAGCCTTTTCGCCGCGCTCGGTTCGACCGCCGGCGGCATTGGCCATGGCATGGCCTTCATCGAAGATGATGACGCCGTCGAATATTCTCGCTTCGTCCGTCGGGATTCGATCATCGCCTTGGCATAGCCAGTCGACGATCTGCTGGACGCGCGAGCGTTTGCCTTCGCGCTCGTCGGTGCGCAGCGTGGCAAAGGTGACGAAGAGGATGCCCTCTTCGAGCTTGATCGGTTTGCCCTGCCGGAAGCGGGACAGCGGCGTGACCAACAACTTTTCCTGGCCGAGCGCGCTCCAGTCGCGCTGGGCATCTTCGAGCAAGGTCTCGGATTTGGAAATCCACAGATGGCGGCGACGGCCCTTGAGCCAGTTGTCCAATATGATCCCGGCGGCCTGGCGACCTTTGCCGGCGCCGGTGCCATCGCCGAGGAACCAGCCGCGACGAAAGCGAACGGCTCTCTCGGTCTCGGGCGCGACTGCTTTCAGATTGTCGAATGTGGCATCGACGGACCAGTGTCCGGCAAGATAGCCGGAATGCGCTTCGCCGGCATAGATCACGCTTTCGAGCTGGGCATCGGAGAGGTCGCCGCTGGCGATGGCATGCTTCGGCAGATGCGGACGGTAGCTCGGTTTAGGTGGCGCGACCGACGCCATGGCGACGGATTCGACAAGCCTGTCCGGGTGTGGTGTCGCGCCTGGAATATGAATTGCCTGCAGCCGATATGGCTCGTAGATGCCGTCGGCGACATCGACGCGGGCTTTTGGCGCTGCCTCGCGCAGTTCGTAGTCTAGTTCGACGACCTCGTCGACGCGAACGGGTGGCGGAGACACCGGTCGCGGTGCACGTACAACGGGTGACGAGCGACTTGCCGGAGCGGTCACCGCTGAAGAACGCATCGTTCCGGCGGCCTTGCGAGCAGCCATCTTCGCCGCGCAGCCGCGCAGGATGCCGTTGGACAGAGTGCCGATGGAGTTGGGCGCCGTGGACGGCCAGCGGGGCGGTAGGCTGGAGATCCAGGTGAGAAGCGTTTCCAGATCGGGAGCGGCGCCGTGCGAGGCGACGAGCTTCGCCGGATCGGCGGCGGCGATCTTGTCGACCACCGTCAGGCGGGTTTCCATCGTCGTGCCGTGCCGGGCATAAAGAGAACCGTCGATCGCGGCACTGAACAGCACTGTGCCGCGGTCCTGGAGACGGGCGAAAGCGTCGCGCCATTTGAGATTGTCGGGAGAAAGGCTCGAGCCGGTGATCGCGACCAGCCGGCCGCCGGGAGCGAGGCGAGCGAAGGCGGAGGAGAGGTGACGCCACGCGGCGTCGGCGACGATGCCGTCGACATGGATGCCGGCCGAGAACGGCGGGTTCATCAAGACGACAGTCGGACGGATCGAGTGGTCGAGATAGTCGTCGATATGGGCCGCGTCGTGCCGCGTAACCGTCGCCTTGATGAAGAGCGGCTCCAGAAGCGAGCGGCGGACTGGAGCGTACTCGTTGAGGGCCAGGCGCGCGTGCGCAAGCTCGGCCCAGATTCCGAGCAAGCCGGTCCCGCCCGATGGTTCCAGGACGGTGTCGTCGGCCATGATTCTTGCGGCGCGGGCCGCGACAAAGCCAAGCGGCATCGGCGTGGAAAATTGCTGGAGGTGCTGGCTTTCCTCAGAGCGCCGTGTGTGGCTCGGGACCAGGCCCGCGACCTTCGTCAGCATTGCCAGTGCGGCCTGTGGCGCGTTCGCGCGTGCGGAAATCGCCGTGCCGAACTTGCGCAAGAACAGGACCTGCGCGACCTCGGTCGCCTCATAGGCGTCCTTCCAGGCCCAGAAACCCTCGGCGTCCGAGCCGCCGAAGGCCTTCGTCAGGGTGATGCGGAGATCGGTCGCGCCAATCGCCTGGCCGCGTTCGAGAAACGGCAAAAGGTCATGGCCAGCATGAAGAATCTTGGCCGCACGATCGGTGCAATCAGCGTGCGCAAGCGAGGTGGCGGTCGCCTTGGCGGTGCCGGATGTGATCATGTTCATTGGAATAGCTGTCTCCAAAATGAGAAAAGCCCGGCGCGATGGCCGGGCACTGAAAGGAAGGATGGGAGGATCGCGTGTGGTGGTCCGCGGTCAGGCAGCACTTTCCAAGAGCTTTCGAGCCTTCCCCTCGAGTTCTAGTCGCGTGTCCTGATGCGCCTTGCCGCGCGCCAGCGCGGTGATGCCCTGCACGAAGTCAAAGATCGACTCAGGCCGCCTCCCCTCTTCGGACAACACCGTTTCGATGATCTTGCCGGTTTCAGCTTTCGAGAAGCCGCGCTTGCGCAGAAAATCGGAACGATCTTCATCGTTTCGCGCAACGACCCGTTCACGGGCGGCCCGAATGCCGGCAATGAAGGGAGCCGGCGAGGAATTGGCGAAATTCGTCAGCGCTGGTGCCGCTTCGTGGGCGAAACGCTGCGCTGCAAACTTCGAATGCCGGATGGTGATTTCCTCGAAATTTTCCGTGCCCCACAAATTGCGATTGGCACAAACGGCCCGCAGGTAGAATGACGCGATGCCGAGCGTCTTGGATCCGACTTCCGAGTTCCACGCATAGAAACCGCGGAAATAGAGATCCGGTTCACCGTTGGGCAGACGGCCGGCTTCGATGGGATGTGTGTCGTCGACCAGGAAGAGGAAGACGTCGCGGTCGCTGGCATAGAGCGTCGTGGTATCCTTGGTGATATCCACGAACGGATTGTGGGTCATGGTCGACCAGTCAAGCACGCCTGGGACCTTCCACATCGTATCGCCCGTCCCGTTGCCGGCGATGCTCATCACCGCTTCGATGAGAGTCCTATCCCAGATGCGCCCGTAGTCCGGGCCCGTCACAGCCCGCAATTCGACACGGCCATCGTCCATCTCCAGCGTCTTGACCATCTCGGCATCGTGATTGAGGAGGCCGTGCTGAAGGTTGATCGCCGCGAGCGGCGCGGGCAACTGGCGCATATAGCTCGCCGGTGCCCCAACCAGGCTGCAAAGCTGCCCATAGCTCCAGTGCGTCGGCGCGACGGGCTCGCGGCCGCCGGGCATGACGAGGGAAAGGCGCTCAGCATTGTCGCGGGTCGCCTCGACGCGGATTTCAGCAGTTTCGACGGTTCCGACACGGGCACGCTCGGTTCGGGCGCTGACCGCGCGATGGAGGTCGGAGAGCGAGAGATAGCGCTCGTCGTCGGGCCGCGAAAACCATTCGGACGAGACGCGGCCGACGCGTTGACCGCGCGAGATATCGACCTTGAACCCGGCCGAGACGGGGTGCGTGTTGGTGATCATGGTGTTCATTTTGGTGGCTCCTGAAACGGGATAGCCCGGCGGCCACTTTTCGTGATCACCGGGCTGGTTGAGGTGGATGATGGATCGCCCCGCGCCAGACGACGCGGCCAGCGGAGTGAAGCCGGCGAGCTCGGCGCTGGAAGGCGACGGCGGGGTATCGATCAGTCGATCGCCTGAAAAATCTCCGAGGCCTCCGGATGGTCAGCTGAGTAGTTGTGGAGGCGGCCGTAGCCTTCCGGGAGGCGGTCGGACCGGTACTGGAAGGAAAGATGGGAGAAGGTGAAGAGCGTGGCGATGATGCCCGCGGCCTCGGCCGAGACCTCGCCTTGAAACCCGGTGATCTCGCCGGTGATCCGGAAGCGCGATTTTGATTTCGGAGCCATGAACAACGGCGTCCCGTCGTGTTCGTAGAAATCCCAGAAGCCGCCGCGATAATCGAGCGGGCTCAGGCGTTCCATGAAACTGTAAACGGCGTTTTCGGCCACGATCAGCAGCGAGCGCCCGAACAGCGTGGGCAGGAAGTCCAGGCGCCGCTCGTCGGGTACAATGATTGCGCCTTGAGCGACGTTCTCGGATATCGACATCGATCTGATCTCCAGAGAGGCGACAGGGTTCAGGCCGGGCAACCCTCTCTCCGCCGCCTGGCTTCCCCCTTCACCGGCCCCACCTCTCCCTCTGTCACCGACCACGGCCGCGCCTTCCGCGCGCAGCGCGTTCTCATACGTGTTGATGACGGACATGCATTTTTCTCCGATGCCAAAAGCAAGGCCCGGCGTTGGGCCGGGCCTTGGTCAGGCTTTTTCGGAAGGGCTATTCCGCGGCGTCGAGGTGACGACGCTCCTCGATGTCGGCGTCCTCGGATGCGGTCCCCTCGCCTTTCGCCTCCTCCGTCAGGAATGCCGGCAGGTCGGCGTCGGCGTTTTCCACGACGTTGTCGTCGACAACATCGGCAGCGTCGTCGCCCTGTCCTACAGGCGTCTGATCGAGGGCAAGACGCAGCGGCTCGGGCAGCCATCCGCTACCTTCGAGCAAGCGAGCTGCTTCGCGGGCCATGTCAGCCTTCTTGAGGTGATCGATGAGCTGTGCGGACTGCTCGCCCTTCGCCTCCCGGACCGCCTGCAGGATATGCGCCTTTGTCACGCGGCCGAGATAATTATCGACCGTCGGCGTCCAGCCCGCGTCGACCATGTCGAAGCCGATCGAACGGGCGAGCTCCTCGGCATGGGCGATCGCCGCGGGCCGCCGGTTCCACGGCTGGACGACGGCATTGAGCGACAGCGAGACGCAATGCGCAAACAGCGCCTGCCGGCTGGCCTCGTCGAGAGTGACCAGATAGCCCCAGAGCTCCGCTGGGTTCTTCGGCAGATCGTGGCCCCAAGCTTCATGACGCTGTTCGATCTCCTTCGCCCAGACCGTGTCGCCCAACCCTTGCGTCTGACCGAACTTCGCGCTCTGCATCGTGACCTCGAGGCAGGAGTCGGAGCCATAGACAAAGAACGTCTTCAGCACGAAGACGTGCAGGGCGGCGACGAAGGCCATGACTGGATCACCGGCAAGCGCGTTCCTGAGCGCGATCGTGCGGGCCGCCGTTAGGTCCTCGATAACGCGGTCGGAGAGCGGACGAACCTTGTCGTCCTCCTCTTCCGGCGTCTCGACGGCAACGGGCTTGCCGTTGACCGAGATGCCGCCAGATTCCGAAGTCCCATCTGCATCGCCATCGTCATGATCGTCGGCATCGACGTCGCCGACCGGCTCGTCTTCCGGCCGAACGAAGCCACGCTCGATCTTCAGCTCCCCGCCGGCGCCGAGCGAGATGAAGGCGCCACCGTGCGCGACCTCTTGCCGGTCGAAGACATGGCGCCGATCATTCAGCCGGTCCAACTCGTTGCCGAGCTCTTCGAGCCGGGTTTCCGTTTCCTCGGAATAGTCTTCTGCCTCGGCATACTCCGCGTCGAGCTTGTCGTATTCCGCCTTGACCTCGTCATGGCGGGCAAGCTCATCGGCGTTGAACTCCGCGCGCTCGCCATAGAAGCGGCGCAGCCCCGATGTATGGCCGTATGGGAAGTCGATTGCGGCATCGACCCACTTCCAGCCCTCCTCGGCTTTCAGCGCCTCGGCGTCGGACTTCAGCTTCTCGAACACGAGCTGCTCGAGAAGCGCCGGATCCTGGAGCCATCCGCCCTGGTCCTGTTCGAACAGGTCTCGCATGACGACACCGCCGGCGTCCTCGTAAGCCTCGATCCCGACATAGACCGCGCGGCGATCGGCGGCACGGATCGCTGTTTCGGTCAAGAGCCGGCGGATGTAATACGGCTCGCGGACAGGCGATCGCGAGACCGTATCCCAGACCTGTTCCTGGCGAACGTGATCGTTGGTGATGGAAAAGGCCATCACCTGCTCAAGTTTCATTTCGTCGTTCTCGTAGAGATCGAGCAGGCGCGGCGAGACCGACGCCAGCCGCAGGCGCTGGCGCACCGTCGAGACCGACACGAAATAACGTGCAGCGATCTCCTCCTCGCCAAGACCTTGCAGATGAAGGGTCTGGAATGCCCGGAACTGATCGAGCGGATGAAGCTGGAGGCGATGGATGTTTTCGGCAAGCGAATCGTCCTCGGCCGAGGTCGTCCCGCCGCGCTTGACAATGCAGGGGATCGGTTCCGTCTTTGCCATGCGCTTCTGCTTGATCAGCAATTCGAGCGCACGAAAACGCCGGCCGCCGGCGGGCACTTCGTAGCGGCCGGTTTCCTTATCCTCGTCACCGAGGATCGGCCGCACATTCAGGCTCATGAGAAGCCCACGAAGGGCAATGTCGTTGGCGATATCCTCGATCGAGACGCCCGCCTTGATGTTGCGCACGTTCTTCTGCGAGAGTTCGAGCTTGTCGAAGGGGATGTCCTGCGATCGGTCGAGAGTTATCTTCTGAATGGCCTTTGCCATATCGTTTCTCCGTAGCGGGCCGGCCGGAGCCTCTCTCCGAACCTTAAAACCCGCTACGAACGCCCTCTCCCCCCTCTCCCTCCTTGCTGCCCGCCGCACCTCCTGGTTCGCGCTGTCAGCGGAACTGGTGCCCACCTTCGTAAGGCTCTGAGGGGACGTGGCAGCTTGCGCTTATCATTTCGACGCGGGAGCGCTTCGAAGCGCACAAGTCCCCTGACTGCAGATGGATAGCTCTGATCCAGCCGACCAGCATCGGCAGGAACGCTGGCCGGTCTTCCCTTCAGTTGCCTTCAGCGAAGTCGACCCAGCCGGATTTGCGGAGCGGATCGAGCATCCTGGGGTGATCCATCGGGATGTTGATCAAGCGTCTGGCGCCCGACCGTTACGGTCTTGCCGGTGCTGCGTGTTCGGTCATGGCGCCGATGAAATTCTCCGAACTGCCGCATCGTCGTGTAAAAGCTGGAGCATGGGCCGGGCGCTCATTGGACCGCCCCCTTCGCCTGTCCTACATGGGTGTAGCTGTAGCGATTTCCGGTATGTTCCAGAATCTCGGCGCTGGCGGCAGCATATGCCGCAGCGAGCTCGCGGAGCGGAGCATATGATAACGCGCTCCAGAGCCGGGGGTCCGGTCTGCGGCCAACGGCAACCATCGGGCCGCCCACCGGAATATCGGCGACGCGCTCGACATTGACGCCGCCGCCCGACGCACCCTGTTTGAAAAAGGCCGCCGTGAAGTCGATACCCGCCATCCGGCACGAGGTGCCGGTCGTCGGCCCATATCAAAAAGCTCGCCGTCGCTCGGAGCGCCCTTGCGGCCATCGCCGCTTCGTGACTCAGCTATCGTCGCGATCCAAGACGCCGGAGATCGGCGAAAGCCGTCGCGGCGTTCCGACTTCCCCTTGCGGTGGATGTCCGGCAGGGCCGAGGGTGGCGCCGTGTTTTCAATCTCGTGAGGACAATGTACGCGGGGCGACCCATTGGAACATCCTGCGACCGAACAAGCCTCCCAACAGGACGAGCAAGACCGCCACGCCGACGTTCCACATCAGGATCATTACAGTGGCGTCGATGGTGTGGAACAACGACAGCGCCGTTGCGGTGATCGCGGCCACGGCCAGGCTGCCCATCACGGCAACCACTGTCGGTCGCAAAGTGGCCGCGTGGCGCAGCATCACGAGCATTGCGAGCGATAATGGCAGGCTGGTCAGCACCAGGGTCGCGAAACACCGGGCTGTTTCTCCGAAGCTGACGCCGGCCGGGCCGATGCCGATCCACCGAGCCAGGCACTGGTAGCCAATGTTCGACAGCCAGACGATCAGCGTCGGCGCCGGCAGCAGAAGCCAAAGCCGCGACCGATCGGGGAGGCTGACCAAAAAGGCCGCAAACGCCGCCAATATGCCTGTCAGGAGCGAAGCCGCCATGCCGGTGGCAAAGGTAGGATCCCGCAGCCGCTGAACAAGGTCGGGGCGAATTCCCTGACTTATGGCAAGCAGCGTCAGAACGGCAGCCGCGAGCAGAAGCCAGCAGGTGGCGCGCGTCAGCGGCGGCCGCAGACGCCGTACCGGCGCCAGGTTCGTGGCAAGCGATGCAATGAGATCAGGGGTCTTGATCACGTGTCGCTCCGATTGGTCAGCATCTTCCGAAGGCTTATCAAGGCGCGGTGTGTCGCAACCTTGAGAGACGCGATCGACGTACCGCTCGCCGTCGCAGCCTCCTTCAACGACATCTCTCTGAGCTTGAGCATTCGGATAGCTTGTCTCTGTATCGGAGGCAGTCTGTCGACGGCGCCCAGCAATCGATGTCGGTTCGATATTTCTTCTAAGTTCGCTTGAGGCTCTGCAAAGGTTTCGTGCGCTGCCGTAAAGGGCGTCTCGCGCGCTCTCGTACGACCTTGACGGCGTAGCCTGTCGACAAGGCGACGGTTTGCGATCGCTCCCAACCACGGCCCGAACGGGCGCTTCGGGTCATAGGTGTGTCGAATCGAATGCACGGTAAGCAGGACATCCTGGACTGCGTCTTCAATGTCGCTCGCGTCGCGGTGCCGCCGTTCGGCGGTTGAGCGAAGATACGGCGTCATTTCCTCCAGAACCCAGCGATAGGCTGCTGCATCACCATCTTGGGCCCGGGCCATGAGGATGGTCCAATCGGTGCCGGGATTGCTGGTCCCGTTTGATCAATGCCGCGCGCGCAGTCTTGGTGACTCGCTCGCAGGGTTCAGCGCTCGACACGAGTTCGGCATCGGTACGCGGCTACATGGTTCTTGAGACATCACCAGCGGGCTCGGCGCGCGGATGCGGCAATGATGCGCGCCGCACGGAGTTCAACGTGCCTTTCGGCCGAGCAAGCAGACATCATGTTGTGCCATGCGGTTTGCGAGGGGACCAGCCGGTCGATCAGGAAGTCCAGCGAGAGTCGATCTGGCCCGAGCGCCAGGGCGGCCCAGTGCAGATGGAAGTTCGCCCAGCTATTCGCCACGACCAGTTGGATCACGCTGGTAATGATCAGAAGCGCCAGCGCGGCCAACCGCATCGCGACCTCGATCACTGCGCCTTGCTACCGTTGTTTCGATAGGGCGACTGCTCGAAGCGATCAGTGAGGCAGTATCGCCAAGGCGGTTGTTGTCTCACTGTGTCGGGCCATCTGATGACGTGATCAGGCCTGCGCCTGCTAGAAACGCGCGGACTGCCGTGCGAACCTCCTGCGTCCGCCCAACCAGAAGATGTCCGCCGGTATCGTAGACCACCAACTTGGCGCCGGGGATCCTGGCCGCCGTGAATTTGGCTGACGGGAGCGTGTTGAACAAGTCGTCGCGCGCAGAGATGATCATTGTCGGTGCAGTGATTTCATCTAACGGAAGTCTATCTAACTCGGGGGCGCTGTCGATGTTGATTCCGGAGAAGCGGAGCGACAGCGGTTCAACGCTTCTGACGAAGCTCATGACGCGGTCCCTCTCGGCGTCGGGCGCAGCGGCTACCAGCGCCGGCCGAACGCCAACGAAGCGAATGAGTATAGACGGTGCAACGTTCTCAGCTGCCCACCAAGCGAAATCGCCACCAACATTGACGGCCCAGAATGCGAACTTGTTGCCGCGGCTGACGTCGATCGCGACCGGACTGGTAGGCGGATAAAGGGCTGGGACGATCAGAATAAGAGCGGCGACCTTGTCCGGGTGACGGAGTGTCAACTCGACCGCTGAACGGGCGCCGGCCGAAACGCCGACAACCACCGCTTTGGGAACGTTCAGTTTAGAGAGCAACGCCGCGTGCGCGTCGCCCTGCGCGGCTGGAGAGGGGTCTCGCGGAACGGGTGTACGGAGATAGCCGAAGCGCGACGGCGCGATGACCCGAAAGCCCTCACCCACAAGATCGGCTGCAAGGGCAAGGCCTTGGTCAAAGCCGCCGCCGGCGCCGTGGATCGACAACAGCGGAATACCCACACCGCTGTCGGCGTATTCGATCGGACCGATGTCGAGGTTGGCGACCAGACTGCCTCGGCTGACGGCGTCGCGCAGACGACCAAGCTCGTTCCTGTAAAGCATGAAAGCCGCACCGGTCGTAGTCGCTATGGCGATAAACATGACCAGCAGGAAACCAATTCGACTCATACAAGGCCCCACCAAAAGATGAGCGACTGTTTTCCGTTGGCATCAGCCGTATTTGTACTTTTCCGGTGTCTGGTTCACATCCCCCCGCCACAACCGTCGGAAAGGTTCCACACATCCACGATTTGCTCGCCGGCAAAACGATGCTCGTGGATCAGGTATTTTGCCAGTCCGCCATATACCTTCCAACGCCAGCATTGGCAGCAGCACGGTCCCTTCTCGTTGGAGTTCGCCATAGCGTAGTCATAGGCCATCTGCTCGTCGCCGGTGAGTTGCAGGTCGTAATAGGCTATCGCCTGCCGAGCGGTCCCCGCAGATATGTCATACGGATCCTGCGGGATAATGGGGATGGCGTGGTATTTCGCCAGGCCACTTACCTGCTCGCCATAGCGCTTCAGTTCCATCGGGCTGCAGCACGGACCCTTGATGCGCGACATCGCCGGCATTGTCGCGATCGACTCCGTGAACTTGGCCGAGCAGGTGCTGTTGCCGTTCTGGCTGAGCTCCTTGAAGCGGGCCGCCAGGTCGGGGTCTTCACCGCTCATCGCCAAATTCGGGCGCCCGAGGATTCCAACCACCGCCACCGCGCCAAACAGACCGTCCAGGACAATGGATCGACGATTCGGACAAAGTGTTCGCTTCACAGCGAATCCCTTTCTCGGCTCAGCCGATCCTCGTAAAAATGGGGAACTGCTCAAGTAGCCAGTACGAGAGCGTCGACATCTGTCCGGCGATCATGGCGAGTCCCATGACAACCATGATTGCGCCGGCAGCGGGCTGTAGCATCTGGCTGGTCTTGCGCAACGACGTCAGCCTCTGCGTAAGACTGTCAGTGAACATGGCGGCGAGCAGGAACGGAACGCCAAGCCCGAGCGAGTAGATCGCCAGCAAGGTGATGCCGTCGGCCACCGTCGCGGAAGCGGCGCCCACGGTCAGGATCGAGCCGAGGATCGGGCCGATGCAGGGCGTCCAGCCGAAGGCGAAGGCAAGGCCGAGAGTGTAGGCTGACATCGCATGCCCTCCTGGTGCGGTGGCATGGAAGCGCGCCTCGCGCATCATCCAGCCCGGGCGGATGAGCCCGGTGAGAAACACGCCGAACAGCACGACGACGGCGCCGCCGACGAGATTGAGCTCGAAACGGTAGCTGAGCAGCAACCGGCCGAGCGCGGTGGCGCTGGCACCAAGCGCGATGAAGACGGTGGAGAAGCCGAGCACGAAGAATAAGCTCAATGCCGCTGCCGACAGACGAGCTGTCCGATGCACAGACCCATCCGCCGGCGCCCTGCCGGCAATATAGGAGATATAGCCAGGCACCAACGGCAGCACGCAGGGTGACAGAAACGAGACGATACCAGCCGCGAACGCGGCCAGCACGCTGATGTTGGAGATTTCGGGCACCGATTAGATATCCACGCTCGCCGGCATCATTTCTGCGCTCCTCTTGCCTGCTCGACAAATTTCTTCAGGGTCGCAAGATTGGTGGCACCGGGATAGATCTGGTCGCCGGCGACGAAGCCCGGTGTTCCGGTGATCCTCAGCGCCTGGGCCAGTTCGGCATTGCGATCGATCAGCGCCTGGATGTCGGGCTTCTGCATGTCGCTCTTCATGCGCTCGACATCAATGCCGGTCTCTGCCGCGATCTTCAGCACGACCGCATCGGTCACCCTGGTCTTCGCCCCATACAGTGCCTTGTGGAACGCGCCATATTTACCCTGCCGCTCGGCCGCGAGCGCCGCCTTAGCCGCGAACACCGAATCCGGGCCGAGGATAGGGAATTCCTTGTAGACGATCTTGAGCTG
>JBFLWR010000131.1:0-17268 GCA_040755925.1 Pseudomonadota bacterium
ATCATCAATCCGGCGATGATCGCGACCTGGGTGTTCGGGCTTTGGCTGGCCTGGAAGGTGTTCCACTTCCAGGGCGGATGGCTGCACGCCAAGATCCTCGCCGTGCTCCTGCTTTCAGGCGTGCACGGCTATCTGGCCGGCGCGGTCAGGAAATTTGCAGAGGACCGCAACGAAAAGCCCGCGAAGCACTGGCGGATCGTCAACGAGATCCCCACATTGCTGATGATCGTCATCGTCATACTGGTCATCGTGAAGCCGTTCTGACGCTTCTCCGATTCCGCCACGAGACCCGCAAAAGGCGGCTTGCTCTTTTGGACGACCAACTATAAAACACGGGTCTTCCTTCCCGTCATGCGCCGCCCCTTTTATCGCTTTCGGCCGCGCCCGGCATTTGTCGCATCCAGCCGATTTTTCTCCCCAAAGCCTACCCAGAGTCTATCTAATGCAAGAAATGAAACTCGCAGAGTTCAAGAACAAGAAGCCGCCAGAGCTGATCGCTTATGCCGAATCGCTCGAGGTGGAGAACGCCAGCGTCATGCGCAAGCAGGAGCTGATGTTCGCGATCCTGAAGAAGCTCGCCGCTCAGGACGTAGAGATCATCGGCGATGGCGTCGTGGAAGTGTTGCAGGACGGCTTCGGCTTCCTGCGCTCGGCCAACGCCAACTACCTGCCAGGCCCCGACGACATCTATATCTCGCCGTCGCAAATCAGGCGTTTTTCACTGAAGACCGGCGATACGGTCGAAGGACCGATCCGCAGTCCGAAAGAGGGCGAGCGCTATTTCGCGCTGCTCAAGGTCAACACCATCAATTTCGACGATCCGGAAAAGATCCGGCACAAGATTCACTTCGACAATCTGACGCCGCTCTATCCGACGAAGCGGCTGAAGATGGAGGTCGACAATCCGACCAGCAAGGACATCTCGCCGCGCGTGATCGACCTGGTGGCGCCGATCGGCAAGGGACAGCGCGCGTTGATCAACGCGCAGCCGCGTACCGGCAAGACGGTGCTGATGCAGAACATCGCGCACTCGATCACCGCCAACCATCCCGAATGCTATCTGATCGTGCTTCTGATCGACGAACGTCCGGAAGAAGTGACCGATATGCAGCGCTCGGTGAAGGGCGAGGTGATCTCCTCGACCTTCGATGAGCCGGCGGCGCGCCACGTGCAGGTCGCCGAAATGGTTATCGAGAAGGCCAAGCGTCTTGTCGAGCATGGCCGCGACGTGGTCATCCTCCTGGATTCGATCACGCGTCTCGGCCGCGCCTACAACACCGTGGTGCCGTCATCCGGCAAGGTTCTGACCGGCGGTGTCGACGCCAACGCGCTGCAGCGGCCGAAGCGCTTCTTCGGCGCCGCGCGCAACATCGAGGAAGGCGGCTCGCTCACCATCATCGCGACCGCGCTGATCGATACCGGCAGCCGCATGGACGAAGTCATCTTCGAAGAGTTCAAGGGCACCGGCAACTGCGAAATCCAGCTCGACCGCAAGGTGGCCGACAAGCGCATCTATCCGGCGATGGACATCCTCAAGTCCGGTACCCGCAAGGAGGATCTGCTCGTTCCCCGCGCGGACCTGCAGAAGATCTTCGTGCTGCGCCGCATCCTGGCCCCGATGGGAACCACCGACGCGATCGAGTTCCTCATCGACAAG
Source organism: Pseudomonadota bacterium (assembly GCA_040755925.1). Classification (GTDB taxonomy): domain Bacteria; phylum Pseudomonadota; class Alphaproteobacteria; order Rhizobiales; family Rhizobiaceae; genus Mesorhizobium. The sequence continues at coordinate 1,658 of JBFLWR010000131.1, forward strand.
CTCAAGCAGACCAAGACCAACGCCGACTTCTTCGATTCGATGAACACGTGATTGGTTTACCCTCCCCCTTGCGGGGAGGATCGATCCGCGAAGCAGAGAGGGGCAGCGCCCCTCTCTTCGTCATGACGAACCCCGCCGCAATAGCTCTTCCAATTTGCCCGCATCCCTAACCACCGGCAAACACACTTGCCCAGTGCAGAACCAGGCGCCTGGTTCATCAGTTGGCGGCAGCGCGCCGCCTGGCAATAACGGTCGATTCGCGCCCGTACCAATCGGCACGACGATATCAACCCGGCGCGGATCAGGATTCCGATTCGCTAGCGGAACGAGCGTTGGAGACTCCGACCTGTCTATAATGACGAGCTTCAACGGTTCGAGCGCCATCGCGCAGGCGTTGACGATGCCAGCCTGACCATATGCCTGTTGCGCGGCGCGACCCATGGCGTGTTCGGCGACCGTCCAGGCCCTTTCAAACAGGCTGACATCGCCGGTAAGCGAGGACAACCTTACGAGCGCTTCGACGATCTGGCTGGTTGCCGACGGGATCGCTTCGTCGACATCGCCGCGAATGCGGATGGGCACATCGCTGCTATCCGAGGCCGTGAGATAGTAGCCGGTCTTGCCGCTATCGAGGTGCCAGCGGTCGAGCTGGTCGACGAACAGCATGGCGCGGTCCGAATAAGACGAATCGCCGGTCGCTTCGAACAGGGCGATCGCGGCGTTGGTCATCGCCGCATAGTCGCTGGATAGCGCGGGGAAGAGTTTTTTGGCGCCAAGCATCGAATGCGGCAGGCGGCCGCCCTGGCTGGCTTCGTAGATATGGGCGAAGGCCTTTGCCGCGGCATCGATCCAGTCGCGCCGACCAAGCGAGCGGCCTGCCTCGGCCAACGCCGCTATCATCAGCCCGTTCCAGTCGGTGAGCGCCTTGCCGTCGCGGCCGGGCCTGACACGCGTTTCGCGGGCAGTCAGCAGTTTCGCCTTCAGCGGCGCAAGCTGGGCCGCGCCGGCAACGCTCTCGCGCTGTTGTGCCTCGCTCTGGCGGATGATCGGCTTGCCTTCCCAGCCATGCGGCGCGGCGAGCTCGAAATTCCGGAAGAACGTCGGGGCATCGTCACCAAGAGCGGCGTCGACTTCCTCGCGGCTCCATGTGTAGAAAAGCCCTTCCTCCCCGTCGCTGTCTGCGTCGAGGCTGGCGGCAAACGCGCCGCCTTCGACGCGCATCTCTCGCAGCAGCCAGGCAACCGTCTCTTCGATTCGTACCCGGAACAAGTCGTTGCCGGTCGCGGCAAAAGCCCAGTTGCACAGGCGGATGAGCTGCGCGTTGTCGTAGAGCATCTTTTCGAAGTGTGGCACCAGCCATTCCGCGTCGGTCGAATAGCGGCTGAGGCCGCCGCCGACGTGGTCGTAGATGCCGCCGGCCAGCATCTTTTCCAGGCTGACGAGCACTGCGTCGCGGTGCGCGGCTTGCCCGTCGCGCAGCCAGGATAGCCAAAGGGTATGCATGAAAGGCGCGTTGGGGAACTTGGGCGCCCCGCGCAGGCCGCCGAGATCGCGGTCGATCATGCCGTCGATGCGGCCGGCAAGATCGGTAAGCGCGCCGCGACCTAGAATGGCCCTGCCCTGCGCTCCGGCCAGTCGCGATTCGACATGGGTCGTCAGCGCGTCGGCGCTCTCGGCGAGGCTATGTTCCTTCTCCCGCCAGGCCTTGTCGACCGCCTCCAGCACCTGGATGAAACCGGGCCTGCCGTAACGCGCCTCGCGCGGAAAGTAGGTGCCGCCCCAGAAAGGCTTTCCCTCGGGAGTCAGGAACATGGTCAGCGGCCAGCCGCCCTGCTCCCCCATGGCGTGGAGCGCGGCCATATAGATCTGGTCGATGTCCGGGCGCTCCTCGCGATCGACCTTGATATTGACGAACAGTCGGTTCATGACGGCGGCGACGGCGTCGTTCTCGAAGCTCTCATGGGCCATGACATGGCACCAGTGGCAGGCGGCATAACCGATGGAGAGAAGGATCGGCCGTCCGAGTTCCTTCGCTTCGGCAAGGGCCACCGGCGACCATCCCCGCCAATGGACAGGATTGTCGCTATGCTGCTGGAGATAAGGGCTGGCCTCTTCGGCAAGCAGGTTTTGCGGGGGCAGGGTCACGTTGGCGGCTCGGCAAGGTTATTTCATTGCGCCAAAGGCTAGGGCGGTTCGGCAGGTCGGGCAAATGGTTTCCCAGGCAGATTCGATCGTAGCGCTTTCGAGCGGGCGTCTGCCCGCCGGCGTTGCCGTGATCCGGGTTTCCGGGCCGCAGACTCGATTCGTCGTCGAAACGATCGCCGGCGCCGTTAAGGATCGATTTACCACGTTGCGGAGGCTTGCCGCGCCCGACGGCGAGGTCATCGACCATGGCCTCGTGCTTTTCTTTCCAGGCCCTGGCAGCTTCACGGGAGAGGATGTCGCGGAGTTCCATGTCCACGGTAGCCGGGCGGTGGCGGCTAGGATGCTGGAAACGATCACAGGCTTCGACGGCGTCAGGCATGCGGAACCCGGAGAGTTCACGAGGCGGGCCTTTCTCAATGGCAAGCTCGACCTCGTCGAGACCGAAGCGCTTGCCGATCTGGTCAATGCCGAGACCGAGGCGCAGCGGCGCTTCGCCGTGCGCAACGCGGAGGGAGCCCAAAGCGAGCTCTATTCGGGCTGGCGGCGCCGGCTGATCCATGCACGGGCCATGATCGAAGCGGAAATCGACTTTGCTGATGAGGAGGACGTGCCAGGCTCCGTTTCGGAGGCGGTCTGGTCAGACGTGGCGGCAATGATTGATGAGATCGAGCACCATATCGAAGGTTTCAAGGCGTCCGAGATCATTCGGGATGGCTTCGAGGTCGTGATTCTGGGTGCCCCGAATGCCGGCAAGTCCAGTCTGTTCAACGCGTTGGCGCGACGCGAGGCGGCGATTGTTACCGACGAACCGGGAACAACGCGTGACCTGCTCGAAGTGGTCCTGGACCTTAAGGGGCTCAAGGTTCGCATCATAGACACGGCGGGATTGCGCGAGACCGCCGGCAAGGTCGAGACCATCGGCATCGAGCGGGCGCGCACCAAAGCGAGCGGCGCGGATCTTGTGCTGCTGCTCGAGGACATGGTCTCTCCGCTACCCATTGGCGACGTTCCGACAGGGGTGCCGTTGTTGAAGGTCGGAACGAAAGCCGACCTCGGCCAGGGGCGTCCGGGCTATGACTTGATCATCTCCTCCAAAGATGGAACCGGCTTGGGATCCCTGCTGAACGAAATCGGCCGCCGCGCCTCAGCGGCCGTAGGCGACGCCGGAGATGTCTTGCCGTCCCGACTTCGGCATGTAGATCTGTTGCGGGAAACGACCGGGTTTTTGAATGCGGCATTGGCCGGGGAAAACCAGGAGCTGCGAGCCGAGGAGCTGCGGCTGGCTGCCGATCGTCTTGGGCGGATTGTCGGCAGTGTCGATGTCGAGGATCTGCTCGACGTCATCTTTTCGCAGTTCTGCATCGGTAAATGATTCACGTGAAACAGCGGTGCTGCGAGGCGGACGGTGATTCACGTGAAACACCTCAAAATGCGCCCGAAGATGTGTTTCACGTGAAACGATTCGGATCGTCATCCTTGACAGTGCGGGGCAGCAGGGACATGTGTCTCACAATCTCTCAAACGGATTCTTGAAATGACCAATCACTATGATGTGGTGGTGGTGGGCGGCGGCCATGCCGGATGCGAAGCGGCAAGTGCGGCCGCACGCGCCGGCGCCAGGACCGCGCTGGTGACGCTGCGCTTCGATACGATCGGTGTCATGTCCTGCAACCCGGCCATCGGCGGTCTCGGCAAAGGTCATCTCGTGCGCGAGATCGATGCCATGGATGGATTGATGGGTCGGATTGCTGATGCCGCGGGCATTCAATTCCGCCTGCTCAATCGTCGCAAAGGTCCCGCCGTTCGCGGCCCTCGTACCCAGGCCGACCGCAAGCTCTACCGGCTCGCCATGCAGGCGGCGATCGCCGAGCAGGCCAACCTCGATGTGGTCGAAGGCGAGGTCCTCGATCTCGAGATCGATAGCGGGCGCGTGTCGGCCGTCCTGATCTCGGGTGACCGGCGTCTGGCCTGCGGCGCGGTGGTGTTGACCACAGGCACCTTCCTGCGTGGGCTGATCCATATCGGCGAGAGGAAGATAGTCGCCGGGCGGATGAACGAGCAGGCAAGCATCGGTTTGTCGGCGACCATGAGCCGCGCGGGCTTCAAGCTCGGGCGCCTGAAAACCGGGACGCCCCCTCGCCTCGATGGCCGTACCATTGATTGGGCTTCGCTTGACAGCCAGGCGGCGGATGAGAATCCCGTGCCGTTCTCACTGATGACGGACCGCATTACCAATCCGCAGATTCATTGCGGGATCACCCGGACCATGCCCGCGACGCACGAGTTGATACGCGCCAATCTCGGCCGCTCGGCGATGTATTCCGGTTCGATCGAAGGCGTCGGTCCACGCTATTGCCCGTCGATCGAGGACAAGATCGTCAAGTTCGGCGACCGTGAGGGCCACCAGATCTTCCTGGAGCCGGAAGGCCTCGACGACGTTACCGTCTATCCGAACGGCATCTCGACCTCGTTGCCCGAAGACGTGCAGCTCGATATCCTGAAGACAATCCCGGGACTCGAGAAGGCGACTATGCTGCAGCCGGGCTACGCGATCGAGTATGACCATGTCGATCCGCGCGAGCTGAAGACGACGCTGGAGACAAGGCGCGTCGCTGGCCTGTTCCTGGCCGGGCAGATCAACGGGACGACCGGCTATGAAGAGGCGGGCGCCCAAGGTCTGCTTGCCGGTATAAACGCTGCGCGCAAGGCTTCCAATGGTGATGAGGTCGTGCTCAGCCGTACCGAAGCCTATATCGGCGTGATGGTCGACGACCTGACCAGTCGAGGCATTGCAGAGCCGTACCGGATGTTCACATCCAGGGCGGAGTTCCGTCTGTCGTTGCGAGCCGACAATGCCGATGAGCGGCTGACGCCTCTGGCCGTCAGGCTTGGTATCGCCTCCCGGGAGCGGCTGGAGCGTTTTGGCGCGATCAGCTCGAAACTTGACCATGCGCGTGCGCTGGCGAAGTCGGTCACGCTCACCCCGAACGAAGCAGCGCGACATGGGCTGGAGATCAACAGGGATGGCGTGCGCCGATCGGCATATGAGTTGCTGGCGCATCCGGGGGTCGATCTGGCCTGGCTGGTTCGCATCGAGCCGCGGTTTGCGTCGCTAGACGCAAACACGGCCGAGCGGCTTGAAACGGAAGCGAAATATTCAGTCTATCTCGACCGGCAGCGGGCAGACGTCGCTCAGATAAGACATGAGGAGTCTCGGCTCATTCCGGAGACTATCGATTTCTCGGAGGTTCCCGGCCTCTCCAACGAGTTGAAGCAAAAGATGAAGACACGCCAACCCCGCTCAATCGCCGACGCGCAGCGCATGGAAGGCATGACGCCGGCCGCGCTTGCGATCATCGTCGCCCATGTCCGCAACGCCGAGTTCGCCGCGCGAAGGGACGTTGCGTGAAGGTCGGTGCCTGGGATGAGCTGCAGAAGGCCGCGGGTCCGGTTTCACGTGAAACATTCGAGCGCCTGCAAGCCTTCGAACAGCTGTTCCTGAAATGGAATCGCAGCATCAATCTGGCGGCGCCTTCGACGTTGGATGACGTCTGGCGGCGCCACATCCTGGACAGCGCACAGCTAGCGCGAATCGCTCCCGCCGCAAAACGCTGGGTGGACCTCGGTTCCGGCGGCGGCTTTCCAGGGCTTGTGCTGGGGTTCCTGCTGGCGGAGCGCGCAGGCGCTTCGATCGATCTGGTCGAAAGCAACCGCAAGAAAGCCTCGTTCCTGCAATCGATAATCGGCCAGTTCGGCCTGCCGGCGCGCGTGCTCGCCAAGCGTATCGATGACAGCTATTCCCTTGTTTCAGAACCGGAAATCGTCACGGCACGAGCGCTGGCGGGGCTTCCGGACCTGCTCGATCTGTCCGCGCCCTGGTTGAGCAAAGGCGCGCGTGCGCTTTTCCACAAAGGCCGGGATTACCGGACCGAAGTGGAAGAAAGCGCTCACCGCTGGGCCTTCGATCTGGTAGAACATTCGAGCATGACCGACCCACATGGCGTCATCCTCGAAATCACAGATTTGCGCCCGGCGACCCCGCAATGAATCACTGGCATAGACCCATGAAAACTGGACCGCGTATCATCACTGTTGCCAACCAGAAGGGCGGCGTCGGCAAGACGACGACGGCCATCAACCTGGCCACGGCGCTGGCCGCCATCGGTGAAAGGGTGCTAATCGTCGATCTCGATCCGCAAGGCAATGCCAGCACCGGCCTCGGCATCGACCGCAAGGATCGCAAGACGTCGTCCTACGACGTGTTGACCGGCGAGCTCGAGCTGGAAGCCGCCGCCGTGGCGACCGCGGTGCCGGGGCTGTCGATCATTCCATCCACGCTTGACCTGCTCGGCATCGAAATGGAAATCGCCTCGGCGCCGGATCGTGTGCTCAAGCTGCGCAACGCGCTGCGCGCCGCCAGCGAACGTTCTGCGCCGTTCGGCTATGTGCTGATCGACTGCCCGCCCTCGCTCAATCTTTTGACTTTGAATTCAATGGCGGCAGCGGATTCCGTTCTCGTGCCGCTGCAATGCGAGTTCTTCGCCCTCGAAGGCCTGAGCCAGCTGCTCGAAACCGTCGAGCAGGTGCGCAATACCATCAACCCGGATCTCACCATCCAGGGCATAGTGCTGACCATGTATGACGGTCGCAACAACCTCGCCAACCAGGTGGTGCAGGACGTGCGCACCCATATGGGCGACAAGGTTTACGAGACCATCATCCCGCGCAATGTTCGTGTCTCCGAGGCGCCATCCTATGGTAAGCCGGCGATCCTTTACGATCTGAAGTGCTCGGGCAGCCAGGCCTATCTGCAGCTCGCCTCCGAGGTTATCCGCCGCGAGCGCAAGCTGCGCGCGGCCTGAGCGGCCCCGGCATTTCACTTCCATTAACGAATAGCCGATTCGATTCCGAAACGATCTGGACAAAGTCATGAGCGAAGACCAATCAAGAAAAAGACTGGGCCGTGGGCTTGCAGCGCTGATCGGCGAGATCGACCGGCCGGCAGCGCCGGAAAAGCCGAGTGCCGTGGTAGCGGCTGACGGCAAGGTGCCGATCGAGTTCGTCAGCCCGAACCCGAAGAACCCTCGCCGGCATTTCGGCGACGCCGAGCTCACCGATCTTGCCCAGTCGATCCGCGAGCATGGCGTGGTGCAGCCTGTGGTGGCGCGGCCTTCCCCATCGCAGCCCGGCCGCTACGAGATCATTGCCGGCGAGCGTCGCTGGCGTGCGGCGCAGCGCGCCGGGTTGACCGAGATCCCGCTCATCGTGCGCGACGTCAACGACCGCACGGCGCTTGAACTGGCGATCATCGAGAACGTTCAGCGCGCCGATCTCAATCCGGTCGAGGAAGCGCAGGGCTACCAGCAGCTGATCGACGAGCATGGCTATACGCAGGCCGATCTCGGCCAGGTGATCGGCAAGAGCCGAAGCCATGTCGCCAATACGCTGCGGCTGTTGAAGCTGCCCAACGTCATTCACGACATGCTGGTCGACGGCGATCTGTCGGCCGGCCATGCCCGCACGCTGGTGACGGCCGAGGATCCGGCCGGGCTTGCCAAGCGCATCGTCAAGGAAGGGCTGTCGGTGCGTCAGGCCGAGGCGCTGGCGCAGATGCCGGCCGGGCCGACGCCGGCCAAGGCCAAATCGACCGGCCCCGCCGAGAAGGACCCGGATACGCTGGCGCTGGAAAAGCTGATGACCGACACGATCGGCATGATCGTGAGCATCGAGCACAAGGGCAAGGGTGGCTCGCTGCGGGTCAGCTATCGGTCGCTGGATCAGCTCGACGAGTTGTGCCGGCGGCTCAAGGATGAGCGCTAGGCGTTTGGCGCGCAACGCTAATTGGCTGGAACATGTGGTTCTGGCTTAAGGTTAGAATCGATCTGATATATCGGTGATAGACAAAGGGCTGGCATTGTTATGCCGGCCTTTTTCGTTGGCCCGGGTGATTGGCGAAAGTCCGATCGATTCCGACGTAGGGGGATGCCCAGTGGGGAAGAGGGCGGGCGATCGCCAACACCTCATTGGTCATCCCAGAGCGGCGGGACGCGCGTAGACCCTCGGATCCATGCCGCAACGCTAAGACTTTGCTGTGATTACAGAATTCTGGATGGCCGCGCTTCGGAGGGGTCTCGGCATGGATCCGCGCATCGAGCCCGAGGATGCCGAGGGCCAGGGATCAGCCAATCGGCTAAAACATCTTTCTACCGCTGCCCCAGCCTCGCGCTCTCCACCGCGATTCCCAGCAACGCCTGCCTGGCCAGCGCCTCGGACAGGTCCGGCCGTTTGCGCGTCTGGAGCACGGCCGTCTGCAGTCGATTGAGCGCGCGGCCGAGGGCCTCGCTGCTCCAGCGGTCGAGCGTCTTTTCGACCAGCTTGCGGCGCGAGAAGAAAACCGGCGGGCGGGCGACCGCGACCACCGCGGCGGCGTTGCGGCCGCCGGATTCCATCTGGCCGCGCATCACCTGGATCGACTGCAACTGCCGCATAGCCGAGGACAGAACCAGGAAAGGATGGCCGCCAGCCTGGCAATGACGGGTGAAGGCGATGTCGAAATCACCAACCTTGCCATCAAGCATGGCGTCGACCGCGTCGTCGAACGAGGCGCCGGAGACGTCGCCCGACAGGGCGTTGACATCGTCGAGGGTGATTTCTTTCTGCCCGTGGGCGTAAAGCGCCAGCTTCTCGACCTCGCCGCGCGAGGCAAGCCGGTCGCCGCCGAGGTTGCGGCGCAGCGCCTGGCGGGCGTCCAACGCCATCGACATGCCGGCCTTGCGCAGTTCGTCGTCGATCACCGAGTCGAGATCGCGGGCCTCGTCGGCATAGCAAGGCAGTGCAATCCCGTTGCCGGCGCCCTCGACGATGGCCCGCAAGCCGGTTCCCTTCTTCAGGTCGCCGGCCTCGATGAGAATGATGGCGTCGCGCGCGGGCTCGGTGGTCAGCGCCTTGATGTCGTCGGCCAGCGCCTTCTGGCCGCTGGCATTGCGCACCCAGAGCAGCCGCCGGTCGGAAAACATCGGCACGGTGCGCGCTTCGTCAAGCAGGCGGCCCTGGTCGCGGTCGACCTCGGCGCCGTCCAGCTTGACCACCGAGAAGGGGTCGTCCAGCGGCAGGCCGGTTTTCGTGGCGAAAGCCTTCGCCCGCTCGGCGACCAGGCCACGATCGGGACCATAAAGCAGGACGATTGCCATGGCCGGATCAGGCCGAGCCAGCCACGAATCGACTTCATATCCCTTTTTCTGCGCCATGCGGGGTGAGTTAGCATGGCGCTGGGGGTGGGAACCAGCGTCCTCTCCTTCTCCCCCAAGAGGTGAAGGGAAGGCCGCGCACGGCCTCAGTCGGTCAATTGCATTATCTGGCGGCAATTGCCCGGTAAACTTCCACCAAATTGCGCGGCGCCCGGAAACATCGACAAGAAATTTCGCGACCATATCTGCATGTTGTCGCCCGTGTGCCGCATCCGTCTTGACCGGCGGATGACCGGGAGGACCGCTGCACCCAGAGCCCTGCGAATTCGCACTGGTCTGGCGGCGCGGATGTGCAAATATCGCACCGGCAACATTGGAGGACGTAAGTTCATGGCCGATGCTGGAATGTTGCGCTTTCATGTGCCCGAGCCCGAGGTTCGGCCAGGCGGCACGCCCGACTTCTCGAATGTGCCAATCCCCAAGGCCGGCTCGGTGCCGCGCCCGGAGATCGACGTCGATCCGCGCACCATCCGCGACATGGCCTTTTCGATCATCCGGGTGCTCAACCGGGCCGGCGAAGCGGTCGGGCCGTGGGCCGGCTTGCTCACCGACGACGAGTTGCTGGAAGGCCTACGCAACATGATGACGCTCAGGACCTTCGACGCGCGCATGCAAATGGCGCAGCGGCAGGGCAAGACTTCCTTCTACATGCAGCATCTCGGCGAAGAGGCCGTGAGCTGCGCCTTCCGCAAGGCGCTGCAGCCCGGCGACATGAATTTCCCGACCTACCGGCAAGCCGGCCTGCTCATCGCCGGTGGCTATCCGATGGTCATGATGATGAACCAGATCTACTCTAACGAGGCCGACCCGCTGAAAGGCCGGCAACTGCCGATCATGTATTCATCGAAGGAGCATGGCTTCTTCTCGATCTCGGGCAACCTGGCGACGCAGTACATCCAGGCGGTCGGCTGGGCGATGGCCTCGGCGATCTCGAACGATACGCGTATCGCCGCGGCCTGGATCGGCGACGGCTCGACGGCGGAGTCCGATTTCCACTCGGCGCTGGTGTTTGCCTCCACCTACAAGGCGCCGGTCATCCTCAATGTCGTCAACAACCAGTGGGCGATCTCGACCTTCCAAGGCATTGCGCGCGGCGGTTCGGGTACCTTCGCCGCGCGTGGCCTCGGCTTCGGCATTCCCGCATTGCGCGTCGACGGCAACGACTATCTCGCCGTCCACGCCGTGGCCAAATGGGCGGCCGAACGGGCGCGCGCCAATCTCGGGCCGACCCTGGTCGAATATGTCACCTATCGCGCCGGCGCGCATTCGAGCTCCGACGATCCGTCCGCCTACAGGCCAAAGGCGGAATCGGATGCCTGGCCGCTCGGCGACCCGGTCATCCGGCTGAAGAACCACCTGATACAGAAGGGCGTCTGGTCGGAGGAACGCCACACCCAGGCCGAGGCCGAGATCCTCGAAACGGTGATCGCGGCGCAGAAGGAGGCCGAAAGCCACGGCACGCTGCATGCCGGCGGCAAGCCGTCGACGCGCGACATGTTCGAAGGGCTTTACGAAGAGATGCCGCCGCATCTCAGGCGCCAGCGCCAGCAGGCGGGGGTCTAACCATGCCCAGAAAGACCATGATCGAGGCGATCCGCGATGCGCTCGACGTCTCGATGGGACGCGACGAACGCGTCATCGTCTATGGCGAGGATGTCGGCTTCTTCGGCGGTGTCTTCCGCGCCACGCAAGGGCTGCAGGCCAAATACGGCCGCAACCGCTGCTTCGACGCGCCGATCAACGAATCCGGCATCGTCGGTTCGGCCATCGGCATGGCCGCCTACGGGCTGAAGCCTTGTGTCGAGATACAGTTTGCCGACTATATGTACCCCGCTTACGACCAGCTGACCCAGGAAGCGGCCCGGCTGCGCTACCGCTCCAATGGCGACTTCACCTGCCCGATCGTGGTTCGCATGCCGACCGGCGGCGGCATCTTCGGCGGCCAGACGCATAGCCAGAGCCCGGAGGCGCTGTTCACCCACGTTTCCGGCCTGAAGACGGTGGTGCCGTCCAATCCGCATGATGCCAAGGGGCTGCTGATCGCCGCGATCGAGGACCCGGACCCTGTGATCTTCCTGGAGCCGAAGCGACTCTACAACGGCCCGTTCGACGGCCATCACGACCGGCCCGTGACGCCGTGGTCGAAGCACGAACTCGGCGAAGTGACCGACGGACATTACACCATCCCGCTCGGCAAGGCGGCGATCCGCCGTCAGGGCTCCGCGGTCACGGTGCTCGCCTACGGCACGATGGTCTATGTCGCCGAGGCCGCGGCCGAGGAGACAGGCATCGACGCCGAGATCATCGATCTCAGGACCCTGCTGCCGCTCGACCTCGACGCCATCGTCGCCTCGGTGAAGAAGACCGGACGTTGCGTGGTCGTGCATGAGGCGACGCTCACGTCCGGCTTCGGCGCCGAGCTGGTTTCGCTGGTGCAGGAGAACTGCTTCTACCATCTCGAGGCCCCGGTGGCGCGGGTCGCCGGCTGGGACACGCCATATCCGCACGCGCAGGAATGGGAATATTTCCCCGGCCCGGCGCGGGTCGGCCGCGCGCTCATCGAAACCATGGAGGCCTGACATGGGCGAGCACGTCATCAAGCTGCCCGATGTCGGCGAAGGCGTCGCCGAGGCCGAGCTCGTCGAATGGCATGTCAAGGTCGGCGACCTCGTGCGCGAGGACACGGTTCTCGCGGCGGTCATGACCGACAAGGCGACAGTCGAGATCCCTTCGCCAGTCGACGGCGAGATCCTGTGGCTGGGCGCCGAGATCGGCGACACAGTGGCGATCGGCTCGCCGATCGTGCGGCTGAAGGTAGCCGGCGAAGGGAATGTGAAGACCGCCGCCGAGCCTGCGCAAAAGGCCGAACCGGCGGCTAAGCCGGCCAAGGTGAAATCCGAGCCCGCCCCCACTCCAAAGGCAGCGCCAAGACCTGCCGAGCCGTCGGAGAAATTATCACCTGCGGTCGCCGCGCCGAAAGGCCCACGTCCATCGCCCGTGTCGGGCGCCCCCCGCGCCGAAGGCGAAAAGCCGTTGGCATCGCCGGCTGTCCGGCTTCGCGCGAAGGAAGCCGGGATCGACCTCCGCCAGGTTGCGGGCAGCGGCCCGGCCGGACGCATCGGCCATGAGGATATCGAGGCCTTCCTGGCGCGCGGGCCGCAGCTTGCCCGCGCCACCGGCCTTGCCGAGAAAGACGGCGTCGAGGACATTAAAGTTGTCGGCCTGCGGCGCAAGATCGCCGAGAAGATGTCGCTCGCGAAATCGCGCATCCCGCATATCACCTATGTCGAGGAGATCGACGTCACCGCGCTCGAGGACCTGCGCGCGACGCTGAACAAGGAGAAGCGGCAGGATCGTCCGAAGCTGACTTTGCTGCCCTTCCTGATGCGGGCCATGGTGAAGGCTATCGGCGAGCAGCCCAACCTCAATGCGTTGTTCGACGACGAGGCCGGGATCATTCACCAGCATGAAGGCATCCATATCGGCATCGCCGCGCAGACGCCTACCGGCCTGGTGGTGCCGGTGGTCAAGCATGCCGAGGCGCGCGACCTTTGGAATTGCGCGGCGGAAGTCAACCGGCTGGCTGACGCGGCCAAGTCCGGCACGGCGACACGCGACGAACTCTCCGGTTCGACCATCACCATCACCTCGCTCGGCGCTATGGGCGGCGTCGCGACCACGCCGGTCATCAACTATCCGGAAGTGGCGATCGTCGGCGTCAACAAGATGATGGTGCGGCCGGTGTGGGACGGCACGCAGTTCATTCCGCGCAAGATGATGAACCTGTCGTCCAGTTTCGACCATCGCGTTATCGACGGGTGGGATGCCGCGGTGTTCGTGCAGCGGATCAAGGCGCTGCTCGAGACGCCGGCGCTGATTTTTGTGGATTAGGGCGGAACGATCGAGATGATGGCGGGACAGCACCCCCCTCTGCCTTGCCAGGCATCTCCCCCTCAAGGGGGGAGATCTGCAGCGTCAGCGCCCCGCCCATCTCCGCGACTTTCGAAATTGGCGAAAGCGGAGCCACGTCCGATCTCCCCCCTTGAGGGGGAGATGTCCGGCAGGACAGAGGGGGGTGCGAAGGATCGCCACCTAGCTCATTATCCATTGCGACGACCAACCAAGGTGCCGTCATGAAAGAGATCTCCTGCAAGCTGCTCGTTATCGGCGCCGGGCCTGGCGGCTATGTTTGCGCCATCCGCGCCGGCCAGCTCGGCGTCGATACGGTCATCGTCGAAGCAGGCAAGCCGGGCGGTACCTGCCTCAATGTCGGCTGCATCCCGTCCAAGGCGTTGATCCATGCCGCCGAGGAGTTCGACAAGGTCGCGCATATGGCCGGTGGCGCCGATCCGATCGGCATCAAGGTCGGCGCGCCGACGCTCGACCTGGCGCGGACGGTCAGCTGGAAGGACAGCATCGTTAGCCGGCTGAATAGCGGCGTTGCCGGACTGCTGAAGAAGGCCAAGGTCAAGACGGTGCAGGGCTGGGCGACGTTCCGGGACGGCAAGACCGTTGAGGTCGAGACCGAGACGGGGACTCAGGTCATCCGGGCAGAGACAGTGGTGATCGCCACCGGTTCGGCGCCGGTGCAGTTGCCGTTCCTGCCGTTCGGCGGACCGGTCATCTCGTCGACCGAGGCGCTGGCGCTGCGCGAGGTGCCGAAGAAGCTCGCCGTCGTCGGCGGCGGCTATATCGGACTGGAGCTCGGCATGGCCTTCGCCAAGATGGGCGCCAAGGTCACAGTGGTCGAGGCGCTGCCGCGCGTGCTGGCGCAGTATGACGCCGAACTGACAAGGCCGGTGCTGAAGCGGCTCGGCGAGCTTGGCGTCGAGGTGATGACGGGCGCCAAGGCCAAGGGCCTGTCGACCAAGGGCGACGCCTTGCTGGTCGAGACGGCCGAGGGCAAGAGCGCCAAGGTCGCCGCGGACAGGGTCCTCGTCACCGTTGGCCGCAAGCCGCTCACGGAGGGCTGGGGGCTGGAGCAGATCGATCTCGACATGGCGGGCAAGTTCATCCGCATCGACGACCAGTGCCGGACCTCGATGCGCGGGATTTTCGCCATCGGCGACGTCACGGGCGAGCCGATGCTGGCGCATCGGGCGATGGCGCAGGGCGAGATGGTGGCAGAGATCGCCGCCGGCCACAAAAGAAGCTGGGACAAGCGGGCGATCCCGGCGATCTGCTTCACCGATCCCGAACTGGTCACCGCCGGACTGTCGCCGGAGGAGGCGAAAGCGTTGGGTGGCGAGATCAAGATCGGCCAGTTCCCGTTCGCGGCCAACGGCCGCGCGATGACAAGGCAAGGCGAGGATGGTTTTGTCCGTGTCGTCGCCCGGGCGGACAATCATCTGGTGCTGGGCATCCAGGCGGTCGGGCAAGGCGTCTCGGAACTGTCAGCGGCGTTCGGCCTGGCGCTCGAAATGGGGGCGCGGCTGGAAGATATCGCCGGAACGATCCATGCTCATCCGACGCAGGGCGAAGGTTTCCAGGAGGCGGCGCTGAAGGCGCTGGGGCATGCGCTGCATATTTGAGGGAGCGCGTCCCTCTTACCTCTCCCCCGGTCGACGGGGAAGAGGTAGGGCGCTGAACTTATTCAGCTCGCCAGCCGGCTCACCATCTCGTGCTGGGCATAGGCGCGGCCGAAGCGGTTGGCCAGAAACGCGTCGAGCGCGATGTCTTCCTGGCGCACAAAACCCTTCGCCGGCAGACTGCCGTCGGCCAGCATGTCGAGCACGGCGCAGATGCCGGAAGCGGTGGTGATCTGGATGGCGCTGCGCACGATCGCGCCGACGCGCTGCGAATAGATCTTGTTGGCGTAAGTCTCCTGCAGCAGGCGACCGTTGCGGCGGCCCGAAACGGTGACGAAGACGATGACGACGTCCTGCATCGTCGCCGGCAAGGCGCTTTCGAAGATGTCTTTCAACACGTCGCGGCGGTGGCGCAGGCCAAGGTCGTTGAGCAGCGCCTTCATGATCGCGGCGTGGCCAGGGTAACGGATGGTGCGGTAGTTGAGCGTGCGCACCTTGCCCTTAAGCGTCTCCGCCAGGGTACCGAGACCGCCAGAGGTGTTGAAGGCCTCGTAGGTGACGCCGTCGAGCGAGAATTCCTCGCGCTCCTCCAGCGGCGGCACCTCGATCAGCTCGCCCTCGACGATCGCCTCGCAGGGCTCGCAATACTCGTTGATGACGCCGTCGGTGCTCCAGGTCAGGTTGTAGTTCA
>JBFLWR010000132.1:0-8083 GCA_040755925.1 Pseudomonadota bacterium
GGCCTTCGTCGCGGAAAAACTCCGCGCCTTCGGGCTGGAGGTTGCCGAGGGCATCGGCGGCACCGGCGTCGTCGGCACGCTGAAGCGCGGCAACGGCAACCGGGCGATCGCGCTCCGCGCCGACATGGATGCGCTGCGCATCGCCGAGCAGGGCACGGCCGCCTACCGCTCGCAAAACCCCGGCACCATGCATGCCTGCGGCCATGACGGCCACACCTCGATGCTGCTCGGAGCGGCAAGGCTGCTTGCCGAGGAAGGCGGCTTCGACGGCACGGTGCGCTTCATCTTCCAGCCGGCCGAGGAATGGGGCAGGGGCGCGCTCGCCATGCTGGACGACGGTTTGCTGGAACGCTTCCCCTTCGAGGAGATTTTCGGCCTGCACAACATGCCGGGCCTGCCCATCGGCCATTTCGAAACGCGCGCCGGGCCGGTCATGTCCGCCGAGGACAATTTCGAGATCGTGCTGAGGGGCCTCGGCGGTCACGCGGCGCGCCCGCATTCCGGCCGCGAGACGCTGGTCGCCGCCTGCGCGCTGGTCGTCAACCTGCAGACCATCGTCTCGCGCCGGCTCAGCCCCGCCGATATCGGCGTCGTCTCGGTGACCGAGCTCGTCACAGACGGCACCCGCAACGCGCTGCCTGGTCTCGCCCGCATCCTCGGCGACTGCCGCAGCTTCCGGCCAGAGGTTAGCGCCGCGATCGAAGCGGAGATGCGCCGCATCGCCGAGGGCACGGCGCAGGCCTATGACGTTGCCGCCGAAGTGACTTACACGCGCGAGTTCGTGCCCTTGATCAACGACGCCGCGCTGGTTGATGAGGCGCTGGCGGCGGCCAGGACTGTGCTGGCCGATGACGCTGTTCGCGGTGCGGCCGACGATGCTGTTCGCATCGCGGCTGAGCCGATGACGGCGTCGGAGGATTTCGCCCGCTTCCTCGACCATGTGCCCGGATGCTTCGTCTTCATGGGCAATGGCGCTTCGGCGCCGCTGCACAACCCGAACTATGATTTCGATGACGACGGCCTGCTCCACGGCGCCCGCTTCCACGCGGCGGTGGTGAGACGGCGGCTGGCGTAGTCTCCTCTCGAGGGGGAGATTGAGCACCCGGTAACCCTTTCTTGTCTGCTTTCGTGCAGTATTGGTCGGACGGGGTGGACAAAAACAAAGCATGGCCGACGACAAGATACTCAAGGGCGAGTTCTGGGCACTGGCGCTCGACCGGGCTGATCTCGGCCTTTGGGACTGGAATCTGTCTACCGGTGGTTGCTACTATTCACCGACCTGGGCGAAGATGCTGGGCTATGCCGAGGGAGAGCTCGCCTATACGTCCGACCTCTGGTTGAATCTCACCCATCCCGATGACCGCGAACGCGCGCAGCAGAGCGGCGACCGCCACATCGCCGGCCTCACCCCTTCCATCGAGACCGAGCTGCGCCTGAGGCACAAGGACGGGCACTGGGTCTGGGTGCTTGATCGCGGCGGCATCGTCGAGCGCGACGCCGAGGGCAGGCCGCTGAGGCTGATGGGCGTGCAGACCGACATCACCCGGCAGAAGGAGGCCGAGGCCGAGTTGGCGCAAGCCAACATCCGCATCCGCCTAGCGCTCGCCGCCAGCGGCACCGGCATCTGGCACTTCGATATCGGCACCCAGAAGAGCTATTGGGACGCCCGCACGCGCGAGATATTCGGCCTTGTCAGCGACACCGACGAGGTGACGGCGGGCCTGTGGCACACCTATCTACATCCCGACGACAAGGAGGCCACAGAGCGTGCGCACCTGCCGCCGCCGGACTCGCAAGGGGTCACGGCCTCGCAATACCGCATCATCCGCCGCGACGGCGAGATCCGTCATGTCGAATCGCTGGTGCGCTTTATCGCCGGCGTCGGCACGGCCGGCCAGATCCTCGGCACGGTGCGCGACATCACGCAGGAGAAGAAGCGCGCCGAGGAGTTGGCCTTCGCCGCGCATCACGACGCGCTGACCGGCCTGCTGAACCGCACCGCCTTCGACCAGTTGCTCGCCGGCCATATTGCCGCCGTCGGGCGCCTGCCGCTCGCCGTCTTCTATGTCGACCTCGATTACTTCAAGGCGCTCAACGACTATGCCGGCCACGCCGCCGGCGACCTTGCGCTGAAGAGCGTGGCGGCCGGCATCCTGGCCGCCCTGCCGGCGTCGGCGCATGCCGCGCGCCTCGGCGGCGACGAGTTCGCCGTGCTGGTGCCCAGTTGCGACGACGCCTGCTCCGAGAAACTGGCGCGCGCCGTGCTCGCCGCGGTGCGCGATGCCGATCTCGGTCATGCCGTCGCCTCGCGCCGGCTGGCCGCCAGCATCGGCATCGCCTTCGTGCGCGACCGCACCGTGACGGTCGCCGATGCGCTGGCCTGCGCCGACGACGCCTGCTACGCGGCCAAGGCCGCCGGGCGCGACCGCTTCGCGGTGTTTTCGGCCGAGACGGTCTCGGGTTCCGGCAGCCTCAACGCCGCGCGGCTCGCCGCCAAGCTGGTCGACGCCATGGAGGATGGCCGGTTGAGGCTTTACGGCCAGGAGATCCACAGGCTCGGCCGGCCCTGGGAGGACAACCGCCATGTCGAGGTGCTGGCGCGGCTCGATGGCCGCGGCGGCCGGATGATCCCACCCGGACAGTTCATGCCGGTGGCCGAACGCTTCGGGCTCGCCGCCCGGCTCGACCGCTGGATCGTCCGTACGGCGCTGACGCGCCATGGCGAGGCGATGCGCTCCGGCGCCATCTCGCTCGACTTCAACCTGTCGGCGCAGACGCTGTCCGATCCGCAGCTGTGGGACTTCGTCGACGCCGCGATCGCCGAAAGCGGCGCGCCGCCATCCGGCATCGGCTTCGAGATCACCGAGACCGCCGCCGTCACCAATTTCGACGCCGCCGAACAGTTCGTGCGCCGGGCGCGCGAACGGCATTGCCGCGTCAGCCTCGACGATTTCGGCGCCGGCATGAGCTCCTTCGAATATCTGCGGCGCTTCCCCATCGATGCCATCAAGATCGACGGCTCCTTCGTCGAGCACATCACGACCAGCCATTTCGACCGCGAGATCGTCGCCGCCATCGCCAGGATCGCCCGCAGCGTCGGGGCCGCCGTGGTGGCCGAGAAGGTCGAGGAAAAGAGCGCTTTGGACATCCTGGAAAGCATGGGCGTCGCCTATGGCCAGGGCTATTTCCTGCACCGCCCCGAGCCGCTGGAGGCGATCGTCGCAAGGGCTACGAGCAGCGTGGCGCACAAGCGGGTTGGGTAGGATAATCTCCCCCCCCGTGTGGGGGAGATGCCCGGCAGGGCAGAGGGGGCGCTGTCCCGCCAGCGTATCTGTGATAGAGCGCGCGTTACGTCTAGCCTGCTGGCCATCGACTAGCAAATTCTTAAGCTAAACCCAGCTATTCTTTGTCCCATCCAATCTTGTTGCCTGGGACATGATGTCTTGGCTCGACGATCCGGTTGCCCTTCCATGACGAGCGGGCGCCGAGGAGGCCAGGAATGTCTTCACTTGCCGCGCTGAGCAACGCCGCCTTCCTCATCCTGCAGCCGCAGCGCCAGCAGCCGGCCGGGCAATCGCCAGCCACCGACCTCGTCGCGACCGTCAACGGGGCCGCCAGCCCCGCCGGTTCGCCGCTGACGCAGGCGCAGGGCAAGATCAACGAATCCATGTTCAGCGTGAACAACACCGACTCCACGCAGATGAAGGCCCGCCTGTTTGAGCGCGTCGGCCAGGAGTTCGGCATCAAGCAGGACGACTACAAATCCCTGTTTGCCTACGGCTCGGCGATCAAGAAGGCGGTGGACGATCTGAAGCAGAAGTCGCCGTCCGCCATAACCCAGATCGAGAAGAAACTCGGGCTCGATGAACTTGGCGTTTCGCTCGACACGCTGGTCAACGCCATCGTCGACCCGCAAGGCAGTGACGGCGACAAGCTGGACGCGGCGCTGAAGAAATATCTGGGCGAGCACGATAACAAGGGCAAGGGCGCCTCGCTGCAGCCGGACGAGATCGGCGTTTACGGACGCTAGGTATTCCCCTTCAAAAGGGGAGATGCGCCGGGGCATCAGACTGAAGTCCGATCATCGCGCGCAAAGGGCTGACCGGCGCAACCATGAGCGCGAATCCGGGTTATTGGACGGCTGTCGATAAAGCCCCCTCAATCGGCAGCTGATTTGGGTGCCGCCAGCTCTCCGTACTGGCCGGCACCCATTGGCTATTCCGGCGCAGCGCATCGAGGCAAAATGTGACCCTATCTTCAGTCAGGCCAGACCACCGGGAAGCCGTAAGCCCGCCCGCCAACGACAATAAGTCTTCCGCACCGGCCGATCTGTCGATACTCGACCTTCTTCCCGCCGACGAGGACGTGGCCGATATCGCCAGGCGGGCGGAGAATCTGGGCGTTGCGGTGGTGATCGCGATCGCGCTTTGCTTCATCGCCGCGCCCGTTGTCTATGTCGGCCTGAGGTATCTTTAGAGCGGCTGGCCGTTTTTCCACGCAACGTAAACCCGGCGCCGGCCCCAGCCGTTCAATTCCAGGCCGAATCCAGGGTGAGCGACGCCTCGAAGACCTGCTCGCTCCTTTCATTGCGCACGCGCACGGTGATCCTCAGATGCTCGCCGCCCGGCATTTCGTCATGCGCGACGTCCTGCAGGATGCGCAACGCCTCCATGCCGGCGCGCTCGCGCGTGGGCAGAAGCTGCCCCTCGCCATCAGTCTGGCTGTGTTCAGTGTTGTAGACGTCGAAGTAGAACCGTTCCATTCGCGCGAGCACCCGCAACTTTGACGTTCAATTCATGACGGCGTTCCTGGTTCCCGGCAGCTCATCCACAAGGGAGTTCGACAGCAGCGGGACACTACGTAAGAGCGTCTTCGCATGGCGCGTGCAACCAGCCCACGGCTGCGACGTTGAACCCGGAAGCGGGAACCCAAATGCTCGAATCGCTTTACCTCAACCTTGGCCAGCACGATGCGCTCTCCGAAGCGGAGAGGGCGTTGCTCGCGGGCGCCATGTCGATCGAGAAACACTTCGCCGCCGGCGAGGATATCGTGGCGGAAGGGTCGCGTCCGTCCTACAGCACGCTGATCCTCGACGGGCTCGCCGCGCGCTACAAGGTGCTGGAGGACGGCGGGCGGCAATTCACCTCGCTGCAGGTGCCGGGCGATTTCGTCGACCTCCACGCCTTCCTGCTGAAGACCATGGATCACGGCATCATCGCGCTCTCGCCTTGCCATATCGTGGCGGCCGACCATGCGAAACTGCGCGCGATCACCGAGCAGGCGCCACATTTGACCCGGCTGCTTTGGCTGGACACCCTTGTCGACGGCGCCATCCATCGCGAATGGATCGTGGCCATGGGCCGTCGCTCCAAGACCTCGCACCTGGCGCATCTCCTGTGCGAGCTGTTCGTCCGGCTGCAGGTCGTCAAGCGGACCAACGGCATGACCTTCCGGCTGCCGCTGTCGCAGGCCGAGCTTGCCGATGTGCTCGGCCTGTCGGTCGTCCACATGAACCGCGTCATCGGCGCGCTGCGCGGCCTCGGCGCCATCGGCTGGGTGCAGCACATGGTCACCATCCTCGACTGGGACCGGCTGGTCGGCATCGCCGAGTTCGACCCGACCTATCTCAGCATGAACCGCGAGCCGAGATGATCCAGGCGGCGGCTTCGCTCAGCCCCGCGGGGCGTTGCCATCCTTCCACAACTCGTCGAGCATGGTCAGCGCGGCGCTTGGATCGGAGCGCTTCAACAGGCCTTGCTCGGCCGCGACCTTCTTGAACGCGGCGAAGGCGACGGCCGGGCGGCAGATGCCATTCACAGCATCGTCCACCAGCGCCACAGCCTGGAGATAGGCGGGCGCGTCCTTGTTCTTCCAGGTGCCGCCAAGCGCCTTTCTGGCGTCGGCGATAGAGGTGACCACCATCGTGCCGCCATTGACGAAGCGGATGGTGAGGGGCAGGAACCGGCTCATGCGCGTCTCACCATCCCAGCCATTCGCGGGTGCGCAAGGCCAGCCCGAGGAAGGGCGCAGCGGTCAGCAGCGCGGCCGATAAGACAAAAAGCGGGTTGCTCGTCCGAAAGGATTTCATGTTTGCCACCAAAAGATTGGGATCGCCGTAAACGACCAGGTCGCCGGCTGGTTGCGTGGGAAATGATTGGTTGATCAGCTACATGTTGCTCGCCGGCCGGATCGGCGGCGCGGGCCTGTGCGGTGGTCGCGGGCGCGTCTTCACCGGCACGCTGGCCAGCGAGGCGCGGATCGGCCTCGCGGGGATGACAGGCATCTCCGCAACGTTGGCGCGCCGGCGACGGAAAGCGGCAGCCAGGCTCTCGATCATAGTGTGAACGTCCATGGGACTCCTCCTGAAGAGTCCCCCCAATTGGGTGATCCCTACCACCCCTGCGTCGCCGTCCGCATTTAACTTTGATGTATCGAGGCACGATGCCCTGATGTGCCCCGGCCAACCTTTTGCACCGGCACGCGTTGTCCCTCGAGAACACTGGTCAGCCACGAGGAGGATCCGATGAGGAAAGCACTGCTTGGCGCAGCCATTGTGCTCGCGTCCGCGCTGCCGGCTGCGGCCCAGACCGCCGGCCAGCCGGAAAACCCGAAGATCGAGAATTGCAAGGTCAAACCGGACGCGGCGCACAAGCACAGTGGCGGGCAGCAGGACGCTCAATCCGACAATCTCTCCGGCAGCCTGGCGGCCTGCGACGGCGTGCTGACGCCGCCGCCGACCGGCGACCGGAACGCCGCCGAGCCGCCGGCGAACGGCAGCGACATGCCGGTGATCAAGCCCGGCCAGGTGCCGCCCCAGACCTCCAAATAGAGGACTGCGCGCGCATCTTGGCCCACCCGTTCGCAGGGAACTGAAGTCATCGTCGGCGTGTTGTGGCCGCGGGCGACGGGCCGCCCACGACTATCCGGCCCCCGCCTTCGGGCCTCGGCAGGCCCGATTTGCCCGCCCGGTTCCTGGCTCCCGGGCGGGCCTTTTTCAACGGAAACAGGGCCGTGGGAACATTCGGGCGTGCACCGTATTTTGTCTTTTGCGGGCCGCGTCAGCCGGACCTGGTGGCAAAGAGAACAGGGTTGGTTTCTCCGGCTTCACACCCTGGCCAACGAAAAGGCAGTCGAGCTCTTGTCCCACCCGGCCCGCTCCGCATCGGGCGTGGGGCATTGAATGACAAAGGGTCGCGAAGCCTGGTTTCTCCTGAAGGAAAGCGTGAAAGGCTATGTCGCCGACAATGCGCTGAGCCACGGCGCGGCGATGGCCTTCTACGCCACAACCTCGCTGGCGCCGATCCTGCTGATCGTCGTGGCCATCGCCGGTCTCGTTGTCGGCAACGACGCCGCCCAGGTCGCGCTGTCGGCGGAGATTTCGGGCGTCATGGGGTCGCAAAGCGCCGATTTGCTCAAGGCGACCATCGAGACCGCCTCGCACCGCTGGTCGGGCACGCTCGCAACCCTCATCGGGCTGGTGACGCTCTTCGTCACCGCCTCGGGCGTGTTCGGCGAGATGCAGCAGTCGCTGAACGAAATCTGGAAGGTCAAGCCCAACGGCGTTTCGCTGACACGGCTGGTGCGGGCGAGGGCGGCAAGCCTGGGTCTCGTCGCGGCGCTGGGCTTCCTGCTCCTGGTGTCGTTGGCGGCGAGCACCGCGATCTCGGCGCTGGGCGAATTGATCAACCGGCGTCTGCCGTTCGGCGAACTGATCGTCAGCGCCGTCAACACAGCGGTCTCATTCGCGCTGATCGCGCTGCTTTTCGCCGCCATCTACAAGGTCTTGCCGGACCGGAGGCTGAAGTGGCGCGACGTCGCCATAGGCTCGCTGGTCACCGCGCTGCTCTTCACCGTCGGCAAGTCGCTGATCGGCTGGTACATCGGCACCAGCGCCATCGCCACCTCCTATGGCGCTGCCGGCGCGCTGATGGTGGTGCTGGTCTGGGTCTACTACTCGGCGCAGATATTTCTCTTCGGCGCCGAGATCACCCGCGCCTACTCGGTCCGGCGGGGCAGCCGGCGAGACCTTGCGCGGGTGGTGGCGGCAGCCAATTCAGACAGGAAGGAAACCGGTGCGCCGATT
>JBFLWR010000133.1:0-2082 GCA_040755925.1 Pseudomonadota bacterium
CGTCGATGCGCCGTCAGATCGAGCATTTCGGCCTGGCGGAAATCGTCGACGAAGTGCTGCCTTACGGCTGCATCATGGCCGGCGACTGGGAAGCCAACGCGCCATGGCGCAAGAAGAAGGAGCGGCGCGAGGCGGAGGCGCAGCGCCAGTAGCGATCTCAGCAAGGGCGCGGGCAATTCTGCCCGCGCCCGATTTTGTTCAGGCGACCCTGAAATAGCTGGTCATGCCGGTCTTCTGGTGCTCGATGATGTGGCAATGCAGCAGCCAGTCGCCGGGATTGTCGGCGACGAAGCCGAGCTGCACCTTTTCGTTGGACTGGATGAGATAGGTGTCGGTGACCTGCGGCTGCACCTGACGCGTCGACGACGACAATACCTTGAAGCTCATGCCGTGCAGGTGGATCGGGTGCGCGTGCGGCGTGAGGTTTTCCATGTCGATGACATAGCTCTCGCCGAGCCTGAGCTCGGCCAGCGGCGCGGTCGGGTCCGGCGTGTCGCCCGGCCACGGCACCTTGTTGATCGCCCAGAAGCTGTAGCCGAGCGAACCGCAGATGCCGTCGCCGGGCACATTTTCCGCCGTGGCGCTCAGCGCAAGCGGAATATGCCGGGCGCCGGCGAGATCCACTTCCGCCACGGGATTGGCCTCGAGCGGGGCGAGGTCGCGCGGATCGCGCTTGAGCGATTTGCCGACCGCGCGCAGCGTTGCCAGGACCTTCGGCTTGGTGCCTCGCACGTCGCGCAGGCTGACGATGGCGCCTTCCTCGTCAGGCATGCGGATGGCCAGGTCCATCCTCTGGCCGGGTCCGAGCTGCAGGGCGTCGGGCGCGAAGCGCTGCGGCACCGGATTGCCGTCAAGCGCGACCACCGCCGCCTCGGCGCCATCGACGCGGAATGCGTAGATGCGGGTAACGTCCGTGATGGCGGCCCGCAGCCGCACCAGCCCGCCCGCCGGCGCGTCATATTGCGGCTGATCGAGCCAGTTGGCCGTCCGCACCGTGCCATAGGTGCCGGTCCTTGCCGCGTCGCGCGGCCGGAACTGTTCGATGAACTGGCCGTCGTCGCCAAGCCGCCAGTCGCGCAGGTTGATCACCACTTCGGAATCGAAAACCGGATCGTTCGGGTTCTCCACCACGACCACGCCGGTCAGCCCGTGGCCCATCTGGGCCAGCGTGTTGCAATGCGGATGGTACCAGAAGGTGCCCGCATCGGGCGGCGTGAAGGCATAGTCGAAATGGTCGCCCTGATAGACATAGGGCTGCACCAGGAACGGCACGCCGTCCATCTTGTTCGGAACGCGGATGCCATGCCAGTGGATCGTCGTCGGATCGTCGATGCCATTGACCAGCCGTGCAGCGAAAGCCTCGCCCTTCCTCATCCTGATCACCGGCGGCATGCCGGCTTCACCCCAGGTCAGCACGTTCCTGGTCGGGCCGGTATCCATCAGTCTCGCCTCGATGCTGGCGGTCTTCAGCACCACAGGCTCGGGCTTCTGCGCCGCCCAACCGGAAAACTTGCCCATGGCCGACAAACCGATGCCGGCCGCGCCGACGGTCGCGGCGTCTTTCAGGAGTCTGCGGCGGGTGAGGACGGTCATTCGGATTCCGGAATAGATGAGTAAACGCCTCAGGCTTTAGCACCACCGGGCGTGGCCCGATATGGGGCATCGCCCGCCGAAGGCATGATTCTCATCACCCCGAACACGCCGGATGCCGCGTCGGCGGCGTCAATCGCCGACAGCAGCGAGATGCCCGCTGCCGAAATCCTTGAGCGCCAGCTTCGGCACGCTCTCGCCTATCCGTCGCGTCGCGCTCGGGATTTCGCGGTCGAGGCGGGCAAAACGCGCCCGGCGCCGCGCAGGATCAGGAACCGGCACGGCTTCGATGAGCCGCCTCGTATAGGGATGACGCGGATTGGAGAAAACCTGGTCGCGGCTGCCGATCTCGACGATCTGGCCGAGATACATGACCGCGACGCGGTCCGAGATGTTCTCGACCACGGCCATGTCGTGCGAGATGAAGAGATAAGCGACGCCGAACTCGCGCTGCAGTTCCTTCAACAGGTCGAGCACGCGCGCCTGCACCGA
>JBFLWR010000134.1:0-2535 GCA_040755925.1 Pseudomonadota bacterium
GTAGGTCGGGGTCTGCGGATAGCCCTCGGGCGAATCTTCCCAAACCTCCTGGCGGCCGAGCGGCGTGGCGTCGAGATAGCTCCAGACGGTACCCATCGCCTCGTCGCCGCGAACGTTGATGAAATAGGTGCGGAAGACCCGGTTCCCGTCGCGGAAGAAGACGTTGTGGCCGTGCCACTGGTCGACGCCGAAATCCTTATCCCAGTCGTCGGTGATGGTGTACCAGGGCATCTTCCAGTCCATCCGCTGCTTGAGCCGCGCGATGTCGGCCTGCGGCGCGCGCGAGGCATAGGCTAGCGTGGTGTCGCGGGCGTTTAGATGGGCGAGGTTGCCGACCTGATCCGCGCCAAGCGAGCAGCCGCGGCAGGCATGCTCCGGCCAGCCATAGACGCCGGGCTCGAAGAAGGCGCGGTAGATGACGAGCTGGCGACGGCCTTCGAAGAGGTCGAGCAGGCTTGCCTTGCCGTTCGGGCCGTCGAAGACGTAGTCCTTCTCGACAAGCATCCATGGCATGCGGCGGCGTTCGGCGGCGAGTGCGTCGCGGGCGCGGGTGAGCGCCTTCTCCTTCACGAGCATTTCCTCGTGCGCGCCTTCCCAGGCCTCCTGCGAAACGATTGGCGGTGTCTTCATGTGCTGGGTCATTGCTCTTGTCCCGTTCTTGGGTTTGGGTGGATGACGAGGACAGGCTTACGACCGGACGGCGAGATGGCGGGAGTTACAAGTTTGACGCGATTTGCCTGCGGCGGCGGTGAATGGACTCGCTGATCAATGCCGCCGGGCGCGCGCTGGCCACGGGTGATCCGCTCGGGGCCTTGAAGCGCGTCGCGCTACGCGACGATGCGCCGGCGCTGGCGCTGCGCGGCATCGCGATGGCGCAGCTCGGCGACTTCGCCAAGGCAAAAGCGCTGCTGCAGGGCGCGGCGCGGGCCTTCAGCCCCAGGGAAGCGGTGGCGCGCGCACGCTGTGTCGTCGCCGAGGCGGAGATCGCGCTGGTGTCGCGCGACCTCGGCTGGCCGGAGAAGGCGTTGCGGTCGGCGCGCGCCACGCTTCAGTCGCATGGCGATCGCGTGAATGCCGCCTATGCCGGCAGTCTCGAGGCGCGCCGCCTGATCCTGATCGGCCGCCTGGGCGAAGCCGAGCGTTTGCTTGCCGGCTTCGACCCGGCGCCGCTGCCGCCGGTCGCGCGCGTCGCGCACGAGCTTGCGGCCGCCGGCATCGCGGTCAGGCGTCTGAGAACGAAGGCGGCGCGCGCCGCCTTCGGCCGTGCGTCGCTCGCCGCATACGAAGCCAACATCCCGGCGCTGAGGGCCGAGGTCGAAACGGCGTCGCTGGTTATGAACGTGCCTGTCGGCCGGCTCATTGCACGCGGCGTGGAGAAGCCGCTTCTGCTCGATGAGGTCGAGGCGCTGGTGGCTTCCGGCGCGCTCGTTGTCGATGCCTGCCGCAATGTCGTGCGCGAAGCGGATGCGGTTGTCTCTCTGGCGACCCGGCCGGTCCTCTTCGCGCTGGCGCGCACGCTCGCCGAAGCATGGCCTGCGGATGCGTCGCGCGAAACGCTGCTCAAACGCGCCTTTCGCGCCAGGCATGCCGATGAGTCGCACCGCGCGCGGCTGCGGGTGGAGATGGGCCGGCTGCGCGCCGAACTCCCGGCGCTGGCCGAGATCAGCGCTACGGCGAGCGGTTTTGCCTTGACTCCGCTGAAGGCCGCCGAGGTGGTCGTGCTGGCGCCACCGGTGGAGGAAGAGCATGGCGCGGTGCTGGCATTCCTGGCCGACGGCGAGGCCTGGTCGAGCTCGGCGCTGGCGATCGCGCTCGGCGCCAGCGCGCGCACCGTGCAGCGCGGGCTCGAGGAGCTGTCGGCTCAAAACAAGGTGCAGGCGGTCGGTCGCGGCCGGTCGCGCCGCTGGATGATGCCGCCGGTCACCGGATACCCGACTGTCTTGTTACTCCCGGGTCCGCTGCCGAGCGATTAGTCTGCGGGCATCGTTTAGATGGAGATTCAAATGAAAAGAGCACCCGCCGAGATCCTGCGCGAATACGGACCCTTTCCGGGCGCCGAGCGCGTCAACGGCGTCACCTATGACGGCAAGAATGTCTGGTTCGCTTCCGGCGACAAGGTGAACGCCCTCGATCCGCAGAGCGGCGCGATCGTGCAGTCGATCGATGTCGCCTCGCATGCCGGAACCGCCTTCGACGGCAAGCATCTTTACCAGATCGCCGAGGATCGTATCCACAAGATCGACCCGGCTACCGGCAAGATCGTCGCCACCATCCCGGCGCCGGGCAATGGCGGCGATTCCGGCCTTGCCTGGGCCGAGGGCTCGCTCTGGGTCGGCCAGCACCGGGCCCGCCGGATCCATCAGATCGATCCGGAGACCGGCAAGGTGATCCGCACCATAGAGTCGAACCGCGTCGTCACCGGCGTCACCTGGGTCGACGGCGAGCTTTGGCACGGCACCTGGGAAGGCGACGAGAGCGACATCCGCCGCATCGATCCACAGACCGGCGAGGTGTTGCAGACGCTGGAGATGCCGG
>JBFLWR010000135.1:0-6737 GCA_040755925.1 Pseudomonadota bacterium
TTCGACTGGAACGAGCCGCAGCGCGTGCTCAGGGTCGACGTGCTGCAGGACAAGGCGCGCCAGCTCGGCATCACTTCCTCCGACATCGCCAGCGCGCTGAACAGCACTGTGGGGGGCGCCACCATCACCCAGGTCCGCGACGCGACCTATCTCATCAACGTCGTGGCCCGTTCGCGCGAGGCCGAGCGCGGCTCGATCGAAACGCTGCAGAACATGCAATTGCCGACAGGCAGCGGCGAGGCGATCCCGTTGGCCGCTGTCGCCAATTTCCGCTACGACCTGGAACAGCCGACGGTTTGGCGGCGCGACCGCATTCCGACGATCACCGTGCGCGCCGGCATGGTCGGGGACGTGCTGCCGGCGACTGTCGTCAACGAGTTGAAGCCGTCGGTCGACGCCTTCATCGCCAAGCTGCCGCCGGGCTATTCGGTCGCAACCGCCGGAACGGTCGAGGAAAGCGCCAAGAGCCAGGGGCCGATCGCGGCCGTGGTGCCGCTGATGCTGTTCATCATGGCGACGATCCTGATGGTGCAGTTGCAGAGCTTCCAGCGCCTGTTCCTGGTGGTGGCCGTGGCGCCGCTCGGTCTGATCGGCGTGGTGGCGGCGCTCGTGCCAAGTGGCGCACCGCTCGGCTTCGTCGCCATCCTCGGCGTGCTGGCGCTGATCGGCATCCTGATCCGCAACTCCGTCATCCTGATCGTGCAGATCGAGGACCTCGTCAAGGAAGGCAAGGACCGCTGGGCGGCGGTCATCGAGGCGACCGAGCACCGCATGCGCCCGATCGCGCTGACGGCGGCCGCCGCCAGCCTGGCGCTGATCCCGATCGCGCGCGAAGTGTTCTGGGGCCCGATGGCCTACGCCATGATGGGCGGCATCATCGCCGGCACGGCGATCACGCTGCTGTTCCTGCCGGCGCTCTATGTGACGTGGTTCAGGATCAAAGAGCCGAAGCAGAGTGAAGCAACCGCTGTCGCTGCCGAAGCCTAAGGCCTGCGCGCAAGGGAGAACTACGCCCTTACAAACCCTTCGCTCGCCCTGAGCAAGTTGCGCGTATAATCCTCGCTCACGCGATGCCCTATCAGTTGGCTCGCGGTCAGGGTCTCTACCGCCTCGCCGTTCTGCATCACCATCAGCCGCTCGCACATATGGGTGATGATGGCGAGGTCGTGGCTGACCATCAGGAAGGTGAGCTTTCGGCGCCGCCTGACTTCTTCGAGCAGATTCAGCACCTCCGCCTGGACCGATGCATCGAGCGCGGAGGTCGGCTCGTCGAGCAGCAAGATCGACGGTTCGAGGATCAGCGCGCGTGCGATGGCGATGCGCTGGCGCTGGCCGCCGGAGAGCTGGTGCGCGTAGCGGAAGCGGAAGCCGTTGCCGAGGCCAACCTCGTCCAGCGCACGCTCGATGCGCTTTTCGCCGTCCTGTATCCCGTGGATGGCCAACGGTTCCTGCAGCAGCCGATCGACTGTCTGGCGAGGATGCAGCGAGCCATAGGGGTCCTGGAAGACCATCTGCACGTCGCGGTAAAAAGCCTTGTCGCGGGCTTTGCCAAGCGTCTTGCCGTTGACGGTGATGCTTCCGCCGGCAACAGGCGCCAAGCCGGTGATTGCCCTGAGCAGCGTCGACTTGCCAGAGCCACTCTCGCCGACCAGCCCGTAGGATTCGCCTTCCTCGACTTCGAGGTCGACCCCCTTCAGCGCGCGAAAGCGGTCGAAGACCACCTCAAGTCCCTGGATCGCGATCGCAGCCGTCATGCAGCCCACTCCGGCTTGCGGTCGAGCACCGGCAGCGGATGGCGCTCGAAGCCGATCCTCGGCATGCAGTTGAGCAGGCCGCGCGTATAGGGATGCTGGGCGTCGCGGAGCTCGGACGCCTTGAGCTGCTCGACCACCTTGCCGGCATACATGACAACGACCCGGTCGCAGAAGGACGAGACAAGGCGCAAATCGTGCGAGATGAAGATCAGCCCCATGCCGCGCTCGGCGACCAGCCGGTCGAGGATGTTCAGCACGTCGAGCTGCACGGTGACGTCCAGCGCCGAGGTCGGCTCGTCGGCGATCATCAACTCCGGTCCGGCGATCAGCATCATGGCGATCATGGCGCGCTGGCCCATGCCACCGGAAACCTCATGCGGGTGGAGGTCGAAGACACGGGCCGGATCGCGGATCTGCACCGCCCGAAGCATGTCCAGCGCCCGCTCGCGCGCCTCGGCCTTCGAGACCTTCTCATGCGTGCGCAGCGTCTCGATGATCTGGCGGCCGATCGTCATCACCGGATCGAGCGAATATTTCGGATCCTGCAGGATCATGGCGACGCGGTTGCCCCGCAGCGCCCTGCGCTGGCGGGGCGATATCGAGAGCAGGTCGATGCCCTCGAAGCTGAGCTTCTTCGCCGATACCTGAGCTTGCGGCGGGGTCAGACCCATGATCGCGCGGCCGGTCTGCGACTTGCCGGAGCCGCTTTCGCCGACGATGCCCAACCGCTCGCGGCCGAGCGAGAAGGATACGCCACGCACAGCCTGGACGACGCCGGTGCGCGTCGGGAAATTGACGCGCAGATCGTCGACCTCGAGAAGCGTGTCTTGTTGCTGCCTGTTCGGGTCGCTCATTGGTCGCCGCTCCGTGGATCGAGTGCGTCGCGCAGGCCGTCGCCAAGCAGGTTGAAGCCGAGGCTGACGATGAGGATCGCCGCGCCAGGCGCGGCGGCCACCCACCATTGGTCGAGGATGAAGCGGCGGCCGGACGCGATCATGGCGCCCCACTCGGGCAGCGGCGGCTGCGCGCCAAGGCCGAGGAAGCCGAGACCGGCGGCGGTGAGGATGATGCCGGCCATGTCGAGCGTCACCCGAATGATCAGCGACGAGATGCAAAGCGGCATGATGTGGCGCAGGACGATGCGGAATGGCGAAGCACCCATCAGTTGCACCGCCTTGATGAAATCGGAGTTGCGCACCGTCAGCGTCTCGGCCCGCGCGATGCGCGCATAGGGAGGCCAGGAGGTGATGGCGATCGCGATCACCGCGTTCTGGATGCCGGGTCCGAGCGCAGCCACGAAGGCCAGCGCAAGGACCAGTTTCGGGAAGGCGAGGAAGATGTCGGTGATGCGCATCAGGATCGCGTCGATCCAGCCGCCGGCATAGCCGGCGACGGTGCCGACAAGCAGGCCGATGGGCGCGGCGATAACGGCCACGAGAACCACCACATAAAGCGTCCAGCGAGATCCGTAGACGATGCGGGAGTAGATGTCGCGGCCAAGGTCGTCGGTGCCGAACCAATGCGCGGCGCCCGGCGGCAGCAGGCGGGCGTTTTTCAGATCGCCGATGGTCGGCGAGTAAGGCGCCAGCACGTCGGCAAGAGCGGCCACCACCAAAAGCGCGATGATGATCAACAGGCCGACGAAAGCCAGCCGGTTGGCGGAGAAACGCCGCCACGCGACATAGGCGCGGCCGAGCCGCGCCTGCACGCGCGAGGCCGGCCGTTCGCTGAGCAGCCACTCGCGGCGGGAGAGGAGGCGAGCATCGGAGGCGGTCATGACGATGCCCCTTGGAGCTGTCGACCCCCGCTCCGGTCTGCTTCGCGGACCACCCCTCCCCCGTTCGACGGGGGAGAGGAAAGGCGCCAAGCGTGCGACCGGCTTTTCCTCTCCCCCGGGCAGGGGGGGAGGTGGCCCGAAGGGCCGCAGTGGGGGTGATTGGCCGCAGCCAAAACCGAGAATGCAATATCCCCGCTCATCCGGTCTTCGTCCTTGGATCCAGCAACCGGTAGAGCAGGTCGGACAGAAGATTGATGCCGATGAACACCGAGCCGATGACAATGGTGCCGCCAAGCACCGCGTTCATGTCGGCATTCTGCAGCGAGTTGGTGATGTAGAGCCCGATGCCCGGCCAGGAGAACACCGTCTCGGTCAGCACCGAGCCTTCGAGCAGGCTGGCGTAGGACAACGCGATGACTGTGACCATCGGCACCGCGGCATTGCGCAGCGCATGGCCCCAGATGATACGCCTTTCCGACAGGCCCTTGGCGCGCGCGGCGACGATGTATTCCTGCGCCATCTCGTTCAGCATGAAGGAACGCGTCATGCGGCTGATATAGGCGAGCGAGAAATAGCCGAGCAGCGAAGCCGGCAGGATGATGTGGCGATAGGCGTCGTAGAAGACGTCCCATTGGCCCTGCATCGCTGCGTCCAGCAGGTAGAAGCCAGTGATCGGCGTGAAGGTGTATTCGTAGACGACATCGAGCCGCGCCGGAAAAGCCACCCATTGCAGCTTGGCGTAGAACAGGACGAGGCCAAGAAGGCCGAGCCAGAAGATCGGCACGGAATAGCCTATCAGGCCAATTATGCGCACGATCTGGTCGATGAAGCTGCCGCGCCGGACCGCCGCCAGCACGCCAAGCGGCACGCCGATGACGGCGCCGATCAGCGTGCCAAGCGTCGCCAGCTCGATGGTCGCCGGGAACACGCGGCGGATGTCGGACATCACAGGATTGGTGGTCAGCACCGAGGTGCCGAAATCGCCGCTGAGCGCGTTTTTGACATAGATGTAGAACTGCTCGATCAGCGGCAGGTCCAAGCCCATTTCGCGGCGCGTGCGCTCGACGACGTTCATGGGCGCCCGGTCGCCGAGAACGGCGAGCACCGGGTCGATGGGAATGACACGGCCAATGAAGAAGGTCACAGCGAGAAGACCAAGATAGGTCGTCACCGCGATGACCAGGAAACGGCCTATCGACGAGGCAATCGCGACGGCTCGGGCGCTTCCACGCCCGGCCGTCGCCTGGTTTTCAGCTACGCTCACGCGCGGCGTCCGCCGGGACTGTTACTTCGAGACCGCCCAGACGAAATTGGTGTCGAAGCTCGGGCCGAGCGCGAAGCCCTTCAGGTTCTTGCGCAACCCGGCCACTTCCAGCTGCTGATGGATGATGACGAAGGGGCTGGTGTCGAGGATCTTCTGCTGCAGATCCTTGTAGATACCGGCGCGCTTGGCCGAATCTTTCTCCAGCAGCGCCGCCTCGGTCTGCTTGGTCAGGTCCGGGATGTCCCAGGCATTGCGCCAGGCGAGCGTCTTGATCTTGGCGCCGTCCGAATTGTCCGGATTCGAAGCGAAGGTCTGGGCGTTGGAATTCGGATCGAAGTAATCCTGGCCCCACTGGCCGATATAGATGTCGTGGTTGCGGGCGCGGTACTTGGTCAGCGTCTGCTTGCCGTCGCCCGGAATGATCTCCAGCTTGATGCCGGCTTGGCCGAGCGTCTGCTGGATCGATTCCGCCATGCCGGTGGTGGGCTGGCCGTTGCGCACGTCCATGGTCACCTTGAAGCCGTCGGGCAGGCCGGCCTTGGCCAGCAGTTCCTTGGCCTTGGCAACGTCGAGCTTGAAGGGATTGTCGTCGATGGCGCCTAGATCGCCCTTGGGCAGGAAGGACTGGTGTATCTCGCCGATGCCCTTGAGGATGGTCGAGCCCATCGCATCGTAGTCGACCAGGTATTTGAAGGCCTGACGAACCTCGGGCTTGGCAAGGGTCGGGTTCTTCTGATTCAGGCTGATGTAGTAGATGGTGCCCTTCGGCGCGCTGGTGGTGGTGAGATCGGCGTTCTTGGCAATGGCGTCGAGGTCGTTCGGCTCGAGATTGCGGGCGACGTCGATATCGCCGGCCTCAAGCGCCAGGCGCTGCGCCGAGCTTTCCTTCATGTTGCGGTAGATGACGCGGGCGAGCTTGGCCTTCTCGCCATTGTAGTTGTCGTTGCGCTCGAGCACGACGGCCTCGTTGGCGCGCCATTCGCGCAGCTTGTACTGGCCGGAGCCCGCATAGCCGGTCTTGAGCCAGGCGTTGCCGAAATCATTGTCCCATTTGTAGTCGGCGCTCGGCGTCACTGCCGCGACATGTTCCTTGACCAGCTTGCTGTCGACGACGGAGGCCACGGTCGCCGACAGGCAGTTCAGCACGAAGCTCGGCGCGTAAGCCTTGTCGACCACGAACTGGAAGGTGGTGTCGTCAACGGCCTTGGCCTTTTCGGCGACGTTGTCGCCGCTGACGCCGAATTGGTTGATGATGAAAGCCGGCGACTTGTCCAGCTTGATCGCCCGCTCGAAGGAGTAAGCGACATCGGCCGCCGTGATCGGATTGCCCGAGGCGAACTTCATGCCGGGCTTCAGCTTGAAGGTGTAGGTCAGGCCGTCGTCGGAAACGGTCCAGCTTTCGGCGAGATCGCCCTTGACCTTGGATGTGTCGCTGAGATCGAGGCGAACCAGGAGATCATAGGTATTGCCGGTGACCTCGGCGGTCGACAGCTCAAACGCCTCGCCCGGATCCATCGAGATGATGTCGTCGATGGCGAAACCCTCGACCAGCGTGTCGGCAGGCGTGACCGCGAAGGCGGGCGCCACGAGCAGCGCGGACATGGCCGCGCCCGCGAGCAAGGCACGAGAGCGAAGAGCAAACTTTTCCAGCATCATGGTGATCGTTCCCTGTTTTGTTGGTTAGACCCGAGTTCCCGGCTCGGGATTGCCTTATTCTTATCGAGGCCGAAGACGGCCCTAGACGATTTCAGCGTCGTGTTTTTTGTCCACTTGGTCAACACCATATCCGGCACCTTTCGACCCGGCAACGAGCATTTGCAAGACAGCCCAGTGAACCAGAACCGGCTGCGAGCGGTCGACGCATGGGTCTGCTAATCCAAGCCGCCAATCGGGAAAAATCTGCTGGGATTCATCTTCCCCGGACGTCGCCGCTATTTCAATT
>JBFLWR010000136.1:0-3298 GCA_040755925.1 Pseudomonadota bacterium
TATTTCCTCGACTGGGCCTTCGACGAGGTGAAGAAGATCGCCAAGACCGGCCAGCATTCGCTGGTCGCGCACACCACCTTCGACGCCAACATCCAGAAGGCGGCCGAAGAATCGGTCGAGTTCCATCTCCGCCAGTTCGGCAAGGAATACAACGTCACCGAAGGCGCGGTGGTGGTGATCGAGACCAACGGCGCGGTGCGCGCGATCGTCGGCGGCCGCGACTACGGCGCCAGCCAGTTCAACCGCGCCACCAAGGCGCTGCGCCAGACCGGTTCTTCCTTCAAGCCCTATGTTTATGCCACGGCCATGGAGCACGGCTTCACGCCGGACTCGGTGGTTTCCGGCGGCGCCGTCAGTTGGGGCAACTGGTCGCCCCACAACTACAGCGGCGGATCGGCCGGCAACGTCACGCTGCTGACGGCAATCGCCAAATCGATCAACACGGTGCCGGTGCGGCTCGCCAAGGACTATCTTGGCATCGCGCCGATCAAGGCGATGGCCGAATCGATGGGCGTGGAATCGCCGCTGGAATCGCACAAGACCATGGTGCTCGGCACCTCGCTGATGACGGTGATGGACCAGGCGACGGGCTACAGTGTCTTTGCGCAGAACGGCTTCGTCGGCTCCAGGCACGGCATCACGCAGCTTGTGACGCGGACCGGCGAGGTGGTGTATGACTGGACCAAGGATGCGCCGCAGCCGCATCGCGTGCTTTCGGAAAAGGCGCTGAAATACATGAACACGATGCTGGCGGCAGTGCCGGTGATCGGTACGGCGCGCCGTGCCCAGCTGCCCAACATCGTGGTGGCCGGCAAGACGGGTACCACCCAATCCTACCGCGACGCCTGGTTCGTCGGCTTCACCGGCAACTACACGGCCGCTGTCTGGCTCGGCAATGACGATTTCACGCCGACCAACAAGATGACCGGAGGTTCGCTGCCGGCGATGGTCTGGCAGCGGCTGATGGTCTATGCGCACCAGAACATCGACCTGAAGCCGATCCCGGGCCTCGACCACCCCTTCGTCGATCCGGAAGTCGCTGCCAAAGCCGAGGAGGCCGCGAAGAAGGAGGCTGCCGATGCCACGGCGCAGGCAGAGGCGGAACGTCCGCCAGTGCTTTCCGGCCGTACGACGCAGGCGCTGAGGGACATGACCAAGGTGTTCCAGGCAGCTCCCGCAATCAACGCTCCCGCCCCTCCGGAGACGCTATCGGCGCTTTAGGGATAAGCCGGCTTGCCACGGCACCCCGCGCCGCGATATCCCGAGAGACCTCCTCTTACCCGGCTCTTCATGCTCAAGAACGCCATCCTGACGCTGCTTTCGCTTGCCATGGCCATCGGGCTGGGCGGCTACAGCGTCTGGTATGCGCTGAACGCCCAGGACGGCGTCGGCGCGATCCGCATCGGCCAGTGGACCGCCTTCCCCGAAATCGGGACGCAAGCCGCGGACCCCTATTCGAAGGCGCGCGTGGCGCGGGAGGGCGTGCTGGCGCTCGGGCAGGCCGAGGGGCTCGCCTTCGTCGCCGAGCACGACGAGGCCGGCGAGCCGTTGAAGCGGGAATGCGCCTACACGATTTCGGGCGGATATCCGACCGCCCGTTTCTGGACACTCTATGCCGCCGACCAGTCGCTCGGCGTCATCGACACCGGAAAGGCAAGGCTCGCGGCGCTGCAATCCTACGAGGTGATGCGCCAACCAGACAACACGGTCGTAATCTCCGTCGGCAGCCGCCCCGCCCCCGGCAACTGGCTGCTCACCAGCGGCTCGGGCAAGATGTATTTCGTGCTCACCTTCTACGACACGCCGATCGCCTCGAGCACCGGGCTGTCCGACGTGACGCTGCCGCGCATCCTGAAGGCGGGCTGCAATGCGTAGGCTGCTGCACGCGCTCATCCTCGGCCTGCTCGGCGCCGGCATCGTGCACATCGTTGTGCTGTTCCTGGTGCCGGTATTCTCCGAGCGTGACGCCTGGTCGCGGCTGGCGATGGCCTCCGACCTCTACAAGATGACGCGTCTCGACGCGGAAGCCGGCGGCGCGCCGGTGGTGAAGTCGGTGGATCCGCTGTTCTACGCGGCCGCCTGCCGCTTCGACCTATCTGACGGCATGGTGCGCATCAGAGCGCCCGGCGACGTGCCGTTCTGGTCGGTCTCCGTCTATGATCGCAGCGGCCACAACATCTATTCCTTCAACGACCACAATGCGAACGGCGACAAGCTCGACACCGTGGTGCTGACGCCGGCGCAGATGATCGATGTGCGGCGCGACCTTCCCGAGGACCTGCAGGGCGCGATCTTCGTCGAGGCGCCTATCGAGGAAGGTATATTCGTCGTCCGCGCCTTCGTGCCCGACGAAAGCTGGAAGCCCATCGTGTCGCGCTTCCTCGAGCAGAGCGCCTGCGAGTTGCAGGACTACTGAGGATTTCGGCCGGTCAGTGGTGGGGAACCGGTGGCCGCGGCGAGCCTGGCTTGTCGGGACCGCCCGGACGCGCCTCGCCGGCCTGTGGCCGCGGCTCGTAGCGGACGCCGGGGAAAATGATGACCGCCGCCGCCGTGTTGGTGTCGTGATTTACCCGATTTACAGGTGCCGACCTCGGCACAAAAGACAGGACCATGCCCATGGTATGCGCATTCCTCTCGGTTTTCCCGGAGCACAACGCAACGCCTCCAAAGTTGATTAAGGCGGGCAGAGGGTTAACGGAGCGCTAACGGATCGTCGCTAATTTGATGTTTGTTCCCTGGAGACGCGAAACCGGCACGGCCGGATCGAGCGGGGCCAGGATTGTGTCGAGTATCGGGCGTATCCTCCGTGTCTTCTTCGGACTTCAGGCAAATCGCTATCAGGACCGAAGCGGGAAAAGCCGAAAGGCTGTTCCGCGCCGCGGTGTCGGCCTTCTGCTCGCTCACACGTCCCTCGCGCCGTGAGATCGCGCAGCTCGAGGACCTGACGCTACCCCTGTTCAACGACGTATCCGTCGAATCCCGTCGCTATGTCGCGGCAGCGCTGTCCGAATGCGAATATGCGCCGGGCGCGCTGGTGCGGCGGCTCGCCGAGGAGCCGGTCGAGATCGCGGCGCCGCTGCTCACCCGTTCCAACGCGCTGAGCGACATCGACCTCATCGCGCTGATCGGCCGCCACGGACTGCCGCATGCCCGCGCGATCGCGCGGCGCAAGGAGCTCAACCCGACGATCGCCGACCTGATCCGCGCGCTGGAAAAGCCGACGCTGGTGAAAACCCGGCCGCCAGAGACGGTTACAAGGCTGACGCCGGCGAAACCGGAACCCACTGCCAAAACCGAC
>JBFLWR010000137.1:0-23164 GCA_040755925.1 Pseudomonadota bacterium
CATTCGACCGGGATGAAGCTGGACTCGCCGATGAAGCCGGCGACGAATTTCGTCTTCGGCCTGGCGTAGAGCGCCTCCGGCTGGTCGATCTGCTCGATGCGCCCGGCATTCATGACGGCGATGCGATCCGACATGGTGATCGCCTCGCGCTGATCATGCGTGACGTAGACCGTCGTCATGCCGAGCCTGCGATGCAGGTTACGCAATTCGATCTGCATGTGCTCGCGCAGGCTTTTGTCGAGCGCCGAGAGCGGCTCGTCCATCAGCACGATGCGCGGCTCGAAGACGATGGCGCGCGCCAGCGCCACGCGCTGGCGCTGGCCGCCGGAGAGCTGGTCGACGCGGCGCTCGCCCAGCCCCTTCAGTTGCACCAGGTCCAGGGCCCGCTCGACGCGTTCGGCCGTTTCGGCCGCCGGCACGCGGCGTTGCTTGAGCGGAAAGGCGATGTTGTGGAACACGTTCATATGCGGGAAC
Organism: Pseudomonadota bacterium; assembly: GCA_040755925.1. Classification (GTDB taxonomy): domain Bacteria; phylum Pseudomonadota; class Alphaproteobacteria; order Rhizobiales; family Rhizobiaceae; genus Mesorhizobium. The sequence continues at coordinate 475 of JBFLWR010000137.1, forward strand.
AACGCATAGTTCTGGAACACCATGCCGATGTTGCGCTTGTGCGGCGGCATGGCGATGATCTCCTCGCCACCGACCTTGATCGAGCCGGCATTCGCCCGCACGAAGCCGGCCAGGATCATCAAAAGCGTCGTCTTGCCAGAACCGGATGGCCCGAGCAGCGTCAGGAATTCGCCGGCGGCGACATCGAGGCCGAGGTCGTGCAGGACCGACAACCCGCCGAAGCGTTTCTCGATACCGCTGATGCCGATGGGAAGCGCGGACTGCGCAAGGGACAAGAGCATCTCCTTCAACTCCGGATCATTTTCGCGAACATGCGGAGCGGCGCCTCGTGGACGCCGCTCCGATACGATCGCTATTGCTGGATCAGGTTGTTGAACTTCTCGGTCGCCTCGACGAGGTTGTCGCGGCAGAACTCCGGATCCTGCAGCACCTGCTTCTTGACGTTCTCAGGCGCGGAATTGATGTCCTTGATGCGCTCCTGCGGGATCTTGCCGGTCTCGAACGCCTTCTCGTTGGCCGGGCCATTGTCGACGTAAAGCGGCAGGTTGGCCTGGAGGTCGGGGCTGACGAACTTGGCCAGCGCCTTCATGGCGAGGTCCTTGTTCTTCGAGCCTTTCGGAATGACCATGCAGTCGGCGGTCAGCACGCCCTGGTCGAAGGAGAAGCTGACAGGGGCGCCTTCCTTCTTCAGCGTGCCGGCGCGGCCGTTCCAGATGCTGGCCATGTCGACCTCACCGTCCTTGACCAGTTGCATGGCCTGCGCGCCGGAAGTCCACCAGGCATCGACGTGACCGCGGATCTTGTCGACCGATTTCAGCGCCCCGTCGATGTCGACCGGATAGACCTTGTCGATCGGAATGCCCTTGGCCAAAGCCGCGACGCTCAGCGTCTCGGTCGACTGGCTGCCCGAAAGCGCGCGGCGGCCCGGGAACTTCTCGACGTTCCAGAAATCGGCCCAGGTCTTCGGCCCCTTGTCGCCGAAAACATCGGTGCGGTAGATCAGCACGACCGAGGTGTAGGAGATGCCCACCCAGTCGTCATGCACGAGCTTCGGATTGATGCCGCTCTTGTCAATGACATTGTAGTCGAGCTTCTCGAACAGGCCTTCCTTCGAGCCGCGCGCGCATTCGTCGGCGCCAAGCTCGGTGATATCCCATTTGACGGCATTGCCGGTGACCTGCAGCCGCACGTCGTCCAGGCCGTTGGTCGTGTCCTGCTTGATCGTGATGCCCAGTTCCTTGGCCGTCGGATCGAAGAAGGCCTTGGTCTGAGCCTCCTGATAGGTGCCGCCCCATGAGGCGACCGTGATGGTGTCGGCGGCCAATGCCGGAACGGCGGCCGAGGCCAACAGGCCGGCGATCGCCAGGCCGTGAACGCAAATCGTCTTCGTCATTTTCGCTTCTCCAACCGGTGTTCCCATTATGATTGATTTGGTATGCGAATTTGTATACAATTTTGAGTGTAACTAACCGGAACCCGATGTCAACACGGCTCGTGAACCGGAAAACATTTTTCGCAGCGAACGCCGGTTCGGCCTGCCACCGGTCGGCGAGCGGTCGTGTTCAAGCAGGGGCTAAGGTTCTAGACTGCGATTCTGCGATGACCGTTGGAGGCGGGACGCTTGAGCAAGGAACGGAAAAACACGCTGCGCGACTCGGTGTTCGAGTCGCTGAAGGCGATGATCATCACCGGCCAGATCCCACCCGGCGGCCGGGTGACGGAAAACGAGATCGCCGAACGCCTGAAAGTGAGCCGCACGCCGGTGCGCGAGGCCTTCAACCGGCTGGAGCGCGACGGCCTGGTGATCGGGCGTCCGCGCCAGGGCTATGTGGTCGCCGAATTCAACCTCACCATGTTTCGTGAGGCTTTCGACATCCGCGAACTGCTGGATGGCCGCGCGACCGAGCTGGCTACAGCCAACGCGACCGCCGCCGACAAGGCGCGGCTGCGCGAGATGCTTGCCGAATGCGAGCGGCTCGCGGCGATTCCCGACCGCAGCACGCGGGAGAAGTTCGAGGAATTGCAGGTCGGCATCGACCTGCACCGGGTGATCGCCGAGATCAGCGGCAATGAGATGCTGCATGGCATGCTGTGCGGCATCCTCGACAAGTGCCAGCAATATGTGTGGACCGAGCTTCTGTGGCTGGACGAGTGGAAGCTGACCCGCGAGGAGCATGCCGGCATCGTCGACGCAATCTGTGCTGGCGACGTCACTTTGGCCGGCGAGCGGGCCCGCGCGCATGTGCGCGGCTCGCGCGAGAACATCCTGCGCCTGCTGCAGGCCAAATCCGACTACCAGGGATTTTTCGCCAAGGCGTCGTGATGGGAGTTGGTTTCCTCGCCCCCATAAAGCGGGGGAGAGGTGTCCGCGAAGCGGACGGAGAGGGAGACTTTCTTAGGGCGCTCCCCTCTCCGTTTCGGCTTCGCCGAGCCACCTTTCCCCCATTTCATGGGGCGAGGAAACAGCTTCAATCAACCGCCGTAGCCGACGATGCCCTTGACCTCGAGGAAGTCGTGGATCGCCCAGTCGGCGTATTCGCGGCCGTTGCCGGACTGCTTGTAGCCGCCAAAGGGTGCGAAGGTGTCCCACTCCGGATAGTTGATCGAGACCTGGCCGGCGCGGAGTTGGCCAGCGACCTTGCGGGCGCGCTCGATGTCCTGCGACTGCACGTAGGCCGCGAGACCATAGACAGTGTCGTTGGCGATCTTCACCGCTTCGTCCTCGTCGTCATAGGAGATGACCGAGAGCACCGGCCCGAAGATCTCTTCCTTCTCGATCGTCATGCCGGGCTTCACATGGCCGAACACGGTCGGGCGCACATAATAGCCGCGATTGAGATGCTCCGGCCGGCCGGGGCCGCCGGTGACCAGCGTGGCGCCCTCCTTGATGCCGGCCTCGATCAGCCGCTGGATCTTGTCGAACTGGATGTTGGAGACGACAGGACCGAGCTTGGTCTCTTCCGAGCGCGGATCGCCGACCTTGTGCGCCTCGGCCGCCCGCTTGGCGATGGCCAAAGCCTCGTCGTGGCGAGCCGCCGGCACCAGCATGCGCGTCGGCGCGTCGCAGGACTGGCCACTGTTGCCGAAACAGCCTTCGACGCCCTTGCGCACAGCCGTCTCGAAATCGGCGTCAGGCAGTACGATGTTGGCCGACTTGCCACCGAGCTCCTGCGCCACGCGCTTGACTGTCTGGGCCGCGGTCTGCGCGACGATGATGCCCGCGCGCGTCGAACCGGTGAAGGACACCATGTCGACATCGGGATGGCCCGCCATGATCTGGCCGACATCGGGGCCGGTGCCGTTGACCATATTGTAGACGCCCTTCGGCGTGCCGGCGGCCTCCATGACTTCCGAGAAGACGATGCCGCTGATCGGCGCGATTTCGGAGGGCTTCAGCACGACGGTGCAGCCGGCGGCGATCGCCGGCGCCACCTTGCAGACGATCTGGTTGAGCGGCCAGTTCCACGGCGTGATCAGCGCGCAGACGCCGATCGGTTCCTTGACCACCATGGTCGAGCCGCGCTTCTCGGAAAACTCATAGTCCTCCAACGCCTTGATGGTGGCTTCCATATGCGCGCGGCCGGCCCAGGCCTGCGCCTCGCGCGCCCAGCTGATCGGCGCGCCCATCTCCTGGCTGACGGCCTGGGCGATGTCCTCATAGCGCTCGTTGTAGATTTCAAGGATGCGCTTCAGAAGCTTCAGGCGCTCGGCCTTGGTGGTCCGCGAAAAGGACGGGAAAGCGGCCTTGGCGGCGGCAACGGCCTGGTCGACATCGGCCTTCGAGCCGACCGAGATTTTCGTATAGGCTTCCTCGGTCGACGGATCGATGACGTCCAACGCCGCCGGCATGACCGGGTCGACCCATTTGCCGTCGATGAAAAACTTCAGGTGATTGCTCATGAAGGGCTCCGTAATCTGGAAATGGCGGGGAAGTTAGTTGGACAGCATAGGGCAGTTAGCGCCACGCCGGAGACTGATATGCGCCACGTCGCCGACGCTGAATTGAAAACCGTCGGCGCGGCGCGGCGCATCGATCACGATCGGTGTCCCCTGCCCAAGCTCGGCATGAAGGCGCAACGTGCGACCGTGGAAGACGACGCCGCTCACCCGCGCGGGCGTGGTTCCTTCGGCCGCTTCGGTGGCTGTCAGCAAATCCTCCGGACGCACACCGATGGTTCGGGTCTCGCCCGCAACCGGCGTCTGGCCGGTTTCGGACTGGGCCTCCAATGTCAGGTCGCCGGCGGCAAAGCGTAGGCGTTCGCCGTCCATGCCGAGGAATCGCGACTGCAGAAGATTCATCGTGCCGATGAATGAAGCGACGAAACGCGTCGCGGGCCGGTCGTACAACGTCGCCGGCGGCGCGATCTGCTCGATGCGGCCCTTGTTCATGACGACGATACGGTCGGAGATCGACAACGCCTCGGTCTGGTCGTGGGTGACCATGACGAATGTGGTGCCGAGGCGCGACTGTAGGCGTTTAAGCTCGATCTGCATCTGCTCGCGCAGATGCGCGTCGAGCGCCGACAACGGTTCGTCGAGCAGCAGCACGCGCGGTTCGCAGACGATGGCGCGGGCAAGCGCGACGCGCTGGCGCTGGCCGCCGGAGAGCTCCGGGATGCGGGCACGCAGCTTGTCGGCGAGGCCGACCATGTCGAGCGCGTCGCGAACGCGTTTGGCCTGCTCGGCTCCAGACAGTTTGCGCAGCGACAGTCCGAAGCCGACATTGTCGGCGACATCCATATGCGGGAACAGCGCGTAGTCCTGGAAGACGGTGTTGACCGGCCTATCGAAGGGCCGGAGGCCGGTGATGTCGCGGCCTTCGAGCAGCACGTTGCCGCCGGTCGGGCTCTCGAAGCCGGCAATGACGCGCAGGCTGGTCGTCTTGCCGCAGCCGGAGGGACCGAGCAGGGTCAGGAATTCGCCCGGAGCAATGTCGAGATCGACGGCATCGAGGCCGACAATGCCGCCCGGAAAGACTTTTGAGACTTTCTGCAATCGAACGAGCGCGTCAGGCGCCATCGCGCACCTCGGACGGCTTGGTCGTGTTCACCCACAGGATCTGGCAGCGCTCGGCGCCGGGGTTGCGGAAAGCATGCAGCAGCGTGCTCTTGAAGGCGAAGCTGTCGCCGGCCTTCAGAACGTAAGTAGTGGCGTCGACCACCAGCTCGACCTCGCCGGTCATGACGAAGCCGAATTCATAGCCGGCATGGGCATAGGCTTCCGCCGTTCCGCCGCCGGCCTCCACCGTGACCAGCATGCCGGTGAGCGTGGCGGCGGGCGGCGACAGCAGCGCCTTCGCGATGCCTTCCGACTTGACCGGGATCGAACGCCGCTTGTCGGCGCGCACGCAATAGAGGTCGTTCCCCGCATCGCTGCCGTCGGTAATCAGCGCCGATGGTTCGATGTCGAGGGCGGCGGCCAGCGGCCAGATCACCTTGACGCGCAGCGAGGACATGCCGCGCTCGATCTGGCTGAGCGCTCCGATGGAGATGCCGGCCCTGGCCGCGAGCTCCGCCAGCGACAGGTTGCGCTCGAGCCGCAGCGCCCGCACGCGCCGACCGACGCGGACGTCTGCCTCGTCCTTCGGCTTCGCTTCGTCAATCAAGTCCATACGTTCGTCCTCGTTGCATTCAGCAAGGCGCGGCGCCGCCAGGCTTCCCCCTTCTCCCCTTGTGGGACAAGGGGAAGGAGCTTCAGCCCCCTGCCTTCACCTTCTCGAACATTTTCGCCACATCGTCGTTCTGCTTCATCGGCCCGGTGAAGATCGTCGACTTCAGCATCACATCCGGATCCGCCGGCAGTTGCAGCTTGTCCAGCTCCTCCTTCGAAATTCCAGCGAAAGCGGTGGAGAGCGAGCTGCCATAGCCGTAGGACTGGATCAGGAACTTACCCGAGTCGGCGTCGAGCCGGCTGTTGATGAAGTCATAGGCCAGATCGACGTTCTTGGCGTCCTTCAGCATGACGAAGCCGCAGGCCCAGGTCAGCATGCCTTCCTTCGGCTTCATGAACTCGACCGGGACCCCCTGCTTCTTGAGCGAGGTGGCCGAGGCGTTCCAGGTCATGGCGGCGACCAGTTGGCCGCTGGCCAACGCCTGCTCGACCGAGGTCATGTCGGTGGTGTAGCTCGAAAGCAGCGGCCGCTGCTCGCGCAGCTTCGCGGCCACCTTGTCCATCTGCTCCGGCGTCATATCGAAGGGATTCACGCCCGCCAGAAGCGCCGCGACGATCGGCGTGTCATGCACGGCGTCGATGGTCGCCATGCGGCCGGCATATTGCTTGTCCCAGAGAAGGTTCCAGCTTGCCTCGGGGTTCTTCACCAGGTCGGTGCGGTAGAGGATCGAGGTATTGCCCCAGTCCCACGGCACCATCCACACCTTGCCGTCGCCGGCCTGCAGGTCGGGCAGGTTCTTGAACACCGGGAAGATGGAGTCCCAGTTCTTGATGCGCTTGGTGTCGATCGGCTGCAGCAGGCCTTCCTTGTTCCAGCGCGCCACCTTGTCGTAGCAGGGGTGCGCGATGTCCGGGCGGAAGCCGGCCTTGACCTTGGTGAAGGCGTCATCGTCGTCGCCGAAGATCGTCGCCTCGACGCCGTCCGGATGCGCGGCAAGAAAGCTCTTGTTGAAGTCAGGCAGTTCGTAACCCGACCATGTGAAGTATTGCAGCTTTTCGGCGGCCAGAGCGACCGTCGACGACAGCGCGAGCGCCAGCGCGGCGAGGCCTGCGCGAGCCCTGTGCCCGGTAAGCGATTTCAGCTGGAATGTCATTTCCGTTCTCCTCTTTCGTTGTTGTGGTTTCAGGCTGGATTGCGGCGCGCGGCGCCAAGGCCGCGATGGCGAAGGATTTCGGCGCTGCCGGCGATGACAAAGGAAACGGCGAGGATCACCGTGCCCAGCGCCATGACGGTCGGCAGCGAGCGCGGGAAGCGCAATTGGCTCCAGATGTAAAGCGGCAGCGTCGGCTCGGTGCCGGCGAGGAAGAAGACGACGATGAACTCGTCGAAGGAGATCAGGAAGGCGAGCATGAAGGCCGACAGCACGGCGGGCAGGCTGAGCGGCAGCATCACGCGCCGGAACGTCGTCCAGTCGGAAGCGCCGAGATCGAGGGCGGCTTCGCGGATCGTCTTCGGAATGGCGGCGAAGCGGCTGCGCATCACGACAGCCGTCGTCGGCAGCGCGACGAGGATATGGCCGAGCACGATGGAAACGCGCGATGGGCCGAGGCCGATGAGGTTGACCAGGATCAGCAGCGATATGCCGACGATGACGCCGGGGATCAGGATCGGCAGCCGGGCGACGGTGCTGATCGTCGCCGCAAGCGGCGAGCGGCCGTAAAGATCCATATAGGAAACGGTGATGCCACAGAGCGTGGCGCCGGTGGCGGCGATCGCGCCGATGACCAGGCTGTTGGCCAAAGCGCCAGAGAGCGCGGGATTGCCGTAGAGCGTGCGATACCAGTCAAGCGTGAAGCCCTGCAGCGGAAATGCGGCCTGAATGGAGTTGTTGAACGAAAACAGAGGTATCAGCAGCACCGGCAGATAGAGGAAGACGAGATAGCCAAGCACATAGAGGCCGAGCCAGCGGCCGCCCGTGTTGGTGTCTGTTCGCACCTTGCTCACGCGCGGCTGCCGAACCGGCGGTCGGCGCCGCGCGCGACGAGCACCACGCAGAGGATGACCAGCATGACGCAGACCGAAAGCGCTGCGCCAAACGGCCAGTCATTGGCCTTGCCGAACTGCGACTGGATGAGCGTACCGATCATGGTGCTGGCCGGACCGCCGACCATGGCCGGCGTGACATAGTCGCCGACTGTCGGCACGAAAACGACCAGGGCAGCAGCCAGCACGCCCGGCATGGAGTTGGGCAGCACCACCCGGCGGAAGCTGGTGAAGGGCCGCGCGCCGAGATCGGAGGCGGCTTCGAGCAGCGATTTCGGGATCGTGTCCAGCGCCACATAGATCGGCAGGATGGCGAAGGGCGCATAGGCATGGGCGAGCGTCACAACCACCGCGGCCGGTGTGTTGAGGAAGGCCAGCGTCGGCTCCGACCAGAGACCGGTTTCGATGAAGGCCGAGTTCAGCACACCGTTATAGGCAAGCACGATCTTCCAGGCGAAGACACGCAGCAGATAGCTGGTCCAGAACGGCAGCGTGACCAGGAACAGCAGCAGGTTGCGCCGGCGCCCGGCATGGAAGGCAAGGTAATAGGCGACCGGATAGGCGGTGGCGACGGTCGCCAGCGTAACCAGGCCCGCGATGACCAGCGAGCGCAGCGTCACCGTCCAATAGAGCGGATCGGTGGCCACCGTGACGAAGTTGGACAACGTCAGGCCGGCGCCGAGCAACGAGCCGTCATTGCCCCTGAAGGCGAGGAAGATCACAAGGCCGAGCGCGAACAGGATGAGGAAGAAGGTGACCAGCCCGCCAGGCAGCAGCATGGCGAAGCGGAACACCGGCGAGATACGGGTTTCCGGCAATGGCCGTATTGCGACGATGGAAGACATCGGACTGCCCATCGAATTTATGAAATTGGCCAATTCTTTTTCATATTCATGAAATCGTCAAGCTGAATCGCGGTTGCGTTGAGCGCCTCGATGTCAGCGCTCGAACGCGTCGAGCGTCCGGTACCAGGCGATCGTCGCGGCGACGCCGACCTGCCGGAAGGCGTGGAACGGGATCGGCCGGATCGGCGACAGCGGGAACGGCAATTGGCTGGGGTCTCCGCTCGCCAGATAACTTGCCATGCGCTTGCCGAGCGCGCTCATCAGCCCGACGCCCCTGCCCTGGCAGCCGACCACGGCGAGCAGGCCTTTTTCCGGCTCGTGCAGATGCGGCAGGTGGTCCGGTGTCATCGCCACGCGACCAAACCAGCGCTTCTCGATGGCGATGCCGTCAAGCGCCGGATAAAGGCGAAGGAGCGCATGTTCGCAATGCGCCCAATCGGCGGCGCTCGAAGGCAGCGACATGCGACCGCGACCGCCGAGCACCATCCTGCCGTCAGGGCTTTTGCGGTAGTAGATCAGGATGCGGCGGGAATCGGAAACCGCTTGCCCGCCCTGCAGGATATTCGTGGCAAGGTCTGCCGGCAGCGGCGCGGTGGCGATCTGGAAGGAGTGCAGCGGCACGATCGTCTGCGCCAGACCGGGCAGCAGGCCGTCCGTGTAGGCGTTGGTCGCAAGCACGACCGATCTGGCGCGCAAATCGACCCCGGCTTGCGTCGAAACCCGCCAAAATCCGGCTTCCCTGCCAAGTTTCAGCACCCTCTGCTGTTCCGCGACCTTCGCGCCGGCGATTGAAGCGACGCGCGCCAGTTCCAGCGTGTAGGAGAGCGGATCGATGACACCGGCGCGGCGGTCGAGCCAGCCGCCGAGATAGCCCTTGGCGCCGGTCATCGCCGCGATGTCGGCCTTGTCGAGCAGCCTGACATCGGCGCCGCGCGCCCGCCATTGGCGATCCCTGTTCGCTGCCGCTTTCAAAGCGGTCTCGGTGTGCGCGGCCTGGATCCAGCCGTTGCGCGTAAACGGCACCGCGAGCTTCTCGTCGCGGATCACGTCGAAGACCGCGTCGGCGGTCGAGGCGGCGAAGTCGACAAGGGCCTCGCCCCGCTCCTTGCCGAAATGACTGAGCAGCCATTCCGGATCGTATTTGAGGCCGGGAATCACCTGGCCGCCATTCAGGCCGGAAGCGCCCTGCCCGATCGCGCCGGCGTCCAGCACCTGCACGGAGAGGCCGGCGCGCGCGGCGTGCAGGGCCGTCGACAGGCCCATGATGCCTCCGCCGACGATGATCGCGTCAAGCGTACCGCCGGTCGAAAGCTGCGGCGTAAATGCCGTCGTCGTCTCAGGCTTGCGCCAGACGGGGTCGGAAAAGGCTGCGGGCAAGTATCACCTCAGGCGCTCGCGTTTCGTGAAAATCCTATTAGCCATTTCATGAATTTGAAAGGCCGTTTCACTGGGCCAGCCGACTGGCGGGGCTGGGGACAGCGCCTGTCTGGCCCCAATAAGGTTGCCATCAACGGGATGGACGTGTCGGCGAAATCCGGGGAAAGTGCCGCGCGACAATCGAGGGAGGAATATCCGCCATGACCGACCCAACCCGCCTACCCTCCGACGGCCTTTTCGTGGGTCGGGTCAGGGCCAGCGAAGCGTCCCATCCGTTGCTGGTCACGGTCCGTGACGGTCAGGTCATCGACATCACGTCGAGCACGGCGCCGACGGTACGCGACCTCTGCGAGTTGAAGGACCCGGTCGGCCACGTCCGTTCGGCCAAGGGCAAGCCGATCGGCGCGCTCGCCGACATCGCGGCGAACAGCTTCGAAGCTCAGCGCGACGCGAAGAAGCCCATTCTGCTCTCCCCTGTCGACCTGCAAGCGGTGAAGGCCTCCGGCGTCACCTTCGTCGTCAGCCTGCTCGAGCGCGTCATCGAGGAACAGGCGCGCGGCTCGGCGGAAAAGGCCGACGCGATCCGCGCCGATATCGCGGGGCTGATCGGCCATGATCTCTCGAAGCTCAAGCCCGGCTCGCCGGAGGCGATGGAGATCAAGGCCAAGCTGATCCAGCGCGGCGCCTGGTCGCAATATCTGGAAGTGGGCATCGGCCCGGACGCGGAGATCTTCACCAAGTGCCAGCCGATGGCTTCCGTCGGCTTCGGCGCCGATGTCGGGCTGCATCCCGTCTCCACCTGGAACAATCCGGAACCGGAGATCGCCATGATCGCCGACAGTTCTGGCCGGATCGTCGGCGCCACACTCGGCAACGACGTCAATCTGCGCGACGTGGAAGGGCGTTCCGCGCTGCTGCTCGGCAAGGCCAAGGACAACAACGCTTCCGCCGCCCTCGGGCCATTCATCCGGCTGTTTGACGAGACTTTCTCCATCGCCGACGTCAAGCGCGCCACGGTGCGGCTGAGTGTCGAGGGCGAGGACGGTTTCTCGCTGAAGGGCGCAAGCTCCATGGCGGAAATCAGCCGCTCGCCGGAAGAACTGGTCAAGGCCGCGATGGGACCGCACCACCAGTATCCCGATGGGCTCGCGCTCTATCTCGGCACCATGTTCGTGCCGTCGAAGGACCGCGGCGAGAAGGGCAAGGGTTTTACCCACAAGGTCGGCGACATCGTCACCATCTCGTCAGAGAAGCTCGGCGCGTTGGTCAACCGTGTGAGTCTGTCGCCGGACTGCCCGCATTGGACCTACGGCGCCAGCCACCTCATGCGCGATCTGGCCCGGGCGGACCTTATCTAGGCGGGCGGCGGAAACGGGCGCCGCTATCAACATAATTTTTATGCAAATGCCCCGTGACTGCCGGCGCGATCCGTTCCAAGATCGCGCCGCGGTCGGGGGGCCGCTGACATGTCTGATACACCGCTGATTTCGGTGCGCAGCGTCGCCAGGCGTCTTGGCGGTTCGGTCGTGCTTGAGGATATGAGCCTTGTCGCGGAGCGCGGCGCGATCCACGCCGTCGTCGGCGAGAGCGGCGCCGGCAAGTCGATCCTGGTGAAAATGCTGGCAGGCATCACGCGGCCCGACAGCGGCGTGATCGAGATCGACGGCAAGAAGGCTGCCCTCGACACCCCTAACACTGCCCGGAAACACGGCATCGGGGCCGTGCCACAGCGATCCGCGCTTTTTCCCGATCGCCCGGTGCTCGCCAACCTGTTCGTCAATCGCGAGCCCTTGCGCGGCGGTCTCGTCTCGCGCCGCGAAATGGAAGCGCGCAGCTTGGAACTGTTGCGCCAACTCGGCCTCACCGTCGATGTCCGCGCTCCACTCGGTGAGCTCGATGCGGCCGAGCGGCAGCTGGTCGGCATAGCGCGAGCGCTTCTCGAACATCCGAGGCTGCTCGTCCTGGACGAGCCTTGCGAGACGCTCGATCGCGGCCAGAGCGAAAGGCTGTTTGCGATGCTCAACGGGCTGAAAGCCCGGGGGATGGCGGTGCTCTACGCAACGAGCCGGCTGGACGAGGCGCTCGCGATTGCCGACCAGATCACTCTCATGCGCAACGGCCGCGACGTGCTGTCCAAGGCGCGTTCGGAGCTGACGGCATCCGAGGAAGCCATGATCGGTCAATTGCGCCAGACGCTGTTCCCGCTGCCGTTGCGTTCGCTGTCGAACATAGCCGGCACGCTGCGGCCGCAGCTGACGGTCGCCGGATTGAGCGGCGGCAGGCTTGCCGACATCGACCTCACCGCCCGTGCCGGCGAAATCGTCGGCCTTGCCGGGCTCGCCGGGTCCGGCGTATCGGACCTGCTTGCCTCGCTGTTCGGGCAACGCAGGGCGCGCAAAGGCAAGGCGCGGTTTCCGGATGGCGACGGCCTGCCGAGGAGCCGCACGGAAGCCGCACGGCGGGGCATTTGCCTGATCAGCCGACAGGCCGACGACGGGCTGATGGCCGACAAATCCATCGCCTTCAATTTGTCCAGCGTGATCGTCGGCGCGCGCGACTGGGGCCGGCGCTTGCTTTCGCCGGAACTGGCCACCGAGCGCGCGGCGCGGCAGATCGAGGCGCTGCGCATCCGCAGCGCCCCTAACGAACTGGCCGGCTCTCTGTCGGCTGGCGGCCGGCAGAAGGTAGCGATCGCCAGATGGCTGGAGATTGGGCCGCAGGTCATGCTGCTCGACGATCCGGCGCGCGGCATCGACATCGCCAGCAAGCAGGAAATCTACGGCCTGATCCGGCAACTGGCGGCGAGCGGATGCATCGTGATGCTGCATTCGAGCGAGCCGGCGGAACTGACGGGCCTTTGCGATCGCGTGCTTGCCTTCCATCGCGGCCGGATCGCCGACGAGCTGGCTGGCGCGGACATGGATGCGCTTGCCGTTCGCGGGCTGATCAATGGCGATAAACCGATCGGCCCCAGTGAACAGGCGACGCCAAGCCGAAGGAATGCGGCATGACGAAGATCGAAACCGTTCCTCGACTGGCAGGGTCGGCCGCCCACAAGCCAAGGCGGAGCCTGCGCCTGCCGGCGGAGACCGGCGTTGTCGTTGCGCTGGCCGTTCTCGTCGGGCTGCTTGGCTGGGCGCACCGCCCCTTCATCGAGCCGGCAAATCTTATTTCGCTGCTGGAGCAGGCCGCCCTACCCGGCCTGCTCGCCATCGGCATGGTGTTCGTGCTCACTGTACGCGAGATCGATGTTTCCGTCGGCGCCGTGTTCCATCTTGCGGCAGTCGCCGCTGCCCTGCTGATGACGACCGGAGCCGACCCATGGCTTTCGATGCTCGCCGGCATCGCGCTCGGCGCCGTCATCGGCCTTGTGAGCGGGGTAGTCGCGCTCACGCTGCGCGTGCCGGCGCTGATCGTGACGCTCGGCACATGGTGGATGGTCGATGGCCTGTCGCTGGTCCTTGGCAAGGGACAGGCCATCGCCATGCCTGCCAGCGACAGCAATCTGCTTGCGGCACTCTCCGGCAAGGCCTTCGGCGGCGTAGCGGCAACGGCCGTGATCTTCGTGTTGCTGGCGCTCGTGCTGCATGTCGTGCTCACCCGTACGCGTTTCGGCTATCGGGCGCAGGCGACCGGCAGCAATCCGGAGGCAGCCGCCCATGCCGGCATCACCACCGGCAAGGTCCGGCTGACGGCGCTGGCGCTGATGGGCGCGACAGCCGCGCTGGCCGGCGTCATCCATCTCGGCGCGCATGGCGCGGTTGCACCAGGTGACGGCAACGGCCTGGCGCTCATGGCGATCGCAGCCGCGCTGCTTGGCGGTACAAGGCTCTCGGGCGGGCACGGCAGCGTCATCGGCGCAGCCCTAGGCATGCTGGTCATCCAGGTGGTGTTGAGCGGCATGACTCTGCTTGGCGTCGACGCCATCTGGAGGGACTTCGCCGTCGGCGCCCTGCTGGCGGTTGCGCTGGCGGCCGACTGGCTCGGCAGGGCGTTGCGCGACCGGCGCGCCGAATTACGATACGCCAGCTCTCGCAACTGAGTCCCCCGCCTGACAGAAATATCCTCGCGCTGATGCGATCTGATGGGATTGCTGATGGCGCGCGCGACTGTGCCAACATCCATTGGCGATGGAGGCTTGCCATCGGCCGAAAAAGGGAATGCTCTAAAAGCATCCGGTCGGCGCTGGCAGGAGATGCGGTCCTTGCGATTTGCATGGCGCCTGATCTGGACGTGGTTTTCAACATGGGAGGAAATCGAATGCTTTCGAGGCTACGACTGCTCGTGCTTGGCCTGATCGCGGCAATCGCCATTCCGGCGATGGCCGAGGCCAAGACGTTCTACTGGATTTCGCATGGCGGCCCGGCCGATCCGGTCTGGACCTATTTCCTGGCCGGCGCCAAGCAATGGGCGAGCGACACCGGCAACAAGGTCAACACGTCCTTCCACAATGGCGACGTGGCCTCGCAGCAGGAGGCGGTTCGCGCCGCGATCGCCGCCAAGGCTGACGGCATCGTCACAACCAGCCCCGATCCGGGCAGCCTGGTGGAGCTCGCCAAGGAAGCGCGCGCCGCCAACATCCCGATCATCAATTTCAACACCCCAGATCCCAAGGCGAATTTCAACGCCTATGTCGGCGGCGACAATGTCACCTTCGGCAAGCACTGGGCGCAGTATCTGGTCGACAAGGGCCTGGTGAAGAAGGGCGACTTCGTCTGGATGCCGGTCGAAATTCCGGGCGCCACCTACGGCGTGCAGGAGGAAGAGGGCATCAAGAGCGTGTTCGGACCGGCAGGCATCACCTATGAGGTGACCGAAGCGACGCTCGACCAGGCCGAAGTGATCAACCGCATGGTCGACTACCTCACCGCGCACAAGGGCAAGGTGAAGGCCATCATCGGCCTCGGCGACCTCGTCACCGGCTCGATCAAGCGCGTGTTCGACCAGGTCGGCGTCAAGCCGGGTGAAATCCCGGTCGTCGGCTGGGGCAACTCGCTCGACACCACCCAGGAAGTGCTGAACGGCTATGTCAACGCCGGACAGTGGCAGGACCCTCAGGCGACCAGCTACGTGGCCCTTTCGCTCGCCAACATGGCCGCCAGCGGCATTCCTCCGGGCTTCAACGTCATCACCGGCGCGCTCTACGAGAAGGACACCGCCGGCATCTACGACAAGATCCTGTCCGGCAAATAATCCATCATCAAAAAGCCATGGCCCACAATCGGGCCATGGCTTTCTTTCCGTTCCGCCGGGCCTGCGCGATGAGAGCAGGCCTCAGCCAATCATCGATGTCGCGGGTTCAATGGAAAATCGTTCCTTCATCCAAAATATGATCGCGCGGCCGGAGTTCGGGCCCTTCGTCCTGCTCGTCGTCGAGCTCGCCGTCTTCTGGGGCATCAATCCGGATTTCCTGTCGCCGCAGAACATCTCCAACATCCTGGCCTTCACCGTCGAGCTCGGCCTGATCGCACTGGCGATGACCCTTTTGATGACATCGGGCGAATTCGACCTGTCGGTCGGCTCGCTGTTCGGTTTCTCGCCGGTGCTGATGTGGACCCTCTTCAACAGCGGCGTCACCTCGCTGGAAATGGGCCTGCTCGTCGCGCTGGTCGTCGCGGCCTTCATCGGACTGGTGAATGGCTGGTTCGTCACGCAGCTCAAGATACCGTCCTTCCTGGTCACTCTCGGCATGCTGCTTGTCGTGCGCGGCTCGGCGCTGTTCATCACCGACGGTTTTCCGCAGCGTACCTGGAGCGCGCAAGGCAGCTGGCTTGCGAACCTGCTGGTCGGCGACTTCTATGTCGGCCCGTTCCGCATCTACGCCTCGCTGTTCTGGTTCATCGGCGCCGCGATCATCCTGGGTTATGTGCTGACGCAGAGCCGCACCGGCAACTGGATCCAGGCCGCCGGCGGCAATCCCAACGCCGCCCGCGCGCGCGGCGTCAACGTCAACCGGGTCAAGATCGGCCTGTTCATCCTGTCGGCGGTGATGGCTTCGCTCGCAGGAGTCATTTCCTCGCTGCGCACCTCGGCCGCCAATCCAAACAGCGGCACCGGCTACGAGCTCGAGGTCATCGCCATGGTGGTGATCGGCGGCACGGCGCTGACCGGCGGGCGCGGCACCATCGTCGGCACCGTGCTCGGCATCCTGATCCTGCGCGTGATGCGCAACGGCATCGTGCTGATCGGCGTGCCGGGCCTCGCCTACAACATCTTCATCGGCGCGATCATCCTCGGCATGATGGCGCTGCATTCGTGGCTCGAACGCCGGCACCAGGCAGGAACGTGAACCATGGCCGAACCGCTCATCCGCATGGAGAACATCCGCAAGTCCTACGGGCGCGTGCAGGCGCTGGTGGACGCCAATTTCCACGTCAACGAAAAAGAGATCGTCGGCCTGCTCGGCGACAATGGCGCCGGCAAGTCGACGCTGATCAAGGTGCTGTCTGGCGCCGTGCCACTGACCAGCGGCGAGATCTTCATCCGCGGCAAGAAGGTGACGCTGCGCTCGACCAGCGACGCCATCGCGCATGGCATCGAAACCATCTACCAGGACTCCGCCCTGGTCACGCAGCTGTCGATCGCGCGCAACCTGTTCCTAGGCCGCGAGCCTATCAAGGGTCCGCGCTTCTTGAACCGCATGGACCAGGAAACCATGAACGCGGTGGCGCGCGACCTTCTGCGGGAAGTCGGCATCACCAAGAACATCCCGCCGACGACGCCGATCGGCTCGCTGTCGGGCGGCGAGCGTCAGGCGGTGGCGATCGCGCGCGCCATGCATTTCGACAGCGACCTCATCATCCTCGACGAACCGACCAACAATCTCGGCGTCGCCGAAACGCAAGGCGTGCTGAGCTTCGTGCGCAGCGCGCGCGATTCCGGCCATTCCTGCATCTTCATCGCCCACAACATCCATCATGTGTTTCAGGTGGTGGACCGCATCGTGGTGATGCGAAGGGGCAAGGTGGTGGCCGACGACATCGACCCGAAGAAGACCACGGTCGCCGAGGTCGAGCGCGTCATCACCGGCATGTCGGACAAAGAGATCCGCGACGCCATCGCCGACGGTCCGCAGCCGCATGGCTGATTGGCCTGACACAGGCTCGCATCAGAACCTATGACTGGATCCATGAAAGCCACCGTAGCCGACATCGCCAGGAATTGCGGCCTGTCGACCGCGACGGTCGACAGGGTGCTCAACAACCGGCCCGGCGCCAGCGCGGCCAACCGGCAGCGCGTGATGGAAGCGGCCAAGCAGCTCGGCTATTTGCCGACGCTTGATCAGGTGGTGCTGCCATCGAAGCCGGCGCATCTGGAATTCTTCCTGCCGATCGGCAGCAACGCCTTCATGGCGGATCTTGCCCACCATATCGATGACTATGCCCAACGCCTGCCGCTGGTCGCCTCCTGCCGCATTCACAATTTGGCCGGCATCTCGCCGGGCGCATTGCAGGACGCTATCGAGAACCTTTCGCTGAAGGCGAACGGCGTCGGCGTGATCGCCGTCGACCATCCGCGCACGCGCAACATCCTGCGCGAACTGGTCGAGGCGGGAATCAGGCTGGTGACGCTGGTGTCGGACGTGCCGGCAGCGCCACGCTCGGCCTATGTCGGCATCGACAACCGGGTGGCGGGACGCACCGCGGCGCTGCTCATGGGCCGCTTCCTCGGCGGCCGCACCGGACATCTGGCGATGATGGTCGGCTCGCGTTCCTATCGCGGCCACGAGGAGCGCGAGATGGGCTTCCGCTCCGTGCTGAGCGAGGAGTTCCCCAACCTCACCATTTCCAGCGCGGTCGAGATCAATGACGAGCCGGACGCCAGCTACTGCGCGACCATGAAGGCGCTGCACAACGAGCCTGAGCTGCTCGGCATCTATTGCGTGGGCGCCGGACGCTCCGGCGTGGCCAAGGCGTTGCTCGAATCAAGGCTTCGCCGGAAGCCAGTGTTCATCTGCCATGATCTGACGAAGGAAACGCGCCGCTATCTGGTCGACGACCTCGCCGACGTCGTCATCGACCAGAACGCGAGGCTTATCGCAGAGCAATCGGTGATCCGCCTGCTCGGCTCGATCGCCTCGTCGGCGCCCTATCTGACGAAGAAGTTCATCGAGCCACGGCTGATCTTCAAAGAGAACGTGCCGGTGCAATAGGGGTCTTGCAGCCCAACCGAGACGACCTTTCCGATTTGTCAGACGATTGATGCCGCAAATCTGCACAGCAGCTATGCATGTTTCGCAATTGCCGACTCGTTGGGCAACTCGTATTTATTGCCGTGTTGGATGTCTTCCTCCTCCCAGACACCAACGGTGAATACGGTACACCTCCTCCCGTGCCGTATTCGAAATCAAGCCCGCTGCCACCTCCTCCCGGCAGCGGGCTTTTTCTTTGCCCGCGCGCGCCCTTTACGCCAGTCGAATTGCTTTGCAACCCAGACTATCCGAGCTCTTCGCCCACGGGAGAAGGCGGCCCGCAGGGCCGGATGAGGGAAACCGCGCTTAGCGCGCCCGGAACGAGGCGATCAGGCTCTCGGCCATGCGCACGAACTGCGCGCTCGGGCCTTCAGCGCCCACGCTCTGCATCGAGACGCGCGCGCCTTCGAGCAGCAGCGACAGCGTGTCGGCGAGAAGCTCCGCCTGGCCAATACCGGCATCGCGGCATAGCGCCACCAGACGCTCACGCTGGGCATCTTTCAGTTCCTTGATGACACGCCTTGCCGGATGATCGGTCTCGCTGAGCTCGACCGCCGCATTGGCCATGTCACAACCGCGGCTGTCGGCGCTGAGCATTTCCGAAGCCTTGCGCACCCAGGCATGCAGCTGGGCGAGCTTGTCGCCGGGATGCCGGGTCTCGAACTCGTCCCATATCCTCGAAGCCTTCGCCGCCGTGGCGCGCAGGCATTCGATGATGAGATCGTCCTTGGATTCGAAGTGACGGTAGAGCGTCATCTTGTTGGTGCCGGCAGCCTCGGTGATGGCGTCGACGCCCACACCCTTGATGCCGTGCTTGTGGAACATGTCCTGAGCCGTCTCCAGAATCCGATCCCGGGGGCGGGAACGCTCCGCGACGTTGTCAGTCATCATGCTCTCCTTTCGCGTTTCCAAAAAAACCGTCGCCACCTCTTGACTAGGGTGTTACCGGTCTGTAACTTCCTGATGTTACTTACTGGTAACACCTATATCGCTCGCCGTCAAACGACAAGGCCCTCCGATAGCCCGACCAGAGTGAGATAGGACGAAAAATCTGCCTGTCATGCGGCTTCGGCCGGTGAAACCAAAAAAACGGACCGTGATCAATCGATGCGGGCCGCAAGCAAGGAGCCACTCCTATGCAAAAGCGCAACGACCTGACGATCGACGAAGCCATCCGGGATCCGATGATCCGGCTGATGATGAAGGCGGACGGAATCGACCCGAAAGCCTTCGAGCGGATGCTGCGCGCGCTTGCGGCGGAACAGGCGTCCGACGACGTCCCGCCACCTTTCCTGGAGGATTCCGGTTCCGGCCGGACCCGGCGCATGCGCCACTTCGCAAAACCCTTCAGCGAGGCATCCGCGTCATGGTGAACTTCTTCATCCACCGCCCGATCTTCGCGTCGGCGATCGCCATCATCATGGTGCTCGCCGGCGCGATCGCCTATTTCCTCTTGCCGGTTTCGCAGTTCCCCGACATCACGCCACCGCAGGTCGTGGTGAGCGCCCATTATCCCGGCGCCAGCGCGCAGGTCGTGGCCGATACGGTCACCACGCCGCTCGAGCAGCAGATCAACGGCGTGCAGGGCATGACCTACATGTCGTCGACGAGCTCGAATGACGGCTCCTCGACCATCACCATCACCTTCGATGTCGGCTACCCACTGAGCACGGCAGCCGTCGATGTGCAGAACCGCGTCTCGCAGGCCGCATCCTCCCTTCCCGCGATCGTCAACCAGGGCGGCGTGACGATCAAGAAGCAGAATCCCAATTTCGTTTTGATCGTCGACCTTACCTCACCGGATGGCTCCGTCGACCCGGTGGCGCTGAGCAACCTCGCCTATCTGCAGGTCGTCGACCCGCTGAAGCGCCTGCCCGGCGTCGGCGACGTCCAGATTTTCGGCGAACGCCGCTATTCGATGCGCGTCTGGCTCGACCCGGACAAGCTTGCCAATCTCGGCATCACCGCCGTCGACGTGCAGAACGCCATCGCCGAGCAGAACGTGCAGGTAGCGGCCGGCAAGATCGGGCAGTCGCCAGCTCCAGCAGGCACCGCCTTCGAAATGCAGGTCAACGCCGTCGGCCGGTTGAGCGACCCGAAGGAATTCGGCGACATCGTCGTACGCGCCGATTCGCAGAACGGCTCGCTGGTCAGGCTGCGCGACGTCGCCCGCATCGAGCTCGGCGCGCTACAGTATTCCTCGTCCGCCTTCTTCGGCAAGGACCCGACCGTGGTTCTGGCCGTCTACCAGATGCCCGGTTCCAACGCCCTCGACCTGCAGCAGCGGGTCAAGGACAAGATGCAGGAGCTGTCGCAGCGCTTCCCGAAGGGCGTCAACTACGCCATGCACTACGACACGACGCGCTTCGTCTCGGCCTCGATGCATGACGTGCTGATCACGCTCGGCGAAGCGCTGGTGCTGGTCGTGGCCGTGGTCTTCGTCTTCCTGCAGAGCTGGCGCACCACCATCATTCCGACCATCGCCATTCCCGTCTCGCTGATCGCGACGCTGGCGGTGATGTACATGCTGGGCTTCTCGCTCAACATGCTGTCGCTGCTCGGCATGGTGCTAGCGATCGGCCTTGTCGTGGACGACGCCATCGTCGTGGTCGAGAATGTCGAGCGACAGTTGGAGGCAGGGCTTCCGCCGCTTGCCGCGACACGCGCGGCGATGGCCGAGGTCACCGGACCGATCATCGCCACCACGGCGGTGCTGGCGGCGGTGTTCATCCCGGTCGCCTTCATCCCCGGCGTGTCAGGACGGCTCTACAATCAGTTCGCGCTGACGGTAGCGATCTCGGTCGGCATCTCAGCCTTCAACTCGCTGACACTCTCACCCGCGCTGAGCGCCGCATTCCTGCGCCATCGCGGCGAAACACAGTTCGTGCTCTTCCGCTGGTTCAACGCCGGCTTCGACTGGCTGTCGCACGCCTATGCCCATGGCGTGCGCATCCTGATCAGGCTGCGCTGGATCATGCTCGGCCTATTCGCGGCCGGCCTCGTCGCAACCTATTTCGTCTGGCAGAAGCTGCCCTCGACCTTCCTCCCCGTCGAGGACCAGGGTTACTTCTTCGTCGTCATCCAGCTGCCCGATGGCGCCTCGCTGGAGCGCACCGACGCGGTGGCGCAGAAGGCGCGTGACGTCCTGCAGAACACGCCAGGCGTCGACATCGTCGGCTCGATCAGCGGCCTCAACTTCCTCACCAGCGCCGCGCAGTCGAATTCGGCGGTGGAGTTCGCGATCCTGAAGCCGTGGGACCAACGCGGTCCCGACCAGAGCGCCTCGAAGCTCGTCGAGCAGGTGCGCGGCAAGCTCCTGCAGATGCCGGAGGCGTTCGCGCTCTCCTTCGATCCGCCCTCGATCCCGGGCATCGGCACAACCGGCGGCTTCGAGTTCCAGGTCGAGGATCTTTCGGGCCGCGGCAGTGCTGCGCTCAACGACGTCACGCAGGCGCTGCTCGCCGAGGCGCGCAAGCAGCCCGAGCTCAACCCGCAGCAGCTGTTCTCGTCCTTCTCGACCTCGACGCCGCAGTTCAACTACGACCTCGACCGCAGCAAGGCGAAGCTCCTCGGCCTCTCCCTGCCCGATGTGTTCAACACGCTGCAGATCTATCTCGGCTCGCTCTATGTCAACGACTTCAACCTGTTCGGCCGCACCTTCCGTGTGACGATCCAGGCCGACAAGGACGCGCGCGCCGACGCGACCGACATCTCGCGGCTCTATGTGCGCAACGCATCCGGCGGCATGGTGCCGCTGAGCACGCTGGGCAAGCTGGTGCCGATCGTCGGCCCGGAGACCGTGCCGCACTACAACAACAACGCCTCCGCTCTCATCAATGGCGGCGCGGCTCCGGGCTTCTCGTCCGGGCAGGCGGTGGCGGCGATGGAACGGGCGGCGGCGAATGTGCTGCCACGGGACTTCGGCTATGAATGGACCGGCATCACCTATCAGGAACTCAAGGCAGGCTCGATCGCCTCGGTCGTTTTCGGACTGGCCATCGTCTTCGTCTTCCTGATCCTGGCGGCGCAGTATGAAAGCTGGGCGATGCCCTTCATGGTGCTGCTCGCCGTGCCGCTCGCCCTGTTCGGCGCATTCGTGGTGCTTCTGCTGCGCGGGATGCAGATCGATGTCTACTCGCAGATCGGCTTCGTCATGCTGATCGGCCTGGCGGCGAAGAACGCGATCCTGATCGTGGAGTTCGCAAGAAGGCGGCGCGAGGAGGGTCTCAGCATCGTCGAAGCGGCGATGGAAGCCGCGCGGCTTCGGCTGCGGCCGATCCTGATGACGGCCTTCGCTTTCATCCTCGGCGTGCTGCCGCTGATGTTCGCGACTGGCGCGGGCGCCGCCAGCCGGCAGTCGATCGGCACCACCGTCTTCGGCGGCATGGTGGCGGCGACGGTGCTGTCACTGGTCTTCGTGCCCGTCTTCTACGCGGTGATCGAACAGCTGCGCGAGCGCGGCGGGAAAGATGCCGCGAAACACCATGACGATGCCTCGCATCAAGACATTGAACCGACCGCCGAGCCGGCGCTTCAGCCGCTCGCGCAAGCGGCTGAATAGCTCGCAGGCGGCTGAATAGAATTGGAGATCAACATGCGTAGATGGAAAATCGCTTTGGGAAC
>JBFLWR010000138.1:0-8434 GCA_040755925.1 Pseudomonadota bacterium
GACCCATTGCGCGCCCTCGCCGCCCATCGCCGTGAAGCCCAGCGTGTTCCTGTCCATCCACAGCGCCATGAAATGGCAGCCGATGCCGGCGGCGGCGAGCGAACCCTCCGGCACCTTGGTCGAGGACTTGTGCGGGCAACCCGAGCAGAAGAAGGGGGTGCGCGAGCCGATGTCGACCGTGTCAGCGAGCATCGCCTGGAACTGGCGCAGCTTCGCCACCCGCGCGGCGATCTCCTCCGAGGGGCCGATGGTGCGCAGGATCCGCTCGCCCAGCGCAATCGCTATCTCGTTCGGATCGAGCGCGCCCTTGGCCGGGAACAGCCAGTCGCCGCGCTCATCCTTCTTGCCAACGATGGCCGGCTGGATCGCGGTGCCATAGAGGTTCTCGCGCAGCTGCAGCTCGATCAGCGAGCGCTTCTCCTCGACGACGACGATGGTGTCGAGGCCACGGGCGAATTCGGCGATGTGCTGGAAGTCGAGCGGCCAGGGGCAACCGACCTTGAACAGGCGGATGCCGATGCGGTTTGCGGCCGCTTCGTCGACGCCGATATCCTCCAGCGCCTGGCGGACGTCGAGGTAGCTCTTGCCGACGGTGATGACGCCGAGTTTCGGATTGCGGCCTCCGGAATAGACGATCCGGTTCAACCCGTTGGCGTGGATGAAGGCGGACGCCGCCGCGCGCTTGAACTCATGCAGCCGCTCCTCCTGGCCTAGCATGTTGATCTCGTGGCGGATGTTGAGGCCACCGGGCGGCATGTCGAACTCGGGGACTACGATATTCAACCGGTCGATCGAAGCGTCGACCGAGGCCGTCGATTCGATGTTGTCCTTGACGCATTTGATCGCCGCCCAGGTGCCGGCGAAGCGCGACATGGCAAAGCCGTAGAGGCCGTAATCGATGATCTCCTGGACGCCGGCCGGATTGAGGATCGGCACCATGGTATCGACAAAAAGGAATTCGGTGGCATGCGCGTTGGTCGAGGACTCGGCCATATGGTCGTCGCCCATCAGGGCCAGCACGCCGCCATGCTTCGAGGAGCCGGCGAGATTGGCATGGCGAAAGACGTCGCCAGAGCGGTCGACGCCCGGCCCCTTGCCGTACCAGACCGAAAAAACGCCGTCATGCGTGCCCTCGCCGAGCAGTTCGGTCTGCTGCGAGCCCCAGCAGGCGGTGGCGGCGAGTTCCTCGTTGAGGCCGGGCTGAAAGACGATGTCGGCCTCGGCAAGCTGCCTCTTTGCCCGCCACAGCTGCATGTCGAGGCCGCCGAGCGGCGAGCCGCGATAGCCCGAGACGAAGCCCGCAGTGTTGAGGCCCGCGCGACGGTCGCGCTCACGCTGCATCAAGAGCATGCGCACGACGGCCTGCGCGCCAGACAGGAAGACGCGCTCCTTGCCCAGGTCGAACTTGTCGTCGAGCGCGACGTCATGCAGCGTCATCAGGCATTTCCTTCGCGGAGGCGCGCTTCAAACGAAGCGACCAACGCCGGGTGGGACGCCGCAGTCTTTCTTCCCGCGCGGGAGAGGTCAAACAAAATCGCAGATGCCAGCCGAGACGCAACAAATGGTCCGGCGGGCGGCGGCGGCCGCATTCAAGATCATGTCAGGCGCCTTGCAAAGCACGAAAATTTCAAGCGGCCGGCGCCGTCAGACCGCTTTCGAGCAATCCGGCTTCGGCGCATCCGGCAGCTTGCCGTCCGGGTGTCCGGCCAGGTCGGGATTGAGCTCGTATTTCGGCCCGATGACGAGTGGCCGGTCGGGCAGCATGGATTGATCTTCCGTCGAGGCCATCGTGGTCTCGATGCTTTGAAGCAAGGTGCCGCTCGAATCCTCGATGCGGATCGTGACGGCATAGGGCTTGTCCTTGACGACGCAGGCGAGCGGCGGGCTGGTCAGGGTGATATGCGGCAATTTCGGCCAGATCTTCTGGTTGACGATGATCGGGTCGCCGCCGGCCGGGTTCTGGAAATTCACCACGGCGACCTGCCCGTCGACCATGGGCCGCAGCGGCCTCAGCGTGATGACATAGGTGGCTATGCCGAGCCTGTAGTTGAACTCGAACAGCTTGCCGGAAATGGCGAAGAGCTGATCCCTGCCAGTGTCACGGCAGGCGCCGAGCGCCACCGAGGCGATCAAGGCGGCGCCGAGAACGATCGAATGTGAAAACCTGCTAGTCATTGGAGGCCTCCCTGACCGCCGTGCGGCGGCGATAATGACGGTTCGCTTTCTGACGGTTGCCGCACACGGCCATGTCGCACCAGAGACGGCTGGAGTTGCGGCTGCGGTCGACAAACAGCCAGCTGCAGTTGGGACAGACCCTGAGCCTCGCGACGGTTTCGTCGCGCAGCAGCGAGAGGGCCGAGACGGCAAGTGCCGCCTCGAAGGCGATCGGCGTCGCCGGGTCCCCGAACGGCTGACCGGGCCCACCGATTTCGGCAGTGCTGCCTGACAATCCGGTCGCGCAGGCCGCGAGAAACTCCGGCAGAAGCTCGACGGCAATCGCACCTTTCGACACGGCATGGCGAAACAGTCGATCGGTTGCCTCGCGCATCGAAACGACAGCTGCCTTTATGTCGCCCGGGTCAGGGGCCTTGAGTCGCCGGCCGCCGAGTTCGGCCTCGCGAAAGCCACTCGCGGCCTCGGCGAAGCGGGCGATCTCGGCCGGATCGTCGAAGCGGTCGAAGGTCTTTTCCGGATCGTTGCGCAGCACGACCGTGTTCGCCGTGTCCAGGGCGAGAATGCCACCTGTGAAGCGATGCGGGGTCCAGGAGATTGCCATGACTGGAATCTAACCGATAAAACGCATTTGACAAGTTAGAATCCGGGTGCAACTTTTCGGTGGCCCGGATTTATCGGCCGTAGGATGTCGCATGCTCTATTTCTTCCAGCAGGTCCTGAACGGGCTGCATTCGGGCGCGCTCTACGCGCTGCTTGCTTTCGGCTACGTGCTGACCAACGGCATCCTGCACCGCACCAACCTGGCCTATGGGGCGTTGTTCGCCTTTTGCGGCCAGACGATGATCCTGACTGCCGCCTTCGGTTACCAGGCGCTGTGGCTGACGCTGTTCGCTTCGGTGGCGCTTGGCGTGGTCGCGGCCCTGCTCTACGCCGCGCTGATCAGCCATATCTTGTCGCGCAGCGTCTTCGAGAGGCTTGCCGACCGGTCGCCCAACGCCATCGTGGTGACGACGCTCGGCATCTTGCTGTTCCTGTCCGAGGCAAGCCGCATCGCGGCCAACACGCACGATCTGTGGCTACCGCCGATGCTGGCCGATCCCGTGATCTTCGCCGAAGGTGGTGGCTTCAAGGTGACGCTCACCGTCATTCAGCTCCTCGACTGCGCGGCCGTGGTCGCGGTCGTGGCGCTGGCCGCCTGGTTCTTTTCCCGGTCGCGCTTCGGCCGCGCCTGGCGCGCCGTGTCCGACGACCCGAAGGCGGCGGCGATGTGCGGCATCGACGTGCGCGCCGTGTTCCGCCGCGCGGTGCTGTTCGGCGGCTTCTGCGCGGCCATGGCCGGCGTGCTCGCCGGCCTCTACTACGGCAACATCAGCTTCGGGACCGGCCTCGTCTATGGCCTCAAGATACTCTTCGTCACCGCCGTCGGCGGGTACATGTCGCCACTGAAGGCAGCGCTCGGCGCCGCGGCCTTCGGCATGGCGGAATCGCTCTGGGCCGGCTACTTCCCGCTCGAATGGCGCGACGCCTGGATGTACCTTTTCCTGGTCGCCATGCTGGTGCTGATCGGCGCTGGCCGCGACCAGGCCAAGATCGTCTGACCGGGGAATCCGGCCTCTGGGTTTGTTGGGCCTTGGAGTATATCAACGAGGCCTTGTGCTGTTGACCATCCGACACGCCCGAATGGATATAATGGCTGATCCTTCCAGCACCGACGGAGAAACGGTCATGAAAGCAGTACGCCTCGAGGCCGTGGGCGCGATCGCCCTGCGCGAAGTGGCCAAGCCCTCGCCCGGGCCCGACGACCTTCTGGTGCGCGTCGAGGCGTGCGGCGTCTGCGGCACCGACCGCCACCTTTTTCATGGCGAGTTTCCCTGCAGGCCACCGGTAACGCCAGGACATGAATTTTCCGGCATCGTCGAGGCGATCGGATCGTCGGTGTCCGGCTTTTCGGTGGGTGACAGGGTCACCGGCGATCCGAACATCGCCTGCGGGCGGTGCAGCCACTGTCATGCCGGGCGCGTCAATCTCTGCCGCAACCTCAACGCCATCGGCATTCATCGCGACGGCGGCTTTGCCGACTATGTCGTGATGCCGCAAAAGCAGGCATTCCTGCTGCCCGAGGGCCTCGATCCGATGCATGGAGCCTTCTGCGAGCCGCTGGCCTGTTGCCTGCATGGCGTGGACCTGGCCGAAATCAGGCCGGGCGCCTCGGTCGTGGTGCTCGGCGGCGGCGTCATCGGGCTGCTCACCGTGCAACTGGCACGACTTGCGGGTGCTGCGACCGTAATCCTTTCGACCAGACAAGCCTCGCGGCGCGCGCTCGCCGAGGAACTCGGGGCGACAGCGACGGTCGATCCCACCGCCATCGATGTCAGCGACGCCATCGGCGGGCCGGCGGGCCTGGTGCCCGGCGGCGTCGACGTGGTGTTCGAATGCGCCGGTGTGAGGGAAACCGTCGAGCAGTCGATGCGGCTGGCCAGGCCTGGCGGCACGGTCATCATCGTCGGCGTGATGCCCCAAGGCATGATGGCGGCGTTCGAGCCGTTCGACTTGCTGTTTCGTGAACTGAGGGTGCTCGGTTCTTTCCTAAACCCGTTCACGCACGGCCGGGCCGCCGAACTCATCGCCGCGGGTGCGATCGAGATCGACAAGCTTATCTCGAGGCAGGTCTCGCTCGATGAGGCCGCGGCGGTGATCGCAAGCCCGCCCGCGCCAGGCGAGGTCAAGGTCCTGGTGGTGCCGCGGCGGAGTTGACCGGACGACCGCCGATTGCCCCTCGCATATCACCCGGTGGCCCATGCGAGGCGACGAAACTTGCCATGGAAAAGCCGCGAGGGATCGCCTATTTTGCGGGCAGGACAAATCTTTTGATGGAAACCAAACCCAAAATGCAGCAGCCGCTCGTCGCCATCTCGACCGACGTTCGCCAGTTCGACAATTACACTTGGCATGCCGCCCCCCAGCAATATCTGGAGGCGGCAATCGCGGGCGCCGGCGTTTTCCCTGTGCTGGTGCCGTCCTTCGGCGACCGGCTGGATTTCGACGAATTGCTGTCTTCGGTCGACGGCGTCATGGTCACCGGCTCGAAGTCGAACGTCCATCCCTCGCTCTATGGCGGCGATGCGAGCGAAAAGAACGGGCCCTACGACCCGGCGCGCGACGCGACCACTTTACCGCTGATCCGCAAGGCGATCGAGCGCGGCGTGCCGCTGCTTGCCATCTGCCGCGGCATCCAGGAGATGAACGTTGCGCTCGGCGGCACTTTGGGCACCGAAATCCAGGAGCGGGAAGGTTCGCTCGACCACCGGGCGCCGGTGAGCGACGACCAGGACGAGCGCTTCGGCATCCGGCAGAAGGTGACGATCAAGCCGGGCAGCTGCCTTGCGGGCGTGTTCGGAGCCGGCGAGATCATGGTCAATTCCGTGCACCGCCAGGCAGTCGACCGGCTCGGTCCGAAGCTGCAGCTCGAGGCTGTCGCCAGCGACGGCACCGTCGAGGCGGTGTCGGTCAAGGATTCTCGCGCCTTCGCCGTCGGCGTCCAGTGGCACCCGGAATACTGGGTGAAGTCCGACAACGCCTCGGCCAAGATCTTCCGCGCCTTCGGCGATGCCGTGCGCCTGCACGCGGCGGCAAAAGCCGGCGCCCGCGCCGCGGCGGAATAATGCTTCTTGTTTTATGTCGTTACTCGCTGCTGTTCAACGCCAGCAGCGGGTTCGCAGGCGCGTAGGATTCGTAGCCTTCGCCGTCGGCGACGCTGAAGGTGACGATCGGATCGACACCATTTTCGCTGAAGGCGACGGAGCCGTCAGCCTGCTCGCGCCAGAATTTCACGCGCTCTATGCCGGGCATCAGATCGCGGCAGTTCTGGGAGACGGTTAGCCGCGAAAGGCCGTCCGACACCTCGGCGCCGCGACGAACGGAGCAGGCGCCCTCGTCGCCATTGGCTGTGAGCCTGTAGGTGCTTGCCGGGGCGGTTCCTGCGGCCATGCCCTGGCCGTCGCCGCCATGCAGAAACTGTGATCCCCCAAACAACGCGGCCGACGCAACCAAACCGGCAAGCAACTTCACTCTGATTCTCCACATATTAACCATATGCAGAATGATTTCAGAGGGTTAAGCCGGCGTTAACGGATGTTAAAATGTGGCGATCAAAGACGCGGTTTGACGTTGATCGTCTCCGGCACGGGCGTTAGCGGCCGACGCTCGGTGAACCAGGACACGAGATTGTCGACGCAGAGATCCGCCATGGCACGGCGCGTATGATCTGAGGCCGAACCGACATGCGGCAGAAGTGACGCGTTGGGCGCGTCGAGCAGCGCCCGTGGCACGTTCGGTTCGTCGGCAAAGACATCGAGCCCGGTCGCCGCGATGACACCATCCTTGAGGGCGACGGCGAGCGCCGCCTCGTCCACCACGCTGCCACGGCCGATGTTGATCAAGACACCATTCGCGCCCAACGCCGACAGCACCTCGGCATTGACCGCCTTTTCCGTTGAAACGCCGCCGGGCGCCACGCAAATCAAGGTGTCGACCGCTTCCGCGAGGCTCTTCAGCGTCGAATGATACTCATAGGCCAGGCCTTCGACCTTGCGGCGATTGTGGTAGGCGACCGGCAGCCCGAAAGCCTCGATGCGGCGGGCGATGGCAAGACCGATGCGGCCCATGCCGAAGACGCCCACGCGGCGGCCCCTTAAAGTAAGCCGGCTCAGTGGGTAGTTGCCCTTCTTCACCCAGTTGCCGTCGCGCAGCCATTTTTCGGCGGCATAAAGTTCGCGCACCGTGTTGATCAAAAGCCCGATCGCCGTGTCCGCCACTTCCTCGGTCAGCACGTCGGGCGTGTTGGTGACCATGACGCCGCGACTGGCCGCATGACTGGCGTCGACCGAATCATAGCCGACGCCGAAGCTGGCGATGATCTCGAGATTGGGCAGCGCATCGATCATCGCCGCGTTGATGCCCGCGTAAGAGGCGATGCCGCGCACAGTCGCGCGCATCTCGTCGGTCACCAGCGAAGGATCGGCGCGCTCGATCCCGACGCGCTGGAACGTCGCATCGATGCGGCCGACGGCATGGTCGTTGAAGTCGGCCGGCACCAGGATGACGACCGGCGACGCTGCTTCGGCTTTCGTCACGCGCGCTCCACCGGCTTGCCGGTCGACTGCCGCACATGCAGCTCCGGCTTGATCAGTTCCTGCGAGGGCCGCACCGCCTGGCCGTTCAGCTTGTCGAGCAGGGCGCTGGCGGCGCGGCGGCCGACCTCGCGCTGGCCGTTCCACACCGTGGTCAGCGCCGGCGTCGCGATGGCCGCCTCTTCCAGGTCATCGTAGCCGGTGACGGAGATGTCGACGCCCGGCACCATGCCGGCGCGAGCGATGCCGTTCATCAGCCCGATTGCGACCAGATCATTCCAGCAGCAGGCGGCCGTCGGCTTGTCCTTCAGCGCCAGGAACTGCCCCGCCGCCTCGAAACCCGCCTGCTTGGTGCGCGGGCCGGCAATGCGCCACGAGGGCTTCACCTCCAGCCCGGCCGCTTCCATGGCGTTGACATAGCCCTGGTAACGATCGCGGCCGGTCGAGGTCTGGTCGGTGCCGCCGATCATGGCGATGCGCTTGTGGCCGAGCGAGATCAGGTGATTGGTGGCGAGTGCCGTGCCATAGGCGTCGTCACCGCGGAAGACCGGCACGTCGGCGCCGGCGACGGTGCGCGCGATCAGCACCGCCGGCAGGCCATTCTCCTCGGCCATGATGATGTCCTCGGCCGGCGTGCCGATGGCCGGCGACATGATGACACCGTCGGCGCCGAGCTGCAGCAGCGTGTCGATGAAGGTGCGCTGCTTCTCCAGCTGGTCGTAGTGGTTGGACAGGATGAAGGTCTGGCGGCTGCGGTCGAGCTCGCTCTCGATCGAGCGCAGTATCTCGGCGAAGAACGGGTTCATGATGTCGTGCACGACCACGCCGACGATCCCCGAGCGAGAGGTGCGCAACGAGGCGGCGCGGCGGTTGTAGATATAACCGATGGCCCGGGCATGGTCCTTGATGCGCTCGCGCGTGGCGCCGGCCACCAGCGGGCTGTCGCGCAGCGCCAGCGAAACCGTTGCCGTGGAAACGCCGAGCGCATCCGCGATCGTCGAAAGCTTGATCTTCTGTGCCAGTGCCCTTCGCTCCCCAAGGGTAATTTAAACTGTTTAAATGCGGCCTTATGCCATCGAACGGGAGCAAATCAAAGTTTTTTCGCCAGCGCCTCGGCTTCCGTGTCGAGC
>JBFLWR010000139.1:0-9051 GCA_040755925.1 Pseudomonadota bacterium
CGATACGACGGTGGAACTGCCCTCCGGTGGGTCGATGATGATCGCCGGTCTGGTGCGCGATGACGTCAGGCAGGCCGTCACCGGGCTGCCCGGCCTGACCAAGATCCCCGTGCTCGGCGCGCTCTTCCGCAGCCGCGACTTCGTGCGCAACGAGAGCGAACTCGTCATCATCATCACGCCCTACCTGGCACGGCCGGTGGCGCGCAACGACCTGGCCAAGCCGGACGACAATTTCAGCCCACCGAGCGATGGCGCCGGCATGTTCCTTGGCCGCGTCAATCGTGTCTACGGCACCATGCAGACAGACAAGCCAGACGGCCGCTATCACGGCGTTGTCGGCTTCATCTACAAGTAAGCGGGGAAGCGGACATGCCCAAGTCAGCATCGAAGGTCATGACGATCGGGATGGCAACGCGGTCGGGCCGTGAGCGCATTCGCCGGTCCGCCACCCCGGTCCTGGCGGTCGCCGCGCTGGCGGCGTCGCTGGCCGGCTGCGGCTATGTCGGCCGCGACAGTGTGACGGTCGGATCGATTCCGGACGACTACCGCACAAACCATCCGATCGTCATCGCCGAGAAGAACCAGAAGATCGACCTGCCGGTCGGCGCCGGCGATCGCGGGATGACCGGCGCGCAGCGCGACACGTTGCTCGGGTTCCTCGACGGCTATGACAGGAGCGCCGCTCCTTCGCTGACGATCGCGATCCCCAGAGGTTCGGCCAACGAGACGGCCGCATTGGTGGCGGGTCGCGATTTCGCGAGGGTCGCCGCCGCCGCCGGTGTCAAGCGCGACCGCATCGTCATGACCTCCTATCAGTCGGTCGTGCCGGAGGCTTCGGCGCCGGTGCGGGTCGCCTTCGTGGCGGTCAAGGCGCAGACCGACAAGTGCGGGCGTTGGCCGGAGGATCTGACGCAGACCTCGGAGAACAAGCACTACGCCGATTTCGGCTGCTCTTATCAAAACAACCTCGCGGCCCAGATCGCCAATCCCAATGACCTGCTCGGGCCGCGCAAGCAGTCCGAGATCGATGCCGAGAACCGCGGCAAGGTCATCGACCTCTACCGCGCGCGGGGTGTTTCGAACGAATTCCTCGGCAATTCGGAAGTGACCTACTAGGCGCGAAAGCGATGGAAAGAGCGTGACGATGAGCAATCTTGCCTACGAGACATCGGCGGATGTCGGCGATACCTCGCAACAGGATATCGCCGCCATGCAGGCGCTGCGTCCGGTGCCGCGCATCTCGATCCAGGCCTTTTGCGAAACGGACGGCGTCGCCAACCCGATCGAGCGCGCCGGCGAGGATCGCCGCATGGCAAAAGCTCATCTCAAGGTCCATATGGGCGGCGTCGCCACCGCGATCGAGTTCTACCAGTCGGCGCCCACTCCGAACCTTATCCTGCTGGAGTCCCGCAGCGAGCCGAAGCAGTTGCTGGAACAGCTCGGCCAACTCTCGGAGTATTGCGATCCGTCCTCGAAGGTGGTTGTCATCGGTCACTACAACGATGTCGGCCTCTACCGCGAGCTTATCCGTTCGGGCATCTCGGAATATGTCATCGCGCCGGTCTCGATGACCGATATCGTCAGCGTCGTGTCGTCGATCTTCGTCGATCCGGAGGCGGATCCGATCGGCCGCTCGATTGCCTTCATCGGCGCCAAGGGCGGCGTCGGTTCCTCCACAATCGCCCACAACGTCGCCTGGGCGATGTCGTCGCTGTTCAAATCCGAGGTCGTTGTCGCCGACCTCGATCTTGCTTTCGGCACAGCCAACATCAACTTCGATCAGGACCCCGCGCAAGGCATCGCCGAGGCGGTGTTCTCGCCCGAGCGCGTCGACGAGGTCTATCTCGACCGCCTGCTCGCGCAATGCGCCGAACACCTGTCGCTGCTCGCGGCACCCTCCACGCTCGAGCGCGTCTATGATTTCGATCCGGACGCTTTCACGCAGGTTATAGAGACGGCGCAGCGCAGCGCGCCCCTGCTGGTGCTCGACATCCCCCACGTCTGGAGCGGCTGGACGAAGAGCACGCTGATCAAGGCCGACGAGATCGTCATCACGGCCACGCCCGAGCTCGCCAACCTGCGCAACACCAAGAACATGGTGGACATGCTGAAGCGGTTGCGTCCGAATGATCCGCCGCCCAAGCTGATCATCAATCAGGCGGGCGTGCCGAAGCGGCCGGAGATCGCAGCCTCGGACTTCTCCGAGCCGCTCGGCATAACACCCATGGCGGTGATCAATTTCGAACCGCTGTTGTTCGGCAATGCCGCCAACAATGGCCGCATGCTTGGCGAGATGGACGCCAAGAGCCCGGTGGTCGGCACCATCAACGAAATCGCGCATGTGCTGACCGGGCGCAGCGAAATCAAGGCAAAGAAGAAGGCGGGCCTAGGTTCTATCCTAGGCAAGCTCTCGCGCAACAAGAAGTGACGCTCGTCGAGCGGCATCGGGTAGTCGATCATGTTTGGTAGAAGAGGCATCGACGACGGCAGCAGGGCAACGCCCGAGTTCCGTCCGCCAGCATCCGCTCCCTCGGCCGCCCCCGGGGCCGCCGGGACGATAGCGGCGGAGCGGCCAGCCGCGCCGACGCCTTCGACGACCGCGGCACCGCCCGCCCGACGCCCGGTCGAGGCGCCACCGATAGCGCCAGAGCCGCCGAGGAAGGCGCAGCGGGAGCGCAGCGAGAGCTATTACGACACCAAGAGCCAGGTGTTCTCCGCGCTGATCGACACGATCGACCTGTCGCAACTCGCCAAGCTCGACCCCGAGAGCGCGCGCGAGGAAATCCGCGATATCGTCAACGACATCATCGCGATCAAGAACTTCGCGATGTCGATCTCCGAGCAGGAGGAACTGCTCGAGGATATCTGCAACGACGTTCTGGGCTACGGGCCGCTGGAGCCGCTGCTCGCCCGCGACGACATCGCCGATATCATGGTCAACGGCTCCCGCAACGTCTACATCGAAGTCAACGGCAAGGTCGAACAGACCGGCATCCGCTTCCGCGACAACCAGCAGCTGCTCAACATCTGCCAGCGCATCGTCAGCCAGGTCGGTCGCCGTGTCGATGAATCCAGCCCGATCTGCGACGCCCGTCTTCCCGACGGTTCCCGCGTCAACGTCATCGCGCCGCCGCTGGCCATCGACGGCACCGCGCTCACCATCCGCAAGTTCAAGAAGGACAAGCTGACCCTCGATCAGCTGGTCAAGTTCGGAGCCATCTCGCCGCAGGGAGCCGAGGTCCTGAAGATCATCGGCCGTGTTCGCTGCAACATCGTCATCTCGGGTGGCACGGGCTCCGGCAAGACGACGCTGCTCAACTGCCTGACCAACTACATCGATCGCGAGGAGCGGGTCATCACTTGCGAGGACTCGGCCGAACTGCAGCTGCAGCAGCCTCACGTGGTCCGCCTCGAAACCCGGCCGCCCAACCTCGAGGGCGAGGGCGAGGTGACGATGCGCGACCTGGTCAAGAACTGCCTGCGCATGCGGCCCGAACGCATCATCGTCGGCGAGGTGCGCGGACCGGAAGTGTTCGACCTTCTTCAGGCGATGAACACCGGTCACGACGGCTCGATGGGAACGATCCACTCCAACAGCCCGCGAGAGTGCCTGAACCGTATGGAATCGATGATCGCCATGGGCGGTTATTCGCTGCCGCAGAGGACGGTGCGCGAAATCATCGTCGGCTCGGTCGACGTGATCATCCAGGCCGCCCGCCTGCGCGACGGCTCGCGCCGCATCACCCACATCACGGAGGTGATCGGCATGGAGGGTGACGTCATCATCACCCAGGATCTCGTCCTCTATAATATCAAGGGCGAGGATGCCGGCGGCCGCCTGCTGGGCGAGCATGTCTCCACCGGTATCGGCCGCCCGCATTTCTGGGATCGCGCCCGCTACTATGGCGAGGAGCAGCGCCTCGCGAGCGCGCTCGAGGCCATGGAGAAGCGCGCTGACTGATGCATCTGGAGGTGTAGGGGCCCCGGTCGATGTTCGGATTTGACACCACCGTCCTGGCTTTCGTCGTGCTCGCCGGCTTCAGCGCCGGCGCGATGGCCTATGCCTTCCTGTTCAAGCGCATCGACAACGAACGGCAGGTCGGCAAGCGGCTGGAGACCATCAAGACCGCCGAAACCGACCGGTCGGTGGTCAAGGCTTCGCGCGACCGGGCCGCGGAGGCGGTCAAGCGGCGCAAAAACCTGCAGGATTCGCTCAAGCAGCTCGACGAGAAGCAGAAGACCAGCGACCGCAATCTCAAGAAGCCGCCGCTGAAGATCCAGATCCGGCAGGCCGGCATGCAGGTCTCCATCGAGCGCTTCTACATTTATTCTGTCGTCTGCGGCGCCGTCCTTACCGCGCTTGCTTTTTTTGCCGGTGCCCCGCTGTTCGTCTTGCCGGGCGCCCTTCTTGCCGGCGCCTTCGGCTTGCCGCGCTGGTTCGTCTCGTTCCGCCGCACACGCCGCGTCAAGGCGTTCCTCGAGGAGTTCCCGAATGCCCTCGACATCATCGTGCGCGCGGTCAAGTCGGGCCTGCCGCTGAACGACGCGATCCGCTTGATCGCGAACGAATCTCCCGAGCCGGTGCGTTCCGAGTTCCGCCGCATCGTCGATTCCCAGCAGATGGGTCTTTCGATCCCCGACGCCACGATGCGCATGTCCGAGACCATGCCATGCACCGAGGCGGGTTTCTTCGGCATCGTCATCCAGATCCAGTCGCAGGCTGGCGGCAATCTGTCGGAAGCGCTGGGCAATCTTTCGCGCGTGCTGCGCGATCGCAAGAAGATGAAGGCCAAGGTGCAGGCGCTGTCGATGGAGGCCAAGGCGTCCGCCGTCATCATCGGCGCCCTGCCGTTCGTCGTCGCCTTTCTCGTCTACCTGTCCAGTCCGAACTACATCATGCCGCTGTTCACCACCAGCGTCGGCAACCTAATCCTCGGCTGCTCCGGCGTCTGGATGTCGATCGGCATCGTGGTGATGCGCAAGATGATGAACTTCGACGTGTAGGGTGCGGATCCAATGACAGACCAGGTCGTCAAAACCCTTACCGATCCGTCCTTTCTGATTGCGCTGCTGGTCGGCATCGCCGTGTTCGCGACTGTCTTCACGCTGCTGCCCGCGCTCGGCGGCAACCAGCTCAAGTCGCGCATGAAAACCGTGGCGCTCGAGCGTGACGAGCTGCGCGCCAAGCAGCGCGTGCGCCTCGCCAATGAAGCCGACCGCCGCCGCAAAGGCCTGCGCGAGGAACAGTCGATCGGCATGCGCAATATCGTCGAGCGCCTGGATCTCAGGCGCGCCCTTGCCGATGAGGGTACATTGCAGAAGCTGAAGGTCGCCGGTTTCCGCGGCCAGAATCCGCTGACGCGCTTCCTGTTCTTTCGCCTGGTGCTGCCCTTCGTCGGCTTTGCTCTCGCCGCCATCTACCTGTTCGTTCTCGGCGGCCTGCCGCAGCAGCCGCCCTTCATCAAGCTGTTCGTCTGCGTCCTCGTCGCCTATGGCGGCTTCTACTCGCCGATCCTCTACGTCAACAACCGCGCGACCAAGCGCAAGCAGTCGATCCAACTGGCCTGGCCGGACGCGCTCGACCTGATGCTGATCTGCGTCGAATCCGGCATGTCGGTTGAAGCAGCGCTTCGCAAGGTCGCCGACGAGATCGGCGTGCAGTCGGTGGCGCTCGCCGAGGAGTTCGTGCTCACCAATGCCGAGCTCTCCTATCTGCAGGAGCGCAAGGTCGCCTATGAGAACCTGGCAAGCCGCACCGGCTTGGAATCGGTGAAGTCCGTTTCCCAGGCCCTGGTCCAGGCCGAGCGTTACGGCACGCCGGTGGCGCATGCCTTGCGCGTGCTGGCTTCGGAAAGCCGCGACATGCGCATGAACGCGGCCGAAAAGAAGGCCGCTGCGTTGCCGCCGAAGCTGACCGTGCCGATGATCCTTTTCTTCTTGCCGGTTCTGTTCGCCATTATTCTCGGGCCGGCCGGCATCCAGGTCAGCCAACGCGGCATCTTCGGCGACCACGGCAACAGCAGCAGCACCGGCACCAGCAAATAAGGCAAGAGACCCGCATCAAAATGAAAGCCGCGCGGTCTATCCCGCGCGGCTTTCGTTATGCGATTTCAGGATTGCGTAGCTGCGATCAGTTCGTCGCGGCCTTTGCCTTGTCCTGGTCCTTGAGCTGGCTCCAGGCGTTCTGCTGGGCCAGCATCTTGCGCAGATAGGCGACGTTGGCCTGCGCCTGCTCCGGCGAAAGCTCCTGCGAGGCGATTTTCTCGGCTTCGTCGAACCGGCCCTGCAAGCCGACGACAAGCGCCAGGTTCTGTCGCACGCGGCTGTCCGCGGTAGGCTGCTGCGCCGCGGAGCGCATGTAGGTCTCGGCCGTGCGCAGGTCGCCCTCAAGTACGTAGGACATGCCGAGGTTGGAGAGGACCGACGGTTCGTTCGGCTTCAGTTCTAGCGCCTTGCGGTAATCCTGGCGCGCCTCGTCGCGCTGCCCCAGCTGGTCGAGGATGGCGGCCTCAGCCGACACCAGCCTCCAATCCGGATATTCCGGCGTCTGCGCCCGCCGAACCGCATCGAGCGCCGGCTCTAGCTGCCCGTTGGCGGCGAGCGCCTTGCCATAGGCGGCCAGCACCTCGCGGTCCTTCGGGTAGACGATCGCGAGCTTGCGCATCACCGCCAGCGACTGGTCGGCGTCGCCGTCCATCTGCAGCGCGGCCGCGAAATTCATGGCGATCCGCTTGTCGCTCGGGTTCTTGGCGTAGGATTCGCCGAGTTTCGTCGTGGCGACGTGCAATTCGGTCGCCGACATTGTTTCCAGCGGCCTGCCGCTGGAGCGCGAAATGGAACCGGTCGTGAAGTTCCTCGTGCTGCCGCAACCCGTCACGCCGGCGGCGAGAGCCGCAACGAATGCCGTTGTGATCAGACGCTTGCCGGCGATGTTCAAGGCTTTGATCGACATCGGTACCGGTCTCCACTCCTGCGCGGCCGCTGGCCGTCTTCCCTCCCGCAGAAATATTCTGTTAACCCTAACGGATGGTTAAATCCGGCATGGTTTTCGATCGCCTCCATTAACCGCTTGGGCTGCAAATGCTGAATGTCGTGCTCATAGTTCCGGACGATCGCGAGAAGACCTGGCGGGATTTTCGCGAGATTGCCGACGCCGCCCGAAAGCAGGGGGTAAGGGTTCGCCTCGTTCGTCATCGGCGCAAGGAGCAGCTTGCCCTTCTGCCCCTATGGTTCCAGCCGACGGTTTCCATGGCGCTGTCGGGGAGGACGGATCGCAAACTTCTGCCCGGGCGCTTCCTGTCGGGCCGCCGCATCAGCAAGATCGAAGAGTATCGGGCCTTGGCCGAAGCCGGCGCGCCGGTGCCAAAATGGGCCGAGATCGAACCAGATACGAAGCTCGATCCTGCCGAATGGGGCCCCTATGTGATCGAAAAGCCTTCAACCGGCTGGTTGGGTGCCCATGTCCGGGCGAGGAAGACGGCGCGCGTCAAATACGCTCATCCGTCGTCCTATCCCGAAGGCCATCTTGGCGCCTTGGGGCCGATGATCGCCCAGGAGTTCGTCTACACGGGCGAGTGGCCGGTGAGCTACCGGGTCGTTTCCGTCTTCGGCGACGTAGTGCTCTGCTTCAGGCTTACCACCAGACGCGGCATGCCGCTGCGAAGCCGTTGGGGTTTCGATGAAGGTGGCGCGGCGATCGTTTCCAATACCAAGGAGATGGAGGTCGTGCTCGACGCGGACCCGGAAATGATCGCGGTGGCCACGCGAACCCACAAGACGGCCTTTCCCGATGTTCCCATGCTCAATTTCGATCTAGGGCGGGATGTCGAAACCGACAGGATATTCATTTTCGAATGCCACCCCTTCATGCCCCAATGGCCATTTTCCAGCAACCTCGCGATGGGAGTCCAGGCGGCCAACGCTATTCGCTTCGAAAGCCAGTTCGACGCGATGCAAGGCATGGGCAGGGCGATCGCTCGCAAGGCTGCCGAAGTGCTGTGAGAGCCGGCTGCATCTGGCGAGCGATCGCGACTGCCGATAGGGCCAGCCCGCTGTTCACCGGATTTGCCGTTGGAATCTGCGGTCACTTCTGCCAGTGAATCCGGTCGACATCGACCTGAAAAGTGCCAGCCGGAGACTATCATGCCTGTTGAATTCATCGAGCAACAACCTGATACCGCCATGCCGGTCTATCTGGTCGCGAAAGACTGCGTGGACGCGATCGGCCTCCCGCCTCCCGCAGCCGCCTGGGCAAGAGCCAATGGCTTCTCCGGCGAGGCCGGTCGGACGCTGATCCTGCCGGGCGAGAGTGGCGCCGTGGCGGGCGCGCTGTTCGGCATTGGTGATGATGAAGGCGCGCTTGCCATTGGCGCGCTCGCAAGGACGCTGCCGGCCGGCGACTGGTATTTTGCATCGACCCTGCCGGCGCCCGATCTTGCGGCGCTGGCGCTTGTGCTCGGTGGCTATGTCTTCACCCGCTACGGCAAGAAGCCGGGCCGGGCGCTGCGTTTCACGCTGCCGTCAGGGACCGACGGAGCACATGTCGGCCGCGTCGCCGATGGCGTTTTCCTGGCGCGCGATCTCGTCAATACGCCGACGAGCGACATGGGGCCTGGTGAACTGGAAGAGGCGGCGCGAACCCTTGCTTCCGCCCACGGCGCCGACATCTCCGTGATCCACGGCGACGACCTTCTGGCGTGGAACTTCCCGATGATCCACGCCGTCGGCCGCGCTTCCACGAGTGCGCCGCGCCTGATCGACATGAAATGGGGGCCGGTTGATGCCCCGAAGGTGACTCTGGTCGGCAAGGGCGTCTGTTTCGACACCGGCGGCCTCGACATCAAGCCGTCCGCCGGCATGCTTCTGATGAAGAAGGACATGGGCGGCGGCGCAAATGTTCTTGGCCTCGCTTCGATGATTATGGCGGCGAAACGCAATGTCCGGCTGCGGGTGCTGATCCCGGCGGTTGAGAATTCGATCGCCGGCAACGCCTTCCGCCCGGGCGACGTGTTGAGGAGCCGCAAGGGCATCACGGTCGAGATCGGTAACACC
>JBFLWR010000014.1:0-4360 GCA_040755925.1 Pseudomonadota bacterium
CCCGGACGTCCGGGGGCCTTCGCTACGGCATCAATGCCAGTAAGGCGTGACCTCGTAGTAATCGTAGGACGCATCGCGGGCCGCTTCGCCATCCGAACCTGTCAGTTCCTTGATGGAATAGGCCGGCGCGGCTTGCAGCTGCTCCTTGCTGAAGGGCACTACATAGCCGCCCTTGTCCTTGTCGTAGTCGAGGGTTGCCCACGGAATGGCGTGATACTTCTCGCCCATTCCGAGGAAGCCGCCGAAGCCGATCACCGCGAACATGATGCCGTTCGACATCTTGTCGAGCATCACGTCCTCGACGCTGCCGATACTCTTACCCTCAGTATTATAGACAGACGTGCCGATGACGCGCGAGGCGGCAATGGCCTCGGTATGCCCTGAAGGGGTGGTCATAGTAGTACTCCTCTCGGTTGAATTGCCTGTCTGGACAATGAGAGGAGTGGGTGAAGGTTCCAGACTTTTCGGCCTGCTGTTCACCTAGTCGTCGGTGAGGATGAAGGTGACCTTCATGTTGACCCGGTAGGCTGCAATCTTGCCATCCTGGATGACGATCTTCTGGTCCTGGATCCAGGCGCCCTCGACGTTCTTGAGGGTCTTTGCGGCGCGCGAAATGCCCTTTTCGATAGCGTCCTGAAAGCTCTTCTTGGACGATGACGTGATTTCGGTGACGCGGGCGACAGTCATGGCTTCCTCCTGCCAGAACGCTCAGTTGCAGGAGAAGCGTACTGCCGGCTCGGCACAACCACAAGCCGGCGCAAGATTCGCCGATATACCTTCAGAAACCCTTGGCGACGCGGTCGAATGCCATCAGCTTTTCGAGCAGTGCCGGCATGTCCTTGAGCGGCACCATGTTGGGGCCGTCGGAAGACGTCGAATTGTCCGGGTCGTGGTGGGTCTCGATGAAGACGCCGGCAACGCCGACGGCGACCGCCGCGCAGGCCAGCGTCGCGACGAAGCGGCGCTCCCCGCCTGAGGAACCGCCCTGCCCGCCCGGCTGCTGCACCGAATGCGTGGCGTCGAAGATCACAGGCGCGCCGATCTCGGCCATGATGGGCAGGGCCCGCATGTCGGAGACCAGCGTGTTGTACCCGAAAGAGGCGCCGCGCTCGGTGGTCAGCACGTTCGGATTGCCGGAGCCGGTGATCTTGGCCACGACGTTCTTCATGTCCCACGGAGCGAGGAACTGGCCCTTCTTCACGTTGACGACCTTGCCCGTCCGGGCCGCCGCGACCAGCATGTCGGTCTGTCTCGACAGGAAGGCCGGGATCTGCAGGACATCGACGTGCGGGGCCACGATCGCGCATTGCTCCTCGGTGTGGACGTCCGTGAGCACCGGAAGGCCGAAGGTCTCGCGCAAATCGTCGAAAATCGGCATCGCCGCGTCGAGCCCGGCGCCGCGCGTCGCCGCCAGCGAGGTGCGGTTGGCCTTGTCGTAGCTGGTCTTGTAGACGAGGCCGATGCCCAGTCGCTCCGTCAATTCCTTGAGCGCGCCGGCCATGTCGAAGGCGTGCTGGCGTG
The DNA here is from genome assembly GCA_040755925.1 of Pseudomonadota bacterium. Classification (GTDB taxonomy): domain Bacteria; phylum Pseudomonadota; class Alphaproteobacteria; order Rhizobiales; family Rhizobiaceae; genus Mesorhizobium. Next base: position 1,522 of record JBFLWR010000014.1, read on the forward strand.
ATTCAAGCTGGCACGGACCGGCGATCAGCGACAGCGGCGCGTCGTTGGCGAAAACGACTTTGCCGACGGTTACCGATGAATTGGGCGCAAGGGGCTTGCTCATGGGATCTCCCGGAAGATGAAGGCGGCGCCCTGCCCGGGCGCCGGTGGCACAACGATGTCGTTGCCGCTCATGTTGTGCTCGACCGCGCCGGCTGCAAGCGCGCGCATCGCGGCGGCCTTGTCGCGGATCGAGAAGACGACAGCTGCAAAACGCAACTCCGATGGAGCCACGGCCGGAACCGCGAAGCGGGAAGCGTAGGCTTCGGGCGTCAGGACAGTCAAAGCCGCGTTTGGCAATTGGATCGCGCCATCCTGTCCGGCCTCCATATCCGCAGCGGCGGCGATCAGCGCGATCTGCGTCGCCGGCGCGTCGCTGACCGCGACGATCTCGGCGATGCCGATGACGCCGTTGGCGTGGGCTTGCAGGGCCGTGCGGTCGATCTTCGGCGCGTTGATACGCTCGCAGGCGAACAGGAACGCATCGTTGGTGCCCTTGCCGGCGCAGAAGGCGAGCTTGAACGATGCGGTGTCGCTTCTGCCGGCTTGATCGGTGAAGGCGCGCGAGAAGGTCAATATGTTTCCCGCCGACAGGTCCGCTTCGAGATAGCGCGCATGATCGGCATCGGCGTCGCCGGTTCCAAGCACAATCGCGGAAAACCCCTCCTCGCCGAGCCTTTCCCGGTAGAGATGATCGCGCGCGACGAACACGTTGCCTTCGCCTATCGCTCGCTCCGCCACTTCCCTGCTGCCGATGGCAAGTGGCTCGAGATACGTGCCGTCCGAGAAAAAGACACAGGCGTTCTCAGTGCCGAAGGGATGGATTCCGACGGGCGCGACGACAAAGCCCAGCGAGGTGAGGCGCGCCCGGGCAAGGTCAAGGCTTTGGGTCGGCAGCACCAGATGGTCGAGTGGGTGGGTGGAGGGTTCTGTCATGCCGCGCGGTTTGCCCCATTCCGGCCGATGGTTCAAGACCGGCCTTCAAGGCTTGGCGGCGCCAAGCGCATGGCGCGGGTTCAGGCGGCCGCTACGACATCCGCCGAGTAACGCAATTCACGCAACGGTTTCACCTTGCTGGTGGTCTCGGCATAAAGGGGATGCGCCTTGTAGGCGGCGAGCGCCGCCTCGTCCTCGAATTCAGCGTAGACGACCACGTCTATCGCGTTGGCGTACAGATCGACCTTTGTGTTGAGCGTGACCTCGAAGTGGCGCGAATGCGGGATTTTGCCCAGTTCCCGCAGGCCTATCTGCACGGCCTCGACATCTTCCTTGCGTCGCGCGCTGAAGAAAACGATGTGCCGGATCAAGCCAGCCTCCTTAGTCGTCAATTGAGGCGTGTTTTGAGAGAGCGTGCCGATCGCGTCAACCCGCAACGATGTCGCGCCCTGCCCGTGGAGGCTTATGCGGCCCAGCTCAGCCGGCGCCGGTGAGGCTGCGCACGATGCGGGACATCTCCCTGACGGTGGTGTCGAGGTAATAGCCGTGGTTGTAGAGGCCGTCCCAGATCAGGAAGAAGGTGATGGCGGCGATGACGATCACATAACGCATAGCTAAAACTACAGCATATGCGCGACTGGAACCAGAGCGGGCTCCCGCCAATTGCTCCGGTCCACCGCTTTTTATCCGCGTCGCCACATCCTGCGGAAACATCGCCATCCGCACATGCTCGTGAGGAGGCGTGATGAAACCGCGATCGGGCATCGGGCATTCATGATCGTCCGACGCGTACCTCGCTTTCGTCAGCGCAGGCGCGGACCATCTTTGGCAACAGGAGGCTTCCATGAAGCGAGCCATGACAGCTGCCCTGCTGCTTGCCGTGATGTCGGCGAGCGCAGCTCAGGCAAAAGTAGCCGTACCCGTGGTTACCAACGATCCCCTCGGCGCGCTCACCGCCCCGACCCTGACGCCCGGGGCGAGCGACCTGATCAACAACATGCCGACGTCATCGATACCGGAGGTGCACCATCCGAAAGGCATGGCGCCGCTGACAGTACCGAACGACCCGCTGGGCACGTCGATCCAGCCGGCCTTCCCGACTCCGGTCACCGCTCCCGCGGCCCCTTGAGGGACCGCCGCACGCTTTGACACGGCTGCCGCATCAAAGCGTGATGCGGTATTTCGCAAATCCTGCCTCGCCTTCACCCGCGGGCTCGATCTTGATTGATTTGATCGCGGCGATGAAGTCCTTCGCCTTGGGGCTGGTCTCGAAGACAACGCTGGCGCCCGGCAGCGGGGCGAACGACCAATTGCCGTCCGCGGTCGGGTTGATCGTGCCCTGGCTGATGACGTAGCGCACGAGCACGTCGCGATTGGTGTCCGGTGCCTCGTAGATGATTTTCGAGGCATTGATATCGGGGAAATTGCCACCACCCCCGGCTCGGTAATTGTTGGTCACAACCACGAATTTCGCCACCGGATCGATAGGCTTGTCCTGGAATTTCAAGTCGACGATGCGGTTCGACGCGGCGTTGGCGATGCCACCCTTGGAATCATATTTCGGCGGCTGCGACAGGTCGATCCTGTAGGTGACGCCGTCGATGACATCGAAATTGTAGGACGGGAAATCGGTGTTGATCAGCGTCTGGTCGGCCTTGCCAGCCTCGATCCTGTTGAAGATGCCGGCCGACATCTCCAGCCATTCCTTCACTTCGGCGCCGGTGATTTCGACCGCGCGGACGGTGTTCGGGTAGAGATAGAGGTCGGCTACATTCTTGATGGCGATGTCGCCGACGGGAACGTCGGTGTAGTAGTCGGCGCCGTTTCGGCCGCCGGCCTTGAAGGGGGCCGCGGCCGAGAGCAG
>JBFLWR010000140.1:0-5417 GCA_040755925.1 Pseudomonadota bacterium
AGACCGATCCCTGGCCGGTGGGGGGTGGGGTTGCCTATACACCTAAGCCGAACGTCGAACTTCGTCTTGCTGGCGCGATCGGCGTCATGACCAGTGGCCATTCCGGGACGCTTGCGGGTGAGAATGGCTACGTGGCGGGCACCGACGCCAGCTACGATTTCGGCAACGATCTCGTCACTGCGATTTCAGGCGGCCTGAAGATCAAGTTCTAAGCTTCTGAAAATTAGAAACAAAAAGGCCGGGCGATGCCCGGCTTTTTTGTTTGGCGCCAGCGTTCCCGCGAGATCGCTCCAGCCCGATGTTGCAGATTCGCTGCACATTCGGCGCCTCATGCGATTGTGACGTTTCAGCAACAGTTTATGAACAACCCCTGCGCTAAAGATCAGGTCGAGGGGACTGCCCATTTCCCGCCATAAACCCGGAGCACCTCGGTTAGGTGTCAGGAAGCGTGCCGGGGGTGGCTCGGCGATGGGCAGGCTGCGGGGTGTGCGGCAAGGACGAGTATGGACGCCAAGGTTATCTCCAAGGCCAAGTTGCCGAGCCGCTACGTGACCGTTGGTCCGGCGCGCGCGCCGCATCGCTCCTACCTCTATGCCATGGGTCTTTCGGCGACCGAGATCGCGCAGCCGCTGGTCGGCGTCGCCAGCTGCTGGAACGAGGCGGCGCCCTGCAACATCTCGCTGATGCGCCAGGCGCAGGTGGTGAAGAAGGGCGTGGCCGCCGCCAACGGCACGCCGCGCGAATTCTGCACCATCACCGTAACCGACGGCATCGCCATGGGCCACCAGGGCATGAAGTCGTCGCTGGTGTCACGCGAGGTCATCGCCGATTCGGTCGAACTCACCATGCGCGGCCACTGCTACGACGCCTTGGTCGGGCTTGCCGGTTGCGACAAGTCTCTGCCCGGCATGATGATGGCGATGGTGCGCCTCAACGTGCCGTCGATCTTCATCTATGGCGGTTCGATCCTGCCCGGCAGCTATCGCGGTCGGCAGATCACCGTGCAGGACGTGTTCGAGGCGGTCGGCCAGCATTCTGTCGGAACGATCGGCGATGCCGAACTTCTCGAGATCGAGCAGGCGGCGTGCCCTTCCGCGGGCTCGTGCGGCGCACAATTTACCGCCAACACCATGGCGACGGTCGCCGAGGCGATCGGCCTGGCGCTGCCTTATTCCTGCGGCGCGCCGGCGCCCTACGAGATGCGCGATCGCTTCAACTTCGCCTCCGGCGAGAAGGTCATGGAGCTGATCGCCAGAAACATCCGGCCGCGCGATATCGTGACCCGCAAGGCGCTGGAAAACGCGGCGACCGTGGTTTCGGCCACCGGCGGCTCGACCAACGCCGCGCTGCACCTTCCGGCTATCGCGCATGAGGCCGGGATCAAGTTCGACCTTTTCGACGTGGCGGCGATCTTCGAGAAGACGCCTTACATCGCCGACCTCAAGCCCGGCGGCAAATATGTCGCCAAGGACATGTTCGAGGCCGGCGGCATCCCGCTCTTGATGAAGACGCTGCTCGATCACGGCTATCTGCACGGCGACTGCCTCACCGTGACTGGCCGCACTTTGGCCGAAAACATGGAGCACGTTGCCTGGAATGACAGCCAGGACGTGGTCCGTCCCGCCAACCGGCCGATCACCAGGACGGGTGGCGTTGTCGGCTTGAGGGGCAACCTTGCCCCCGAAGGCGCGATCGTGAAGGTCGCCGGCATGTCGGAGCTGAAATTCTCAGGACCGGCGCGCTGCTTCGATTCGGAAGAGGAGTGTTTCGAAGCGGTCACGCAGCGCAATTACCGGGAAGGCGAGGTTCTCGTCATCCGCTACGAGGGGCCGCGCGGCGGTCCGGGGATGCGTGAGATGCTGTCGACGACGGCGGCGCTCTACGGCCAGGGAATGGGCGGCAAGGTGGCGCTGATCACCGACGGCCGCTTCTCGGGCGCCACGCGCGGTTTCTGCATCGGCCATGTCGGGCCGGAGGCCGCGGTGGGCGGACCGATCGGGCTGCTCAAGGATGGGGACATGATCTCGATCGACGCCGTAAGCGGCACGATCGAGGTGGCGCTATCGGACGCCGAACTGGCCGCCCGGGCAAAGGACTGGAATGCGCGCGAGACGGACTATCAGTCGGGCGCGATCTGGAAATACGCGCAGACCGTAGGGTCGGCCCGCGATGGCGCGGTGACCCATCCGGGCGCCGCCAAAGAAACGCACTGTTATGCGGACATTTGAGGTGTTGAGGTCATTTGTCTTGCCGGCACTGGTCGCGATCGCGACCTTGGGCGCCGTCGGGCAGGCCATGGCCTTTGACGACAAGGTGTTCGACGACAAGACCGGCGTGAAGCCGCAGTCCAGCCCGTGGGCGGTCTTCCAATTCGGCTTTTCGGCCTACAAGAACGGCCACAAGGAACAGGCGGTCGAAGCCTATAAATACGCTGCCGAGAACGGCCAGATCGGCGCGACCTGGAAGCTTGCGCGCATGTATGCCGAAGGCGACGGCGTGGCGCGTGACGACTATGCCGCGTTCAAGTTCTTCTCCGAGATCGTCGACCAGGATGTCGAACCCGGTTCGCCGGAGGAAAGCTATGTGTCGGATGCGCTGGTGGCGCTCGGCGATTACCTTCGCAAAGGCATTCCAGGCAGCCCGGTGACGGAAAACGACGTCGCGGCGCAGGAATATTACATGCGCGCCGCCGCCAACTACCGCAATCCAAACGCCCAGTTCGAGATCGGCCAGATGTTCCTGAAGGGCGAGGGCGGTGTGAAGGCCAGCGTCAAGCAGGCCGGCCGCTGGCTGCAGCTTGCGGCCGAGAAGGGCCATGCCGGCGCGCAGGCGACGCTGGGCAACCTGCTGTTCCAGAGCGGCAAGATCGTGCGCGGCCTGGCGATGATGACGGCCGCGCTGCAACGCGCTCCGGCGGCTGACCAGCCCTGGATCCGCACCATGCAGGAAGAGGCCTTCGCGGCCGCCGGCGAAGCGGACCGCCGCACGGCGATCTCGCTCGCCGACGACATCCTGACCAAGGGCAATAACGGCGACCAGTAAGCCGCTGCCGATTTCCTGCTTACGTGGAAGATGCCGCCGTGGGTGGGCGCTGCGCGCGCAAGGCGCCAACCTCTCACCGGTAGAGGTGTGCGCCTGGCCACTTCGCGGCCATCCGCGTCAAGAGGGAGGTTTCCCTTCAAGTCTCAGTTGGCGGTAGGCTCGGTAGGTGTTTTGTCGGGCGTCGGAGTCGAGATCGACGTCGGGTGTGGTTTCGGCGCCTCGCCCGGGCACTCGTCCTTGACCTTCGTCCAGGAGGTGTTGTTGAGGACCATCTCACAACGGGCAAGGTGGCTTTCGCCGGCCAAAGTCAGACAGGCTTGCTCACCGAGCTTGTAGGAATTGCCGTTGGCAAGACACGCCTGGGCGGCAAGCACCGGCGCAGGCGTGGCGAAAGCGATAACGGCGCCCATCGCGCAAAGAGCGAATCGCATTCTCATGTCACCCCCGATACGACGGTTCGTATCAAAGGCGCGATTTGTGGCGATAAAAGGGTTCGGCGAGGGCTGCGATGCGATCCGGACTCAGGCCGGAAGCAGATCGAGTTCGATCGCCACCGGCACGTGGTCGGAAGGTTTCTCCCAGGCCCTCACATGTTTTTCGACCGAGGCCGAGGCAAACCGGTTGGCGGCCTCCGGCGACAACAGGAGATGGTCGATCCGGATGCCGTTGTTCTTCTGCCAGGCGCCGGCCTGATAGTCCCAGAAGGTATAGACGTCAGGCGAATCGGTGACCGCGCGCACCGCTTCGGTGAAGCCGAGGTTCTTCAGCCGGCGGAAGGCTTGCCGGGTCTGCGGCTGGAACAGCGCGTCGCCGAGCCAGTTGTCGGGGAACCTGGCGTCGGCGCGCTCGGGAATGACGTTGTAGTCGCCGGCCAGCACCAGCGCTTCCTCGAGCCGCAAGCGTTCTTGCGCCCATCGCTCCAGTCTCGCCATCCATGACAGCTTGTAGGAAAATTTCCGCTCGTCATCGACCGGGTTGCCGTTTGGCAGATAGAGCGAGACGACGCGGAGCGCGCCCTTGTCGGTCGAGAACACCCCCTCGATGAAGCGCGCATGATCGTCCCCATCGTCGCCGGGCAAGCCGCGATTGACCTCGTCGAAGCGCAGCTTGGACAGGATGGCGACGCCGTTGAAGCTCTTCTGGCCGTTGGTCTCGACATTGTAGCCCAGCGCCTCGATCTCGGCGCGCGGGAACAGTTCGTCGACCGACTTGATCTCCTGCAGGCAAACGATGTCCGGCGCGCTCTCGGTCAGCCAGTGGGTAAGGTTGCCGATGCGCGCGCGAACGCCGTTGATGTTCCAGGTGACGATCTTCATTTCGGCCTCAATGCGATTCCGGACTGGGGTTGATCGTATTGCCTGCGGTGGCCTTTAGATAGGCCACCTCAAACTTCTCCTGCCAGAAGACACCAAGCGCGCACGGCCTGGCGGGGACCGTTACCGTGTCCGCGGTATTGCGCTGACCGCAGGTTTCGAAAAAAATCGTTAGGTCAGATGGAGAAGCTGGTGCCGCAGCCGCAGGAGGCGACCGCGTTCGGGTTCCTGATCTGGAAGGACTGGCCCATCAGGTCGTCGACGAAATCGATCACCGAGCCGCCCATATAGACCAGCGACAGGTCGTCGATCAGGACCGTCGCGCCATCCTTCTCGATGGCGACGTCGTCGTCGTTGCGGCTGTCCACGAGATCGAACTTGTAGGAAAAACCGGAACAACCGCCGCCTTCGACGGAGACACGAAGCGCCGTCTTGCCGGCTTCGCCGGCAACGATCCTGGCGATCCGCTTCGCGGCGGCGTCGGTCATCTCGACCTTCATGGCAGTCTTTGCGTCCGCGCCCATCGGCGTCACCTTGCTTTCGGTTTCACATGATAGGTATGAAGCGTGAGGGGGCAAGTCAACTGGTGGGTGAATGGGCAAGGATGTTCTCGGCGACATCGGATTCGGCTACCGGCCGCGCGCCGTCTATGCGAGCGATCCGGCGCAGTCGCGCGGCCGCCTGTTCCCCGAGCCCGAAAGTCCGACGCGCACGCCGTTCCAGCGCGACCGCGACCGCATCATCCATTCCACCGCGTTTCGCCGGCTGAAGCACAAGACGCAGGTCTTCGTCGCGCATGAAGGCGATCACTATCGCACACGCCTGACGCATTCGATCGAGGTGGCGCAGATTGCCCGCGCCCTGGCGCGGGCGCTTCGCGGCGACGAGGACCTCGCCGAGGCCGTCGCGCTGGTGCATGATTTCGGCCACACGCCGTTCGGCCACACGGGCGAGGAGGCGCTGAACGAGAAGATGGCCGCCTGGGGCGGCTTCGACCATAACGCGCAGTCGCTACGCGTGGTGACGCGGCTCGAGCGGCGCTATGCCGAGTTCGACGGGCTC
>JBFLWR010000141.1:0-3758 GCA_040755925.1 Pseudomonadota bacterium
CCGGAACTTCCGCGTGGTCGGAGAGAGCGTCACGGAAGCTGGTTTCGAAATCATCGTCGAAGGCGTGCTGAGCCACATCGACAACCGGCTCGGCAGCGACAAGTTGTTCAGGGTGGGCAGCGAAATGCGCCACCTCGACGGCCGGTTCCGAGGCAACCGGAATATCATGACGGGGATCGATATTCAGGTCGACATCGTCCATCGCTTCATCGAAATGGCCGGCGAAGTCCTCGTCCGAAGTGGCGGCAGCGTGGGCATGATGGGCTTCAACCGCGCCGTCATGTTCGTGACCATCGAAGGCCAGCTCGTCCTCGAGCGATATCTGGACGGCGTTGTCGAAGTCGGTATCGAACGCCGCTTCGCTGGCCGGTTGCTCGGCCTCGACGGCAGCCAGGCGGGCGACGCCGGCGTCATGGTAGCGAGGCTGGAAATCCTGATCCAGCGAGGCAGCCATCTCCTGGTCGATGGGAAGGTCGCCTTCGAGCGGCGAGACGTCCAGCGAGTTCGCAACCGCCGTATCGAAATCATCGTCGAAAGCGATATCGGCGGCCGGCTGAGGCGCGCGAGGAGCGGCGAAATGCGCATGATCTGCCGCATCGTCGAAAACGAAGTCCTGTTCGAAGGACGCCGCGAGCTCGTCATCGCTCAATGGAGCACTCGCCGTTTCGAAAGCCGGCTCATGCGCGAGGCGCGGCTGGGCAGCCTGCTGCGAGACCGGCGCCTCTTCCTCGACCGCGTCGAATTCGCCCATCAACTCCTTTTCGAGATCGATGTCGAAGTCGTTGTCTTCAACAGCCTGGTTTGCCGACCCTACCTTCTCGACCCCGGGCGCCTGCGGCCTGGCAGGCTGACGCGGATCGAAACCCATGATGCGGGTCAGTTCCGCGAACGGATCATCGTCGGCGATATGGTTCTGGTCGGCTGCTTTCAGCTGGGTTCTGTCTGCCATTATTGTTCCCGAACTCGCACACAGTCGGACGCCATGGACGTCGCGCAGGGTTGGCCCTTACCAGCGCAATGTGGGCAAAAGGTGACAGGTTATTTAGTCAAACCTAACGCATTTCGGTCGGCGCATCGGCCCCTATCAGCGTCAGGCCGGACGTCAAGACATCCGAGACAGCCTGCACCAGCCCTAGTCTGGCATGCGTCAATTGTGGGTCGTTAACCTTAACAAAACGTAAGTCCGGATTGTCGGTGCCCCGATTCCAATGTCCGTGGAAGCTGGAAGCCAGATCGTAAAGGTAGAATGCCAGCCGATGCGGCTCGAGCGCAAGCGCCGCGGATTCGATCAGCCTCGGATATTCAGCCAGCTTCCGGATCAGGCCGATTTCGCCTTCGTCCGTCAGCGACGCGACCGAGGCAGCCAGCCGGTTGCGATCGAAGTTGGCCTCGCCGAGTTGTTCGCTCGCCTGCCGGAACACCGAGTGGCACCGCGCCGAGGCGTACTGCACATAGAACACTGGATTGTCCTTGGACTGCTCGGTGACCTTGGCGAAGTCGAAATCGAGCGGCGCGTCGCTCTTGCGATAGAGCATCATGAAACGGACCGCATCGCGCCCGACTTCCTCGATGACCTCCCGCAACGTGACGAAATCCCCCGCCCGCTTCGACATCCTGACGGGCTCGCCATCGCGAAACAACTTTACCAGCTGGCAAAGCAAAACCGTGAGCTTGACCCTGTCGCCGGCGACAGCGCGCGCCAGCGCCTCCAGCCGCTTGACATAGCCGCCATGATCAGCGCCGAGCACATAGATCAGGTCGACGAAGCCGCGCTCGACCTTGTCCTTGAGGTAGGCGACATCGGCCGCAAAATAGGTGAAGGAGCCGTCCGACTTGACCAGAGCCCGATCCATGTCGTCGCCGACCGCGGTCGAGCGGAACAGCGTCTGCTCGCGGTCTTCCCAGTCGTCGGGCTTCTCGCCCTTCGGCGGCGGCAGCTTGCCCTTGTAGATATGGCCCTTGAGCGTCAGGTCGGCGATCGCCGCCCGGATCTTCTTGGCGTTGTCGGCGTGAAGGGTGCGCTCGGAAAAGAACACGTCGTGATGAACATTGAGCAGCGCCAGATCCTCGCGGATCATCGCCATCATCGCGTCGACCGTGCGATCCTTAACGATCGCCAGCGCCTCGTCTTCCGGCATCTGCAGCAGGTCGCGGCCGAATTCCCTGGCCAACGCCTGGCCGACCGGAACCAGATAGTCGCCAGGATAGAGGCCGGAAGGGATCTCGCCGATGTCGTCACCGAGCGCCTCGCGATAGCGCAGCATGGCCGAGCGGCCAAGCACGTCGATCTGCGCGCCCGCATCGTTGATGACATATTCCTTGGTCACGTCGTAGCCGGCGAAGGCCATCAGGTTGGCGAGCGTGTCGCCGACGACGGCGCCGCGGCAATGGCCGACATGCATTGGACCCGTCGGATTGGCAGAGACATATTCGACATTGGCCTTGCGGCCTCCCCCGATCTTCGAGCGGCCATAATCGCGGCCCTCGCCGAGAAGCGCTTTGAGGTGGGCCTGCCAGAACCCATCCTTCAGCCTGAGATTGACGAAGCCGGGACCTGCGATTTCGGCGGAGGCGATATCGCTGTCGGCGCGCAGTGCTTCCGCCAGTCTTTCCGCGAGCGTGCGCGGATTCTGGCCGGTCGGCTTTGCCAGCACCATCGCCGCGTTCGTGGCCAGGTCACCATGGCTTGCATCGCGCGGCGGCTCGACCGCGATGCGCGAGAGGTCGAGCACGGCGCCATCCTTGTCTTTCAGGTCAAGGGCTTCGACGGCCTTTACGATCCGCGCGTTGAAATCGGCGAAGATATTCATTGGGTGTGCGCTCTGGGTTTTAAGAGGCGCCGGCTGCCTGGCCGGCAAAATCGTGGCTCGCCCTAGCTCAAATCCGGCGTATGGTCAAACAGACGCCGGTGTTCCTTGAGCGCATAGGTGTCGGTCATGCCAGCCAGGAAATCAGCCACGCTGCGCGCCTTGATGCGATCCTCGGCGCGATCCAGCCCTTCGCGCCACCCATCCGGCATGGCGCGCGGGTCGGCGAAATAGACATCGAACAGGTCGCGCACAATCTGCTCCGCATCGGCGCGCACGCGCATTACTTCCGCATGCCGATAGAGATGCTTGTAGAGGAAGGTCTTCAGCTCCTTTTCGGCCGCGGCCATGCCGGCGGAGAAGGTGACGATCGTCTCGCCCGCTTCCCTCACCGCGTCCGCGCTTTCCGGCCTCAAACGCTCGATATTGGCCGAGGCCGACGCAATGACGTCCTCGACCATCAGCGTGATTTGCCTGCGCATCAGCTCGTGCCCGGTGCGGACGTCGTCGAGCTGAGGATAACGGGCGCGCACGCCCTTGAGGATCGACCCCGGCAATCCAACGTCGTCCAGCATGTCCAGCGTGAGGAAGCCGGCGCGCAGGCCGTCGTCGATGTCATGAGTGTTGTAGGCGATATCGTCGGCGATCGCCGCGCATTGCGCCTCGATGCCGGCGAAGCGGTCGAGCTCGAGATCGTGCAGTTCGGAGTAGTCGCGGATCGCCTGCGGCACCGGACCCTTGAGCCCCTTGCCGCTCGCGTCGGTCAGCGGACCATTGTGCTTGACCAGCCCTTCCAGCGTCTCCCAGGTGAGGTTGAGCCCGTCGAACTCGGCATAGCGCCGCTCGAGCCGCGTCACCACGCGTAGCGACTGCGCGTTATGGTCGAAGCCGCCCCAGGCGGCCATCTTCTCGTTCAGCGCCTCCTCGCCCGTGTGGCCGAAGGGCGTGTGG
>JBFLWR010000142.1:0-2451 GCA_040755925.1 Pseudomonadota bacterium
GGCCGTGATGACTGCCACCGCCATGCTTAGGGCGGCGGGTACGCCGGCCGCCGACGTCAAGCCGCCGAAGGCGGCCCGCGCCAGGCTGCGCAAGAAGCCGGCGCGCAAGGCCGCCAAGGCGAGGACTTCCGGCAGGGCGCCGGCATCCGGCGCGGCAGTCGATGGCTGACGGTGCACGCAAGGTTCGGCGCAAGGCCGCCAGCGTAAGGCCCACAGCGGCAAGGCCCGAGCCCGCCGCCCCGACACCCCGCCCGAAGCGCGCGAAAAAGACCCTCGGCGACGACTTCGCCACAGCGCTGCGCGCCGACTTCCGCGCCCATGGCGCCGGCGTCATCGCCGCGGTGCGGGCGGAAAAGCCCGACCAGTATCTGAAGGTCGTGCTGACCATGCTGCCCAAGGAATTCTCGAAGAACCTCGATGCCAACAAAACCAATCTCGACCAACTTTCCGACATCGTCTTCGAGCTGCTGGTGCGCAGGTTCAGGGGCGCTCCACCGGCCGATTGAGATTGCTCAGGAGCGGCGGCGTCCGATCGGGCAATGTCCTCCCGGCTATCGTGCTTATTTCTTCGAGCCGTTCCTCGTGGCGGGTTTCGTTCCAGCGCTGCCCGGCTTGCGCGGTTCGTGCAAATGTGCCTTCGAGTGCGCAAGCATGGTCTTGAGCTGGCCCTTGATGGCCGCGTGCACCTTGGTGCTGTCGAGCCCGTCGGGGTTAAGGCCGTTTTCGACGCATTTCGCCATCCGCTCCAGAAGCTCGGTGTCATGTTCGTCGCGATAGGGTTTCAGGTCGAGATCGGCCGGCACCTTGGTCAGCCGCTCATCGTCCATCGTCTTCACATATTTCTGCATGAAGCGGTCATAGTCGCGCCAGGAGATGCCGGCCGCCCGCACTGCCGCTTCCTCCGCCCGCGTGGCGATCTGGTGGGCGTGCAGATAATGGAGGTCCAGCTGGTCGATCAGCGTCTTCTCCACTTCCTCATGCAGCAGCAGGAAGCGGTCGGTGTCGATCTTGCGGCCCTTATACGTCCATTCGCTGGGCATATGCCGGTCGATGTAAATGGTCTTGCCGTCCTTCGAGTAGCCGGCGAGGTAGGGAATGTCGTGCTCGCGGTCGAGCTTCTTGACCCGGCGCGCCACCGCGTCCAGCGCCCGGTCCATCATAAGGCTCGATACATACCAGTTCGGAATGCGCAGCTTCTTGTGTGGGGCGGTCGGATGGCAGTAGTCGAACGACATTGGCAGTCCTCCTGTCTCGATTGGCGTTGCCCCCTGTTGGTGAGGATCACCCGATCCGAGACCATGTCAATTCGTGGCGCTGGCGGATCACGCGGAAGGCCGGCGCACCGCGTCGCCGGATGAATATTCCCGCAACCTCCATGAACCAACTCACGCCGTTGCGCGACACATGGGCGTAGACAGGCACCACGCAACATGGAGAGTTCACATGACCAAGATCCTTCGCAACACGCTTCTCGCCGCCGTGGCGGTATCGGCCCTGGCCGGCTCCGCGATGGCTGCTCAGCGCACGACCCGGACTGAATGCGACAACACGCCGACCAATGCGCTCTGGGCAGGCCGCTGTTGCGGCGCCGGCGACAGCAGCTGCCTGGGCGGCTCAGGCCACGACCATGACAATCGCGGCGGCGACCGCGGTCGCGACACTTGACCTTGACAGCGAAGGCTCGCGGCTGGCGGGCCTTCGCATTCGACCCCTCTATCGGCTGTCGTCGGCGCATTGCTGCTTGAGCCGCTGGAAGAACCACGCGAGAATGCCCACCTATGGGAAATCCCAAAGGAGGTATGACATGGCTTCTTCCGAACGCGCGATCCTTGCCGGCGGCTGTTTCTGGGGCATGCAGGACCTGGTCCGCCGCTTTCCCGGCGTGATTTCCACCCGGGTCGGCTACAGCGGCGGCGACGTCCCCAACGCGACCTACCGCAATCACGGCACCCATGCCGAGGCGATCGAGATCATCTTCGATCCGGCCAAGACCAGCTTCCGCACGCTGCTCGAATTCTTCTTCCAGATCCACGACCCGACGACGAAGAACCGCCAGGGCAACGATGTCGGCTTGAGCTATCGCTCGGCGATCTTCTACACAAGCCAGGAGCAGAAGCAGGTTGCCGAGGACACCATCGCCGACGTCGAGGCTTCCGGGCTGTGGCCTGGCAAGGTTGCCACCGAATTCGCTCCCGCCGGCGCCTTCTGGCAGGCCGAGCCCGAGCATCAGGACTATCTCGAGCGCTATCCGAACGGCTACACCTGCCACTTCGTCCGGCCGGGCTGGAAGCTGCCGGTTCGCCAGGAGGCCGCGGCGTCCTAATGCATGTCGCCCAAAAGTGCGCAGCGGTTTTGGGACCACGACATGCATTGAAACAAAGACTTAAAGAGCATGTCGCCCAAAAGTGCGCAGCGGTTTTGGGACCACGACATGCATTGAAACAAAGACTT
>JBFLWR010000143.1:0-2579 GCA_040755925.1 Pseudomonadota bacterium
CCGCAGCATCTCGCGTTCTCCGATGTTGCAGGTGGCGTATTGCGCGTCGAGATCGCCAAGCACGAGGTCGGGCAGCCGCACGTTCTTCTCGATGATCTTCAGCAGTGTCCTGTTGGGCGCGCCGCGCTCGTAGAGCTTCATCGGCGCGATGCGCAGGCCTTCCTGGAATATCTCGGTCGAGTCCGAGGCATTCGATCCGGGAACCCGGCCGCCGACATCGCAGTGATGGGCGATGACCACGGAGAAGCCGAGCAGCCGCTCGCCGGAAAAGATCGGCTTGAACATGAAGATGTCGGGCAGATGCATGCCGCCGTCATAGGGATCGTTGAGCACGATCACGTCGCCCGGGAACAGGTCGTCGCGGAAGCGTTCGAGAACGACATCCATCGCGTCCGGCACGGCGCCCAAATGCAGCGCGACGGTCTTGGCCTGGCTGAGGATGCGTCCCTTGGCGTCGCAGATCGTCACGGAATAGTCGAGCACATCGCGCACGATCGGCGAACGCGCGGTACGCATGACGGCATAAGCCATGTCGTCGACGATGGTGTCGAGCCCGGACTTGATGACGGCGAAGGTGATCGGGTCGATCGCGCTCACGAGGCGGCCTCCAGCGTCGCGACGAGGCTGCCGGTCGCGTCGGGTTCGACCCGCGCCGCGGGCGGAATGACGATGGTCGTATCCGCGCCTTCGATGATCAGCGGCCCCGCCATCCTGCCCGCCACGGCCTCACGCCTCACGATGGGCGTGTCGATTGCCGTGGCGCGCTCGAAATGCACCGCGCGCCGCTCCAGGCCCGTGCCGACTTCCGTCCGCGCGGCTTTCAGCGCGGTGAAGTCGAGCGGCTCGGAGATTCGCGCCTGCGCGCGCAACCTCAGGGTAACCGCCTCCACGACATCGGTCGGCTCATAGCCGTAGGTGTCGCGATAAGCCGCGATGAAGGCCGGCCGCAGCGACGCCGCATCGAAGGCGCCGGAGAAAGCAACCGACAGCGACGCCTCCTGTCCTTGAAGCCGCAGGTCGATCTGCTCGGCGAACGTCATCCTCTCTGGCGGATAGCCCTGCCCCACAAGTGCTGCCATGGCGGCATCGCGCATCTCCCGCCGGAGCGCGGAGACATGCGCGGGATCCAGCAGGTCGAGCCTTGCCAGGGCGGAGCGCAACTCGTGATGCTCGACGCTGCTGGCAAGCATGCCCATGGCGGTGAACACGCCAGGCGCCGGCGGAAAGACCACGCGCGCGATGCCCAGCATCCTTGCCAGGTCGCAGGCATGCGCGGGGCCGGAGCCGCCGAAGGCGAGCAACGTCAAGTCGCGCGGATCGAGCCCGCGCTCTACAGTCACTGCGCGGATGGCGCGAACCATGTTGGCATTGGCGACCTCGCGAACCCCATAGGCGGCAGCCTCAACGGAGAGACCCAGGGACGCACCCAGCGTCTTGCCGATCGCGGCGCGCGCGGCCTCGACGTCGAGTTCCAGGGAGCCACCCGCCAACCGGGGTGGCAGGTAGCCGAGCACGACATTGGCGTCAGTCACCGTCGGGCGCGCGCCACCGATCCCGTAGCAGACAGGGCCGGGGTCGGCGCCGGCCGAAACCGGGCCGACGGTCAACAAACCGGCGGCATCGATCGCCGCGATCGAGCCGGCGCCGTTGCCGACCTCGGCGACATCGACCGTCGGCACCCGCATCATGTAGCCGCCGGCCTTGATGAAACGAGACGGTACCGACATGCCGGCACGGAATTCATATTCGTGCGTGCGGCCGAGAACGCCGCGATGGACAAGCGCGGCCGAGGCAGTGGTTCCGCCCATGTCGAAAGCGACAAGGTTCGGCTCGCCCAACACCGAGGCAAGGCGTTCGGCGCCGACAGCGCCGGACGAACGCCCGGACGAGATGAAGAACACCGGCTTGCTCCGAGCCGTGGCGGCGGCGGAGAGGCTGCCATTGGAATTGCCGATCAACAGCGGCGCCGTCACACCGACCGCGCGCAACCTGGCTTCAAGACGGCCGAGATAGCCGCGCAGCGCCGGCAGGACATAGGCGTTGACGACAGCGGTCGAGGTGCGCTCGTATTCGCCGGCTTCCGGCAAGACATCGACCGACGCGGTCACTGCGATCTCGGGAAAAGCCTCGGCGAACAGGCGAGATGCGACGCGCTCGTTTTCGGGATTCCTGTAGGAGTTGAGGAAACAGATTGCGACCGACTCGATGCCCTCGGCGCGAAACAATGCGCCGGCCGACAAAATGCCGTCGGGATCGACCGGCATCGCGATGGCGCCATCAGCGAGCGTTCGTTCCGTCACCTCAAGCCGATAGCGCCTGGCAACCAGCGGCTCCGGCTTGTCCCAGGTCAGGTCGAACATGCCGGGCGTGCGCAGCCTGCCGATCTCCAGCACGTCGCGGAAGCCCCTGGTTGTGATCAGGCCGGCCCGCGCGCCGCCCCTCTGCAGCAGCGTGTTCGAACCGACCGTCGTGCCGTGCAGAACTTCGTTCAACGCCGCGGGCGACATTCCCGCGGCGGCGAGCACTTGGGCCATTCCGGATATCACCGCCTCCTCCGGCGCCAAGGGCGTCGAACTGAC
>JBFLWR010000144.1:0-13994 GCA_040755925.1 Pseudomonadota bacterium
GCGATCGGCATCAACGCGCAGAGCCTCGGCGGCGGCGGCGGCAATGGCGGTTTCGCTATCTCGGGCGCGATCGCGGTGGGCGCGGTGTCGGCCGCGGTCGGTGGCCATGGCGGCGGCGGCAGCAATGGCGGCACCGTCACCGTGGACAACCAGGGCGACATCACCACGTCCGGCGACAAGGCGTACGGCATCTTCGCGCAAAGCGTCGGCGGCGGCGGCGGCAATGGCGGCTCGGCGGTTGCCTTCACCGCGACGGCATCGCCCGATCCGGCGGAGATCCCGACGGTGGCGGTCTCGATCGCGGTTGGTGGTGGTGGCGGCGATGGCAGCATCGCCGATACGGTCCATGTCACCAATGGTGGGGACATTACCACCTACGGCACCGATGCCCATGGCATCTGGGCGCAGAGCGTTGGCGGCGGTGGCGGCACGGGCGGCTACGCGGCAAGCGGCTCCATGGCGATCGGCCCGGGCGGCACCATCACGGTCGCCGTCGGCGGCACCGGCGGCACGGGCGAGACCGCCGGCGCCGTCATTGTCGACGCGGGCAAGGACGACAACGGCAACATCGTCGCAGATTCTCTCATCACCACCTACGGCATGGGCGCTGACGGCATCCGGGCACAGTCGATCGGTGGCGGCGGTGGCGATGGCGGTTTCGCCGTTGGCGTCAATGTCGGCATCAACAACAGCGAATTGCTGAACGTGAACCTGGGCGTCACCGTCGGCGGCAGCGGTGGCGTCGCCGGTAATGGTTCAACGGCCACGGTGAACAACTGGGCAGGCATCCGCACTTATGGCGACAACGCCGCCGGCATCTTCGCGCAGAGCGCGGGCGGCGGCGGTGGCGACGGCGGCAACGCCATCACCGGCGTCGCCGGTTGGGCCAACGCGACCAGCGCCACCGCGCAGACGGTAAACATGTCGGTCGCGGTCGGCGGCAAGGGCGGCGCTGCGGGCGACGGCCAGGACGTGACCGTCAACAATCACGGCACGATCGAGACCGGCCTCGATACCCACACCGTCGATGCCGAAGGCAACGAGATCGTCATCGGCAACAGCGCCTATGGCATTTTTGCTCAATCGATCGGCGGCGGTGGCGGCATCGGCGGCCGCGCCAACTCGATCAACGTGCTGGTCGGACAGGGGGATGCCCCTCCCGGCGCCGAAACCAACATCGCCATGTCGGTGGCGGTGGGCGGCAATGGCGGCGGCGCCGGCAATGGCGGCCACGTGACCGTCAACAACTACGGCAACATCATCACGAACGCCTCGATGTCGGACGGCATCTATGCGGAGTCGGTCGGCGGCGGCGGCGGTGCCGGCGGCAACGGCCTGCTCGGCACCGGCGAACTGATCCCGGTCCCGGCGGCGCTTATCGCCAACGTGCTGTTCGGCAAGACCAAGATCTACAGCAATCTCGGTATCGTCGTCGGCGGCCAGGGCGGCAGCAACGGCACCGGCGGCCTGGTCGAGGTCACCAATACCGGCAGCATCACCACGAAGGGCAGCAACTCCAACGGCATATTCGCCCAGTCGGTGGGCGGCGGCGGCGGCGTCGGCGGCAAGGCCAATATCGGCGCCACCGGCACGATCGGCGTTGGCGGCAAGGGCACCAGCGGCGGCGACGGCGGTATCGTCACTGTCACCAATAATGGCAACGGCACGATCGAGACCTTTGGGGCGGCTTCCAACGGCATCTTCGCGCAGTCCATCGGCGGCGGCGGCGGTGTCGCCGGCAATGTGGACCGCGTTCTGGAAAGCGCGATGGGGCCGATCCCGGCGCTCAATCTCGGTATCGGGCTTGCCTTTGGGCAGGGCGGCGGCAATGGCGGCTCGGGCAAGGACGTCACCGTCGACGGCAACGGGGCGATTATCACCCATGGCACGTCCTCGGCCGGCATCTTCGCCCAGTCGGTCGGCGGCGGCGGCGGCATTCTCGGCACGCTCGGCAATGAGTTGATCCCGGGTATCCACTACGTCACGAACTGGGCCGTCGGCAGCAATGGCGACGCTGGCGATTCAGGCTTGGTGCATGTGGATTATGCCGGCACGATCGATACGTATGGCAGCGGCTCGATCGGCATCTTCGCACAGAGCAATGGCGGCAAGAAGGACGCGACGCAGAGCTATCTCGGCATCGCCGGCAACGTCACGGTCGATCTCACGGGCTCGGTGGTCACCCACGCCGCCGGCACCGACGCCATCGTCGCGCAGAGCAAGGCTGTCGAGGGCAACGGCAACATCGCCATCAACCTCAACAGCTCAAACGGCATGGTGATGGGCGGCGCCACCGACTCCACCCATATCGGCGTTGGTGTCTGGCTCGTCGACGGCAACAACAACACGATCAGCAACAAGGGCACGATCACGACCGCGAGCGGCACCGCCGGCGGCTGGGCGATCCTCGCCAGCGGAGGCAACGAGGCCGTCACGAATTACGGCGCCGTCACCGGTTCCTTCGACCTCGGCACCGGCGCCAACAGCTTCACCAACGTGGCCGGCGCCATCTTCAATGCCGGCGCCGACGCCAAGCTCGGCGCCGGCAACCTCTTCTCCGACAATGGCTATTTCTCGCCGGGCGGCGACAACAACGTGATGACGACCAATCTCGTCGGCAACTGGACCCAGTCCTCGACCGGCGCCTACAAGGTCGACGTCGACCTCGATCCGGCATCTGACCTGTTCAACATCAGCGGCACGGCGATTGTGGCCGGCGCGGTCGACCTGAACATAATGGATCCGGCCGCGGCCAAGCCCGGTAGCCAGGATTTCCTGATCCTGCATGCCGACGAGGGTGTGACCAACAACGGGTTGAAGCTGAACGCGCTGTCCAGCGCGGTGGCACAGTATCAACTGCAATATCCGAATGCCGACGACATCGTCCTCAACGTCGACATCAATTTCGCTCCAACCGGTCTGACCGGGAACGAGACCGTGATCGGCAACCTCGTTAATACGATCCAGAGCGGGTCGCCCCCGCCAAGCTTCAACAAGATTGCCGCAGCACTGTATTACGTGCCGACGGTCAATCAACTCGGCGGCGTCTATGACGCGATCTCGGGCGAGGGCGTCTCCGGCGTCGAGCAACCGCAATTCGACGCCTATGGAACATTCCTCAACTCGATGACCCGCCAGGCGGATTTCTGGCGCACCGGACTCGGCACCGATCCCACCGATCTTACCGTGCCGGCGCAGGCTTACGCCGAGCCGGCGAAAGCCGGGAAGGATCCGTTCAAAGCCCTGCAACCCAACCAACAGCGCTGGAGCTATTGGGCGACCGCCGGCGGCAATGGTGGCGAGATCAGCGGCAATGCGGCCACCGGCAGCGCCGGCAACGTCTACAGCGGCGGCAGTTTCGCGGCGGGCCTCGAATCCGCCGGCGATCCCGATGTGCTGATGGGCTTCGCGCTTGGCGGCTCCTCGGCTTCCTTCGCCGTCGACGATCGCCTGACGTCGGGCAACATCATCGGCGGCCAGGCCGGCGCCTATCTCACCCGCAAATGGGATCAGTTCTATATCAACGGCGCGCTCGCCTTTGGCCTTTACAACAACAATGTCGACCGCGACGCTGCCATTCCCGGCTCGAACGCGCCGCTCGACCCGGTGGCTGGCGCCGCCGAGCATTGGAAGAGCAATTTCCTGAGCGCGGGCTTCAGCACCAATGTCGAGGCGGGCTGGCGACAGACGGTCGGCGCCGGCGCCATCACCCCGTTTGCCGGCTTGCAATTCGGCATGCTGTCCACGGGCGCCTTCAACGAGACCTCGCTCAACGGCGGCGCTCTTGGCCTCAGCTTCGGCGACCGCACGGTGCTGTCGCTGCCGGTTTCGCTTGGCCTGCAACTGGATACCACAGTCGGCGTTGGCGACGGCAGGTCGCTGCAGGCCTGGGGCCGCGCGGCCTGGGTGCATGAGTTCGAGCCGGATCGCTCCGTCAAGCCGGAGTTCCAGGCCGCACCTGGCTATCCGTTCGTCATCCAGGGCGCCGCGGCCGCGGAGAACGCCGTTGCCGTCGACGCCGGCCTGAAGATGAACTGGGGCAAGAACACCTCAGTGTTCGCCGCCTTCGACGGCAAGTTCGGGCAGGGCGAACAGGCCTATGGCGGCAATGTCGGCTTCAAGCTGGATTGGTAGAGATCGAGCAGGCTTGCAGGGCCCGATCGAGCATCGCGGTGTTAACGTAGGGAGCCTCTCCCCTGGCTGTCGCATTTTAACCTGCGGCAGCGGCGGAGTTCCGTGCTAATTCCACGAGACCTTCACCATGCCTGGGAAGTTCTTTGCCTGCTCAAAGCTTTGGACGATCTTAGCCCGGTATCGGCCATCGTTCTCCAGACCGTCCCAGACAAGGAACGCCACAACGGCGGCGACGAACAACAGAACTGGTCGCATCGGAACCTCCCTCAAAGCTCCTCGCACGCGCAGTCGCAATTATGCTCCTGGCAAGAGCTTTGCACAAGAATGTGCTAATATCTAGTAGGCGATCGCCGCGACCCTGATGCGCCATGGCGCTGCGAGAAAACTCGCCGGGCGAGGAGCCCCATTACCTCAAGCCCGGCGAAGTCTGCTTCCTGATCCCCGATCAGGGCCGATGGGAGGAACACCGGCACCATAACCGTAGCAAGACCGGTGCCAGCATTCTGGTTTCAAAACGAGACAGGTTGCGTGTCCCGGCATGGCCAGGACGCGAGCATTGAAGGCTGCGCCTTGGACATGCGCCGCCGGCAACCAGCAAAAGCTGTCTTGCCTCAACTTGAAGCTGACGCCTTGGCTTTCTTGCTGGGCTGCGTGACAGCTGGCGGCTGCTGCCTCTCGGCCTGAGATTTTGCCTGCGCCATGCCGATCTGCAGCTGTTGCCGCATGCTGGCGTTGTTGGTGATATCCATCACACGCTCGAAGCCGCTGCCGGGATTCGTAACGATCGCCAACTGTGCATTCACCTGTGTCGGATTGTCCCCAAGGAATGTGAGTGACATCCGGGAATTGGGGACACCGTTCCATCGCGAGCCGAACAGAAGCTGGGCGGTGAAACTGTCGTTGGCGGGGCGATCCATCACAAGCTGCAAGTCGCTATCCCGCACTATCTGGAAGCCGCGACCAAGGTAGACTGCTACGATGGATTCCTTTGTAATTTGGCGACCGGCGTTGAAGGTAAAATTATTCGGTGCCATTGGGCCTGTAGGCGCGGTTTGACAGCCGCATAGAAGCAGCGCAAACGCCGCGACGATCCAGTATTTCACGATTATTTCCCCAAAGAATACAGGACGACATTCGCGCGACGGCCGCGCACTTCGCAATATCAAAGTTCAAATGGCGCAGGAGCGGCTGTGGATATTATGGCCTACGCACGCCCTCGCTCCACATATGGCAACCGCCCTGCTGCAAGGGCGACGAAAGACGTCCAACCGTACGGCGCCATTTGACGCAGCAAGAATACGCTCCTCGTATCGGCGTATGTCGCAAACGAAGCCGTGTCACCACGCTACGGGGGCGGGCGGTCTGAGGTCTCGCATTGACTCGCGGTTGAAATGGCGGGATTTTAGTCAAATAGGGTCGGTCGCGCCGGGGTGCCGTGATGTCCGCCTTTTTGAAATCGCTCGCGCTGTCCTTGGTCTTGGCAACGTTTGCTGGACGAGCTCAAGCAGGCATCAAAATCTGCAACAATTTCTCCCAAACTGTCTATTTCGCGATGGCGTATTCCCAGCCCGGCTACGATGAATCGTACATTTCTCGCGGTTGGCTGGTCCTGAACCCAAATGGAGGCTGCGATCAATTCGATAGCGCACTTCATCTGACCGTGTTTTGGTATTACGCAGAAACCAATGAGTATAAGGTGAGCAAGCGTGTCAAAAATAAAAACATGTGGGGGAGCGTTAGAGCGGACAAGAAGTTCTGGATTGCTACCAATTCCTTCAATTTCATCAACAATCTAAATGACAAGCAGTCGTCCCCGGGCGACCCTGGCGCCAAGCTGGTTGGCTTTACGCGTTCTGTAGAATCAAAGGACTCCGAGTTAAACGAAACTCTGACCATAGAGGCCGATGGGATAAACGTCTCTCAGAGCTTCACCAGCGGCCAATGAACGACGCTTCGTCGGCTACCGCCGGTGCGGTTGGGTTCAGCTGTCAAGCCAAAAGAGCCTGCAAGATGCTAATTTCGGCTGCGGTCAGAGCGGCAAGCGGCTGCCGTTCCTGGCTCTCGGCTTTTGAGTTACAGCAAAGGAAGATTTCGGCAAAAACGTAATAAAATCAATTTCTTTGGCGGAGGGAGTGGGATTCGAACCCACGGTGAACTTGCGCCCACGCCGGTTTTCAAGACCGGTGCCTTAAACCGCTCGGCCATCCCTCCACTATGGTTTTTCAACCACTTAGGATCATTGCTATCGGTCGTTGTCGAGCGGTCGGCACCGAATTGGCACCGACGGCGTTCCCGACCGGTTCGCACTTCACTCCTGTAGTGCGGCAGTCAGTGTCGCGTCAACCGCTGCGGCGACGCTGTTCCGGTGCCCTGGCGAAAGGTGTGCATAAATGTTCAGCGTAACCGCGGCCGGGCTTTTTTCATTTGTGGCGGAAAAGTCACGCATCTCGAATATGCAGCGCTTCAACCGGTGCGCGCTTATTATCCAGCCAAGCGCGGCGTAGCGTCTTCGATGGGCATCTGGGGAATGCCCGTGACTCCTCCCGAACTAGCGCCCGCTACGGCTAGACGTGGTGGGCGCTTCCTTATTTGGCGAGACGAGCCCGACTTGCAAACTCGGCTGCTCAGCCCGTGTTCTGGAGCGGTTGACCGTTGAGGAGCCGCAGAAACCTTGCATTGGGGGATGATGTGGGAGGCGGGTGGTGGCTTCCGATACTTTCAACACCGGTTGCCTTAGGCGGCTCGGCCATCCCTCCAGGGCGCTCGCATTTTTGGGGTGCCGGCTTTGTTCGTCAGGGATTTGCGCCAATTTGCGAAGCGCTCAACCTGTATGGTTCAGCAGTTTGGTGACGGCTGCGTCACCGCGGCGTTCGGCGTTAGCCCGATCGATGCCTTCCACGGTGATCGCGAACATTCCGTTCTCGATCCTGCCTATCCAGCCCTTCGCCTTCAGGTACCAGAGGTGGAATTCGAGATGCTCTCGAGGGCAGGCGGACAAACGTTCGAGTTCTGAATCGCCGATGCCAGGATTGTTCACGTCCTGTCGGCGCTTTACGTAGAGAAGCGACAGCAGCTTCGCCTGGATGGCCAGGTCTCGTTCGATACCTTTCGCGCTGCTGGCTTCGACGGTCAGCTCGTGGCGAAGGTTCAAATTATCTTTATACTGAATATCGTACTGCGCGCGCTTTACGGGATCTTTCAGCGTATTGTGAGCTTCCACAATATCGCTGAAGCGCGATTCATCGCCAGTTTCCCGATTGTCGGGATGATAGCGCATGGCAAAATAACGGAATATCCGCTCGATCGTTTCCGAGTTGGCGTTCGGGCTGATTTCCAGGACTTCGTAGTAGTCGATGAACATAATCGTGCTTCCACGATATCGCTATTGCGAACATCGTTGAGAGACACACCCCCCATTCCCCTTTGGGCAACATTGCGCAACTGTTGTGCACATGCAAGCCGAGCCGCCAGCCCAAAATCTCAGCTCGTTACCCGACTACAGCGGTTAGCAGCATATTTCGCCATAATCTCGCCGGGTTCCGGCCATAATCGATTAACATCGTGATAAACAATTCCTGTGCAAAAGGGATTGGGATCAAGGTGTCGCTAACGTTTCGTCGGCTTGGCCCCGCGAACCGGCAGCGAGAGGGGACAATCGGAAAATGCAGACTTCGGCGCGCCCGCGTCTTCGTCGCGCTCCCGCTTTCGCCTTGTGCGCGCTTTCGGCGATTCTGCTTGCCGGCTGCGGAACGGCGCCGGAGCCGAAGGCGATGGTAGACAAGCGGCAGCGCTCGAAGGAATATTTCGCCGAATCCGAATATGGCGTGAAAGCGAGCCCGCGCGTTGCCTTCATGCGGCGTGGCGGCGGCCGCGACCAACTCGGCAAACCCTACCAGGTGCGCGGCAAGTGGTACTATCCGAAGGAAGACAAGCGCTACGCCAAGGTCGGCCTGGCGTCGTGGTATGGCGACGCCTTCCACGGCCGGCTGACCGCCAATGGTGAAGTCTACGACACGGCGCAACTGACGGCGGCGCATCCGACCATGCCGTTGCCGAGCTACGCCCGCGTCACCAATCTCGCCACCGGCAGCTCGATCATCGTGCGCGTCAACGACCGCGGTCCCTATCACGAAGGCCGCATCATCGATGTCTCGCAGCGCGCCGCCCAAATGCTCGACTATGCCAATGTCGGAACGGCCCAGGTGAAGGTCGAATATATCGGCCGGGCGCCGCTCGACGGCAATGACGACCAGTATCTGATGGCCTCCTATCACCCCGGTAACAGGCGGCCGGATCCGTCCGACGGGCTGCCGAGCGGCGTGATGGTGGCCATGAACGGTCCGTCGCCCAGCATCCCGGTGGGAGCGCCTCCCGCCGCCGTGCCGTTCCCCGGACAGCTGGCCAATTCCGGCAATGTCGCAGTGCAGCCGGCGCTGGCGGTGCAGGCGCCGGGGATCAGCAATGTCGCGCTGCCGGATTTCGGGCCGATCGTACCGGAGCGGCCGGACATCAGGGGGCCCCAGATGAGGCTGCCTCCGAATTCGCCCTTTGCCATGGCCTCGCTTTCCTACGCGAATGAGCGCGTTCAGCGTGCCGATGTCTTTGCCGCGCTCGATGATAGCGGCCTGTCGCCGGCCGACATCCTGCGGTCGTGGAAGAAATCGAACCCTCAGCAGCAGTCGCCGGCCTCGGACTATGTCGCCGCCGGGTCGTTCGACGACGCTTCGGATGCAAAGCGCGTCGCCGCGGCCCTCAAGCCTTTCGGCCGGACCGAAATCCAACGCACCGAGCTCGACGGCAACGACTGGTACGCGGTCAATGTTTATCCCGACGGGCACGGCAGCATCGACGATGTGCTGCAGGCTGCGTGGTCGCATGGCGCGCCGGACGCGCTGGTTGTGCGAAACTGATCAATTTCGCTCGCGCGGTTGATCCGGCGGAAAAAACCCTGATAGCTTGGCCGCGTTATATTACTGTGTAATTCCCAGCGGAAAACCGCTGCGCACATTTCGTGGAATTGCAATAACGGGTCGGGATTTCATGCCGTTGCGCGGTTTTCAGCCTCTCGCAGGATTTCTGGGATTGGCGTTTCTGCTTTTTTGCCTGAGCCCTGCGAGCGCGCAGCTTTTCGAGACCAAGGCGACCCAGGCCTTCATGATCGATGCCGATACCGGCACGGTGCTGTTCGCCAAGGATGCCGACAAGCCGATCCCGCCGGCGTCGATGGCCAAGCTGATGACCATGGAAGTGGTTTTCAACGCCATCAAGCAGAAGCGGATGACCCTCGACGACACGTTCGTGGTCAGCGAGAACGCCTGGCGTACCGGCGGTGCGCCGTCGGGAACCTCGACCATGTTCGCCAAGCTCAAGTCGGCCGTGCGCGTCGAGGACCTGATACAGGGCGTGACGGTCCAGGCCGCAAATGACGGCTGCATCGTGCTGGCGGAGGGCATGGCCGGCTCGGAAGCGAATTTCGCCGCCCAGATGACGGATCGCGCCCACGAGCTCGGCCTCTCGAAGTCGAAATTCGTCAATTCGACCGGCCTGCCGGCCGATGGCCAGCAAACCACCGTGCGCGAGCTGACGCAGCTGGCGCTGCATATCTGGCGCGACTATCCGGAGTTCTTCCATTATTACGCGCAGCCGGATTTCACCTGGAACAAGATCGCCCAGCGGAATCGCAATCCGCTGCTGGCCATGGGCATCGATGCCGACGGCTTCGTGGCCGGCGCCAGCGAGCAGGGCGGCTTCGGCATCGTCGGAACCGCCAGCCACAACGGCATCCGGGTTATCGCGGCCCTGAGTGGCCTGGCGAACGACAAGGAGCGCTCGGAGGAGGCGCGCAAGCTGCTCGACTGGGGGGCGCGCTCGTTCCAGAAGACCGAGATTTTCGCCAAGGACGAGGTGGTGGGCGAGGCGCAGGTCTTCGGAGGCACGAAATCCGGCGTGACCTTGAAAGCCAAGGGGCCGATAAACATCTTTCTACCGATCGCCAACCGCGACAGGCTGACGGCCAGGATTGTCTACACCGGTCCAGTGGCGGCTCCCGTCGAAGAGGGGCAGCCGGTGGGCGAGTTGCGCGTCTGGATCGGCGATACGCTGAGCCAGCAGACGCCGCTGTTCGCGGCGGAGTCGGTGAAGGTCGGCACGCTGCCGCAGCGGGCGCTCGACGCGGCAAAGGAACTGGCGGTCGGCTGGCTGCGTCAGAAGCATTTGTGATCGGGCAAGTTCGTGGACCTTTTGTCGGACGAGAGCTATGACGGCGGCGAGCGCGGACAAAGGCATTCTCGGTTGACGGGCGGATTTTTCATCACCTTCGAAGGCGGCGAAGGAGCAGGCAAGTCGACGCAGATCGAGCGGCTGGCGCGCCGTATGCGCGCCAAGAAATACGATGTCCTGGTCACGCGCGAGCCCGGTGGCTCGCCGGGCGCCGAGGCGGTGCGGCACGTGCTTTTGTCGGGCGCCGCGGAACCGTTCGGGCCGAAGATGGAAGCGATCCTCTTTGCCGCGGCGCGTTCCGATCATGTCGAGCAGATCATCCGTCCGGCGGTCGAGCGCGGCTCGATCGTGCTGTGCGACCGCTTCATGGATTCCTCTCGCGTCTATCAAGGCGTCACCGGCGGCCTCGATCCGGCCTTCATGAAAGCGCTGGAAGAGGTCGCCATAAACGGCATGGTGCCGGACCTGACGTTGATCTTCGACATTGACCCGGCGGAAGGGCTGAGGCGCGCCACGGCGCGGCGCGGCGCGGGCGACGGTCCCGACCGCTTCGAGAAGGAGACGTTAGCCATCCACCAGCGGCGCCGCGAAGCCTTCCTGGCCATCGCCGTGGCCGAGCCTGAGCGCTGCATCGTCATCGATGCGTCGGCCGATGCGAGCGTGGTGGAAAATGTCGTCACCGCCGCCGTGTTCGCCGCGCTGGAAATGCGGATGCCGGCGCCAAGGAAGCAGACGGCGCCGGCATGATCTTCGAACGCATCGCCCCCGAACAGCACGACACGCTGGACGGCGTCCCCGAACCGTCGGAAACGGCGCGCCTGATCGGACACGCGCAGGTGGCAAACGTGCTTACCGCCGCCTACCGCGCCGGCAAGCTGCCGCATGCGCTGATCCTTGCCGGCCCGCTCGGCATCGGCAAGGCGACGCTCGCTTTCCATCTGGCGCACCACCTGTTGAAATATCCGGATTTCACGACCGCGCCCGAAACGCTTGCCATTCCCGATGTGTCGTCGTCGTTGTTTCGCCAGATCGCCACCGGCGCGCATCCTGGCGTGCTGCATCTGACGCGTCCGGCCAACGACAAGACCAAGAGCTTCAAGACGGTGCTGACCGTCGACGAGATACGCAGGGTCAACCGCTTCCTGTCGATGACCTCGCATGATGGCAGCTACCGGGTCGTCATCGTCGATCCCGCCGACGACATGAACACCAACGCCGCCAATGCCTTGCTCAAGAATCTCGAGGAGCCGCCGGCGCGTACCCTGTTCATTCTCATCGTGCATGCGCCGGGCAGTCTTTTGCCGACGATCCGCTCACGCTGCCAGATGGTGCGGCTGACGGCTCTCGCCACCGACGAACTGATGACGGTTCTGCAAGGCGTCGAGCCGCCGCCGCCGGATGATCCGGCGGCGCGCGCGGCGCTTGCAGAGCGGGCAGGGGGCAGCGCCCGCAACGCGATCCTGCTCACCCAGTATGGCGGGTTGGAGATCGCCGGGGCGCTCGATACGCTGGTGGCGGCACACAGGCCGGAGATTGCCGCTGCCCACCGTCTGGCGGAGGCGGTCGCCGGCCGCGACCAGGCCATCCAGTTCGACATCTTCAACCGGCGCGCGCTCGATCTTCTGTCCGCCGCCGCCAGCGAGGCTGCGCTCGCCGGCGATCTCGGCAGAGCCAAAACGCTGTCCGAGGCTTGGCACGAGGCCCTGAACACGATATCTGAGGCCGAGACCTACAATCTCGACAAGAAGCAGCACGCCCTGACCATGATCGACCGCCTGAATTCTGTGATGCGAATGTGACGGCCCGTTCGGGATGGCAATCGCCGTTCCGATGCGATATCCACCGCCACAACTCACATTCAGAAATTCATGACGGTTGATTCATGTCACGCGATACATTCTACATCACGACCGCTATCTCCTACCCGAACGGCAAGCCGCATATCGGCCATGCCTACGAACTGATCGCCACCGACGCGCTGGCCCGCTTCCAGCGGCTCGACGGCAAGGACGTGTTCTTCCTGACCGGCACCGACGAGCACGGCATCAAGATGCTGCAGACGGCGCGCAAGGAAGGCATTTCGCCGCGCGAGCTGGCCGACCGCAATTCGGCCGAGTTCAGGCGCATGGCAACGGCGCTCAACGCCTCCAACGACGATTTCATCCGCACCACCGAGGAGCGGCATTACGCGTCCTCACAAGCGATCTGGAAGGCGATGGCCGCCAATGGCGACATCTACAAGGGCGGCTATGCCGGCTGGTATTCGGTGCGCGACGAGGCCTATTACGGCGAGGAGGAGACCGAGGTCCGCGCCGACAACGTCCGCTACGGGCCGCAGGGAACGCCGGTCGAGTGGGTCGAGGAGGAAAGCTATTTCTTTCGGCTTTCGGCCTATCAGGACAGGCTGATTGCGCTCTACGAAAGCCAGCCCGACTTCATCGGTCCGGCCGAACGCCGCAACGAGGTGATGAGCTTCGTCAAGTCGGGGCTGAAGGATCTGTCGATCTCGCGCACCACCTTCGACTGGGGCGTGCCGGTGCCTGGCGACGAGAAGCACGTGATGTATGTGTGGGTCGATGCGTTGACCAACTACATCACTGCCGTCGGCTATCCTGATGAAAATACTGAGAAATGGCGCTTCTGGCCTGCCGATGCGCACATCATCGGCAAGGACATCGTGCGCTTCCACACCGTATACTGGCCGGCATTCCTGATGTCGGCGGGAATCCTGCTGCCGAAGCGTGTCTTCGGCCACGGCTTCCTGTTCAACCGCGGCGAGAAGATGTCGAAGTCGGTTGGCAACGTCATCGACCCGTTCACAATGGCCGAGCATTACGGCGTCGACCAGGTGCGCTATTTCTTCCTGCGCGAGGTGCCGTTCGGCCAGGACGGCAACTATAGCCATGAAGCGATCGTCAACCGAACCAATGCCGATCTCGCCAACGGCCTCGGCAATCTGGCGCAGCGCTCGCTGTCGATGATCGCCAAGAACTGCGGCGGCGCGGTGCCGAAGCGTGGCGAACTCGCCGAAGCCGACCGGGCGATCCTCGACCAGGCGGTCGAGGCGCTCGCCGCATCGCGCAAGGCGATGGCGGAGCAGGGCATCCATCTGGCGCTTGCCGCGATCTTCGGCGTGGTGGCGGAAGCCGATCGCTATTTCGCTTCGCAGGAGCCCTGGGCGCTGCGCAAGACCGATCCCGAGCGCATGGAGACGGTGCTGTGGACGACGGCTGAGGTCGTGCGGCGGGTAACGCTGCTTTGCCAGCCGTTTATCCCCGGATCGGCCGCCAAGCTGCTCGATCTGTTGGCCGTGCCTGTGGACAGGCGCAATTTCGAGCATGTCCATGCTGACCACGCGCTGGTGTCCGGCACGGCCCTGCCGACGCCTGAAGGCGTGTTTCCGCGCTACGTCGAGCAGGATGGCAAGGCCTGATGCTCGTCGACAGCCATTGCCATCTCGATTTTCCGGATTTCGCCGAGGAGCGGGCGGCCATCGTCGCTCGCGCCCTGGCGGCCGGGGTCGGCCGCATGGTCACGATCTCGACGCGTGTGAAGCGCTTTCAGCAAATACTTGAAATCGCTGAAAATTTTAGCGAAGTCTACTGCTCGGTGGGCACTCACCCGCATAATGCGGCCGAAGA
>JBFLWR010000145.1:0-21078 GCA_040755925.1 Pseudomonadota bacterium
ATTCCGCCGGTTCCGGCTCGGCGACGGTGACAGCGTCGGCGGCGCGAGCACCGGAAACCGCGATCAGGGCCGCGGCTGAGCCGAGAAGAAGGCTCTTGATGTTCATTTTCTGACCTCCAGTCAAAAGTTAAAAAACGGGTCTGGGTATTTTTTGCTGAAGGACAGCGTTCCCTGCCCCATCCCCACTTACCGAAAAAGATGCGCACCGCGCCGCTCCTTCGAATGTGACATTTACCCAGGCGGCGGCGGCGTTCAACAAGGATCGTATCGGCGGAAGGCCAGTCCGGACGCTATCGGCGGACGTTGTTGCACAAATGACACGATTTGGCCCCAGTCCGAAAGCTCCCGTTAACCATTGAGGCCTCGCAAGCCCCCGAATCCGGCGCCGATCCGCCTGAATTGGGGCGCCAGCCCGAGTCGCACGCCGGGGAATCGCCACGGAATCGCCGCATGGCCCCAAGGCTCCTTCGCGGCGAGGTCGATTTTTCTGCGATTATAGCGCCGGCTTGTTGATTGTGCCGGCGCTTTTCTTTATCCAGCGGCGCGACGGAGAGGTGGCCGAGTGGTCGAAGGCGCTCCCCTGCTAAGGGAGTAGAGGTCAAAAGCTTCTCGTGGGTTCGAATCCCATCCTCTCCGCCATCTTGCTTCGCACCGCCACCCGGTACCGCATTTCGGGCGATTTGCTGCAACTCCATAATCGCGACCTCTAAGTCGGATCGGCCAACGATCTCAGACACCAGTTCGAATCGCATCGATATGGTTGCGCGACCAAGGGTCACCTCCCTCTCGCCTTGAAGGACCTCGTTGAGGTTGAAACCCAGGCCAGTGCACGGCAGCTCGAGCACTATTTCAAACCCTGTCGGGCAAGGCACTCGCCGGTAAGCGCTTCTGGTGAACCGGCCCGAGTCAATGCAACAAACGACTTATCTATTTGAAATAAAAATAGAAAATGGGAGGATAGGTTGGCTTTCAGCGACCTCCGCTCGCGATTCTGACTGGAGGTCAGAAAATGAACATCAAGAGCCTTCT
Organism: Pseudomonadota bacterium; assembly: GCA_040755925.1. Taxonomy (GTDB): domain Bacteria; phylum Pseudomonadota; class Alphaproteobacteria; order Rhizobiales; family Rhizobiaceae; genus Mesorhizobium. The sequence goes on from JBFLWR010000145.1 coordinate 1,030, forward strand.
TCTCGGCTCAGCCGCGGCCCTGATCGCGGTTTCCGGTGCTCGCGCCGCCGACGCTGTCACCGTCGCCGAGCCGGAACCGGCGGAATACGTCAAGATCTGCGACGTGTACGGCTCGGGCTACTTTTACATCCCCGGCACCGAAACCTGCCTGCGCATCGGCGGCTATATCCGTTATGACATCGGCGCTGGCGATGTCGGCTCGTTCGATGGCGTGCAGCATGTTCCGGATGCCATGGGCGATGGCCATCATGACACCTGGATGAAGAATGCCCGCTTCACGTTGAAGACCTGGACCGGCCAGGAAACCGAGCTCGGCACGTTGAAGACCTACACCGAGACCCGTATCAATTTCGGGAATAGCAACAGCTACAACGATCCTTACAGCGAGGGAGTCGACTACGCTAACGCTCTCGCTCGCAACAAGGGCATCACGCTGAACTTCGCTTGGATTCAGCTTGGTGGCCTGCGCGTCGGTAAGGACGAATCGGCTTTCGACACGTTCATCGGTTATGCCGGCAACGTCATCAACGATACGCTCGTTCCCTACGGCGGCTTCGACACCAATGTTGTCCAGTACTACTTCGATGCCGGCAACGGCTTCTCGGCGGTGGTCTCGCTCGAAGAAGGCTACGGCGCCTACACGATCGACAGCTACATTCCGCATGTTGTTGGCGGCGTGAAGTACACGCAGGGCTGGGGCGCCATCACGGGCGTTGTTGCTTACGACAGCAACTACGAGTCGGTTGCTGGTAAGGCTCGCTTGGACGTGAACGTTTCCAACGAGTTCTCGCTGTTCGTCATGGGCGGTCTTGGCTCGAAGAACAAGATCGAAGACTTCAGCCCGAATGGCCGTGGCATGTACAAGCTGTGGAGCGGAAGCTGGGCAGTGTGGGGCGGTGGCACCTACAAGTTCAACGAAAAGACTTCGCTCAACGCCCAGCTTTCCTATGACGCGGGTAAGAATTTCGGTGTTGCTGCGAACGTAGCCTATGACATCGTTCCTGGCTTCACGATCACCGGCGAAGTCGACTATCTCCATGTCGGCAACGACACCATCTCCAATTGGACTGGTGCTACCAAGAGGAACAGCGTCGGCGGTATCCTCCGCTTCCAGCGCTCCTTCTAAGGGCTGGACCTACACATGAAATCCGGCCCGGGCGTATCCACGTCCGGGCCGTTTTCGTCTCGCGATTGGTCAACGCTAACGAAAGGATGGGGGTAAACGGCAAGCTGAATGGTCCGCAGCACGGTTTCGTGGGCTCCGCCTCGGCGGATGAAATCACAACTGCGTGATCAAAACTCTTGAAAGGATGCTTCCGAGCGGTTAGGGCTGCCCTGTTCCACTCGGGGGTGTGGCATTAAAATGTCAAACGAAGCGCTTCGAGAGGCTCAGGCCTCTGATCATTTTTCGATGTTTTCTTCTCAATCTGCGAAGATTAAATATAGTTTTAACACTATAAGAGAAGTAAAATCGTTCACGATCGGAGAGCTGTTCTCAGCATACCGTGATATATTGTGGGACGATGGGCGGCATAAATACAATGTCAGCTCTTTCATCGGTGAGATAGGTGAGATTCTCCTTGGGGAGCGTTTCAGCACCTTTGACCAGAATACCCTCGACAACCTTGTCGGTACTTTGCGCCAGCGCGGCAACAGCAACGCAACCATCAACCGCAAGATGGCTGCCCTCAGCAAACTGCTGCGCAAGGCTCACAAGATGGGAGATATCCACAGCCTGCCCGAGTTCCGCCGCCAGAAGGAGCGGGCGGGTCGGATTCGTTTCCTTGAGAGGGACGAAGAGGCAAGGCTGTTCGCGGCCATCAAGAGCCGCGATGAGGATGCCTACAGGCTTTCCATTTTCCTGGTCGATACCGGCTGCCGTCTCGGCGAGGCGCTCGGCCTGATCTGGAATGACATTCAAGAGCACCGCGTCTCCTTCTGGATTACGAAATCCGGCCGCAGCCGCACCATTCCGATGACCGAGCGGGTCAAGGAAGTGATCAAGCTGGCCCCGATCACCGAGGGCCGCCGGCCGAAAGGCCCATTCACCAAGCTCACACAGGCGCAATACCGCGCGATCTGGAACGAGGCCAAAGTCGAAGTCGGTCTTGGCGCCGACGAGCAGGTGGTTCCGCACATCCTGCGTCACACCTGCGCATCGCGCCTCGTCCAGGGCGGCATCGACATCCGTCGCGTGCAGATGTGGCTTGGCCACCAGACGCTGTCGATGACCATGCGTTATGCCCACCTCGCCACCAACGATCTCGATGGCTGCGTGGTCGTCCTCGAAAAACCGCGCGGCGAGGAATCACCGCGACCGGCCGAGAAATCGGCGTTTGCCTCGCCCTTGACCACGGTTTCGCCAGGCGCCGCCGCTCGAAAGGAAAGCCGTCCGGAGCCGGCGAAAGCGACGCGCAAGAGCTCCAAGGGCAAATAGGTTGGGCTTTCGGACCCTGGCCTGATCTATACTGTGTCGACGAGCCCGAGGCTGATTTGGTCTCGGGCTTTACTTTATCTCGATTTGCTCTCGGCCCGGTCGAGGAACGCCGCAATCTTTTCCGGCAGACCGCCGGTTTCCAGGAATGGCGCATGGCCTTGGCCGTCAACCGCGATCGTCTCCATGTCGCGATGGCGATTTTGCATCTCGTTGAGCGTTGCCGCGGACAGGAGTTTCGAGTTCGTGCCGCGTATGGCTAGGATCGGGATGCCATCGAGCGCCTCGAATTGCGGCCATAGATCCGGCAGCGGCTTGCCGAAATCCATGCCCGCCAGCGTGTCGATCAGGGCTGGATCGAAATCCGGCATCAGCCCGGCGCCGGTGTCGCGGTAGAGCGCAGACACCATCCGCGCCCAGTCGGCATCGCTAAGCGCCGGGAAATCCGGGCCATGCACGCGCCGCTGGGCTTCCAGCGCTTCCGCAAACGTCTTTGGCTTCGGCGTTCGGTCGAGATAGGTCCGGATATGCGCAAGGCCTTCCGCCTCTATGACCGGACCGATGTCGTTGAGCACGATGGCCTTCAGCGCCGCCGGCTTCAGCGCGCCCAGCACATGCATGATCAGGCCGCCGCGCGAGGTGCCGACAAAGGCAGCCTCCTCGATCCCCAGCGCCGCCAGTCCCGCGAGTACGTCCCCGGCTTCGACGCCGACATTATAGTGGCTGATATCGGGGTCGTGATCGGACCGGCCACGTCCGCGGTAGTCGAGGGCGATGACCTTGCGCGGCTTTTCGGCGTTTCCGGAGAGGTACAACGCCAGTTCATGGAAGTCCCGGGCATTGCGGGTAAGGCCCGGCAGGCAGACGACCGGCCATCGGGCGGAGTTCGCCTCGCCGTAAATCCTGGCGTGGAGCTTCAGCCCGTCCGGCGCCGCGTAAAAGAAGTCGGAGAAAGCCTCGTTCGCCATCGGATGCGATCCTCGCTGGATTCCATGCGACAGCTACAGGCGCGGGCGGGCATCGTCAAACCAGCACCGCCTGTGGAATCATCAAAGTGTCGACTGGACAGAGGGAGGTGTGATGGAACGCGACGGCACAGAAATGAATGCCGTTTAAAAAGCTCAACTGCGCCCGTTCACGAGGTCGCCGACGATATCGTATTTGCCTGAAATACGCATTTTGTAGACCTCGTAATTCTCCATCACGCGCTGCACGTAACTTCTTGTTTCCGTGTAGGGAATCCGCTCGATCCAGTCGACGACGGCGTCAATGTCCTTGCCGCGCGGATCGCCGTATTTCGCCACCCACTGGGTGGCCCGGTTTGGACCGGCATTGTAGCCGGCGAAGGTCAGCACATAGGAGCCGTTGAAGCGGTCGAGCTGCTCTCCGAGGAAGGCCGAGCCCAGCGTCGCGTTGTAGCCGGCATCGGTGGTCAGCCGATCCTGCGAGAAGGTCATGCCGGCTTTCTTCGCCAGTTGCTTGGCCGTGCCCGGCATCAGTTGCAGCAGGCCGCGCGCGCCGGCGCTCGAGATGGCGCCGACATTGAACTCGCTCTCCTGGCGGGCAATGGCATAGGCCAGCGCCTTGCCGGAACCAGAGATGTTGGCCGAATCGGGGATGACGCCCAACGGATGCGACAGCGCGCCGACATCGATGCCGCGCGCGGCGGCGATCTTGCCGACCTTGAGCGCCATGAAGTGATTGCCCTGCTTTTCGGCCAGCACCGCCAGCAGCGCCAATTCGCCCGGACTGGTCAACTGCCCGGCAAGATCGCGGTAGAGCGTTTCGGCATAGCGGTCGTAGCCAGCCTCCTGAAGCCGCTTGATCGCGTTGACCGCCTCACGGCCCTGGAAGCTCTGACGGTCGGCGGCGCTGGGTCTGGGATAGACGAGGTTGAGGGTCTTGAGGCCGACACGCTCGCCGGCGAGCTGACCGTAGAAGGTCGTGCCGTAGCCGGCGGCGCGCGTAAAGTAGTCCTTCGCATTTCCGGGCCCGCCGGCTTCCGCGGCCCGGCCGAGCCAGTAATAGGCGCGCGACAGCGACATCGGCCCCTGGGCCGATCCGGCGATGCGCGTGAAATGCGATGCGGCGGCGGCCGGGTCGTTCAGGCCGCGCAGCGCGTACCAGCCGGCATGGAACTCGGCCTCGGCGGCGTTGGCCGGGCTTTCCGCCGCATGCATGGACGCGATCTTGTAGGCGGTCTTCATGTCGCCCTGGTCGACCAGCTCGCGCGACAGGATGCGGCGTTCCACCCACCAGGCGTCGGGATCCACGAGTGAATCGCGATCGGTCGGCGCCTTCATCATGATCGCGGCCGCATCGGCGAATTTCTGCTGCTTGCGCAGATATTCGGCCTCGGCGAAGAAATACCCGGCCGAGCGCTGCGCCGCGGGCACCGCTTTCAACAGCTTCGCGGCGTTGATGTCGCCCTTGTCGGAAGCCGCCCAGGCATCGGCCAGTTGCTGCGCCCCGGCAAGGCTGGCGACGCGCAGCGCCGAGGAGGGGCGATCGGCATAGAACATCCGTTCCATGCGATAGCGGTGATCGGAAGCCGGGATCAGCTTGCCGAACTCCTTGACGATGGCGGTCTCGTCCTTCGCTTCCAGCTTCTCTGTCCGCCAGAAGGGCACCAGCACCGCGCGCGCCGCCGCTGCGTTGCCGAGCGCCACCTGCGAACGGGCGAGGATCACTATGCCCTCCGGCGTCAGCGGCTGGCTGCTGCCGAAGGCCTGCACCACCACCTGCGGCGGCGGGTTCTCGCGATAGAGCGCGCGCTCGCTGTTCCTGCGTAGCGCGATGGTGCCGGGCCAGCCGGGCAGCATCTTAGCCGCATCGGCGATCTCGCCGCTAGGCACCTTGTCGCCACCGTAGAGCGCGATCGCCCAGGCGAGGATATGCCGGTCGAGCGAGGTGGCGGGCAGCGTGTCGCGCATGTTGCGCGCACCGGCGATGTCGTTTGCGGCGAGCGCGTCGAGCCCGCTCTTCAACTGTGCGATGTCGGCGGGAAGTGGGGAAGGCTGGGATTGCCCGGGCGCCTGCGGTTCATCCGGAGCCGGGATCGACGCCGTCACCTGCACGTCGACGCTGCCGCCGATCGCCATGCCTGGCGTCAGCGCGACGATCGCGCCCAGGAGCGCGAAGAGATTGGGCCGCCTCATCGGCATTTTTCTATCCTAGCACATCCTGAAGCAAACGCGGACGCTTCAAATCCTGGTCCGGACCCTAAACCTAGGTCGTGAAGGGCCGGTTACCAAAAGATTACCGAGGCCGTTCGAATTGCGCTTGCTGGCATTACGGCGATGCTTGCCGCTGAACCATGTCGAGACTATGGTGCGCCGCTTCGCTTTCGGTTAGAAGGCGCGCAATCAATGCATGGGTTCCGGTTTTGGGAACGACATGCGTAAACCGACAAAGTTCCAAGGAGTTTGGACGACATGCTGAGAGGCTCGCTGACCGCGCTCGTCACACCGTTCGAAAAGAGCGGGCGTTTCGACGAGAAAGCCTTTCGCGCTTTCGTCGAATGGCAGATCGCCGAAGGTACCAAGGGGCTCGTCCCGGTCGGAACGACGGGCGAGTCGCCGACGCTGTCGCATGACGAGCACCGCGACGTCGTGAAGGTGTGCGTCGAGGTCGCCAAGGGCCGGGTTCCGGTGGTGGCCGGCGCCGGCTCCAACAACACCGAGGAAGCGGTCGGGCTGGTCCAGTATGCCGAAAAGGCGGGCGCCGACGCGGCGCTGGTCGTCACGCCCTATTACAACAAGCCGACGCAGCGTGGCCTCTATGAGCACTTCGCCGCCGTCGCCAGGGCGACCAAGCTGCCGATCATCATCTACAACATCCCGCCGCGCTCGGTGATCGACATGACGCCGGAGACGATGGGCAGGCTGCGCCACGACTTCAAGAACATCGCCGGCGTCAAGGATGCGACCGGCAAGGTGGAGCGCGTCTCCGAGCAGCGCATGACCTGCGGCAAGGATTTCATCCAGCTCTCGGGCGAGGATGCTTCGGCGCTGGGCTTCAACGCACATGGTGGCGTCGGCTGCATCTCGGTGACCTCCAACGTCGCGCCGCGCCTTTGCTCAGAGTTCCAGGAAGCCACGCTCTCCGGCGACAGCGCCAAGGCGCTCGAACTGCAGGACCGCTTGCTGCCGCTGCACAAGGCAATCTTCATGGAGCCGGGCGTGTCCGGCGCCAAATACGCCCTGTCGAAGCTCGGCAAGGTCGAGAACGTGGTGCGCTCGCCGCTGGTGACGATCGAGGCCTCGACGGCCGAGAAGATCGACGCCGCGCTGAAACACGCCGGCTTGATAAATTAGGGATGAGGCGCCACCTCTCCGCATCATGAATCAAGTCAAGAAAGCCGATCCGAACAACAGGACGGTCGCCGAAAACCGCAAGGCGCGCTTTTCCTACGAGGTGCTCGACACGATCGAGGCCGGCTTGGTGCTCACCGGCACCGAGGTGAAGTCGTTGCGCCAGGGCCAGGCCAACATTCAGGAAAGCTACGCTTCCGCCGAGGGCGGCGAGATCTGGCTGATCAACTCCTATCTGCCGGAGTACCTGCAGGCCAACCGCTTCAATCATGAGCCGCGCCGCCGCCGCAAGCTGCTCGTCAGCAAGCGCGAGATGGCCAGGCTCTCGCAAAGCGTCGAGCGCGAAGGCATGACGCTGGTGCCGTTGAAAATCTATTTCAACGATCGCGGCCGCGCCAAGCTGCTGCTCGCCGTCGCCCGCGGCAAGAAGCTGCACGACAAGCGCGAGACCGAGAAGCAGCGCGACTGGTCGCGCGAGAAGGGGCGGCTGCTCAAGGAACGCGGTTAGCCTTTCCTCGTTGCCTGCCAAACCGGTCTGAAAAAAGCCACCGGCCGGCTCTCTGGTGCCCGCTGAACAGCATTTCCAACGGGGGTTGGTCTTGGGAAAGCGCTTCGTTTTCTGGGGCCTTGTCGGCGTGATCGTTGCCTGCGTCGTCGCGGCGGGCGCCTTCGTCTGGTTCCGGGGTTTTTCACCTGACCGCGCCGAGTTCCCGATCCGGGGCATCGACGTCTCGCATCATCAGGGCACCATCGACTGGCGGCGCGTCGCCGCGGACGATGTCGCCTTCGCCATCATCAAGGCGACCGAAGGCGGCAACCATGTCGATACAAGGTTCGCGACCAACCTGCGCGAAGCCCGCGAGGCCGGCCTGGCGGTCGGTGCCTATCATTTCTTCACTTTCTGCCGCTCCGGCGCCGACCAGGCGAAGAATTTCATCGCGGTGGTGCCGCGCGGCGAGCCGCTTTTGCCGCCGGTCGTCGACATCGAATTCGGTGGCAATTGTCCGCAACGCCCGTCGCCCGAACGGTTGAATGCCGAGCTTGCCGCCTTCCTCGGCCCGGTCGAGACGGCTTTCGGCAAGCAGGCGATTTTCTATCTGACCGATGAAGCAGCCGACACCTATTCCGCCAGCATCATTACGCGCCAGCGCTGGTTGCGTTCGCTGGCGATGAAGCCAAGCGAAAACGACTGGGTCTACTGGCAGTACCACAATATGGGCCGCGTCGACGGCATCACGGGCGATGTCGATCTTAACGTGCTGAAGGGCGGGCGCGACACACTGGCGAAGCTGTCCGCGCCGGTGCCCTGAATTGCCGGCCGAAGCCCACACCGCTGAAGGGCTCGCTATCCACCGCGCGCCGATGCTTTCAGACTTCCGCCGGCACTGCGCCCTCCGACCGCCGAGATGCACATTCCCGCGGCCATGATCGCGATGGCCGCGAGCTGGATCGTCATCGGCGTTTCGCCGAGGACGGCCATGCCGACGATCACAGTGGCGATCGGAACGCCCGGCAGGAACAGCGACGCCATCTGCGGCCCCAATTGCCTGACGATGTAGGTATAGAGGAACATCGCCGCCGCGCCGGCCAGGACGCCCTGGATCACGACCTGGGTGGCGATCTCCGTGCTCGACGCGGCATGGAGATGGCTTGGCGCGAACAGGTAGATAACCGGCAGCGGCAGGCAGGACAGGAACACGACGGCAACTGTCGCCGTCACCGGGTCGACACGCCATTGCCTGATGAGAACCGCATAGGTCGAAAACATCAGTCCCGATCCGATGAAAAGCATGTCGCCGAACAGCACGCCGCCGGCGCCGTTGCGCGCCGGCGCGATGAACAGCAACAGGCCGGCGATGATCGCGACGACGCCGATGGTCCGCTGCCGCGAGGCGCCGTCATCGAAGACCATGCGTGACAGCAGGAACGAAAAGAAGACGATCGAGGCGGGGCAGAGCGCCGCCGCGTGGGCGGCAGGCGCATAGGTCAGGCCCCAATTGATGATCAAGGGATAAGGCAATCCGGCCAGCGCCGCCAATGCCGATGCCCGCCGCCAGCCCAGCGCCTTCATGGTTGCGAAGCCTGTGCGCCAGACGACCGGCAGAAACACCGCGCCGGCTCCGCCAAAGCGCAGGGCGGCCAGATCCGTCGCGGTCAGATGCTCCCTCAAGCTGAATCGGGCGGCGACGAATTGCACGGCGTAAATGCCGATCATGGTCAGGCCCGCGATAATCGCCAACCTTGCGTTTCCCGAGTCTCGTGTGTCCGCCATGCCTTGCCACCACCATGACATTCTCGCCGGCGACCGTCTCCGCCGACGCGATTGAAGCGCAGGCTATTGCTGAAAACCTGGTGACAAAATACGCTCTTTTCCGAAGATTGGAGTGAAATCCGCACCATCGAGGCAGCTCTACCGTGAATTCTGAAGTGGATGACCTCGACGCCATCGACCGCAGTCTTCTTCGCCTGCTGCAGGAGGATGGGCGCCGCACCACGCTTGATCTGGCGGCGCGCGTCGGATTGTCGCCGACCGGAACCAGCCTGCGGGTGAAACGGCTATTCCGTGAAGGCTATATCACCGCGATCAGGGCCGTGCTCGATCCGGCCAAGATCGGTCGCGGCACGCTCGTCTTCATCGAGGTTCGCCTCGACCACACGGCGCCTCATATTTTCGAGCGCTTCGCCGAGGCGGTGACGAAGGCGCCAGAGGTTCTGGAATGCCATATGGTGGTCGGCGGCTTCGACTATCTGGTCAAGGCGCGCATTTCGGAAATGGCGGCCTATCAGGATTTCCTGACGCGGGTCATCCTGCCGCTGCCGGGCGTGAAGGAAACGCACACCTACGCCTCGATCGGCGATGTGAAGCCGGATGCGCTGCTGCCGGTGTAGGCCGGTTGAATCTAGCTCTTCAGGAAAACCGCGATCTCTTTGAACACGTTGACGAACATGTCTTCCGTCAACACGCCGGTATTGGTGTTGTAGCGCGAGCAGTGATAGCTGGAAAACAAGGTTATGCCGCCGGCCTCATGTCGTCCGCCGTGGCGAAACGGCAGCGCGGCGACCCGGCCGCCCAGTGCCCGCACCGTCGACTGGTGCGCGATCGAGCCCAGTGTGAGGATGGCGCGCAGATTGGGGAAGCGCGCGATGGTCGCCTTCAGGAAAGTCCGGCAGGTGGAAATCTCGGCGCCGACCGGCTTGTTCTCCGGCGGCACGCAGCGCACCGCGTTGGTGATCGCCGTGCCGACGAGCTCCAGCCCGTCATCGGGCCTTGCCTTGAACTCCCCGCGCGCCAGCCCTTGCGCAATCATCGTGCCGTAGAGCAGGTCGCCGGCATAGTCGCCGGTGAACGGACGACCGGTGCGGTTGGCGCCGCGCAGGCCCGGCGCCAGCCCGACGATGAGCAGCTTTACGGTATCCTCGCCTTCCGGCGGCAGGAAGGTCGGCACCGGTGCATTGAACCAGCCCGGCTCGCGCTCGCGCCAGCCGGCGATGAAATCGTGCAGTCGCGGGCAGAGCGGGCAGTCGCGGCTGGGGTCGGGGGAGGGGGCGGCGCTCAACGCCGCCGCTCTCAATAGTCGTCCTCGTCGACTTCGGCGGGTTCAGGCCGGCGCACCGGCCGCTCCGAGGGATCGCGGCCGACTTCGTTTTTCAGCGTCATCAGGTCGATGAAATGATCGGCCTGGCGGCGCAGGTCATCCGAAATCATCGGCGGCTGCGAGGACATGGTCGAGATGATCGACACCTTGCGGCCGCGCCGCTGCAAGGCTTCGACCAGGGTGCGGAAGTCGCCGTCGCCGGAGAAGATGACATAGTGGTCGACGACATCGGCAAGCTCAAGCGCATCGACGGTGAGTTCGATATCCATGTTGCCCTTAATCTTGCGGCGACCGGTGGAGTCGGTGAATTCCTTGGCCGGCTTCGTCACAACCTTGAAGCCGTTATAGTCGAGCCAGTCGATCAGCGGCCGGATCGAGGAATATTCCTGATCCTCCACCAAGGCGGTGTAGTAGTAGGCGCGCAGCAGGTAACCACGCTTCTGGAAGCTCGACAGGAGCTTGCGGTAGTCGATGTCGAAACCCAGCGCCCGCGAGGTCGCGTAGAGATTGGCGCCGTCGATGAAAAGAGCGATCTTTTCACGGGGATCGAACATGCAAAAATATCCCTTCTCGAAAATGGCTGTCGTCTAAAAGCGTCGGTCACCAGCGGCCGGCAATAGCCGCTTCTGCCTCCAGTCCGAGATAACGCCAGATTCATGGATATCCAAGGGCGCGGGCGGGCATTGCAAGCAATTGTGATCGCCACTATGTCAGCTCCAGGTAATAAGCCGGGAAAAGGCCGCCGGCTCTGCCGCCGGCGCCATAAAGCTTGTATTTCGGCGGCGTCCTTGTTATGGAGCCCGCCTGTTTTCCATCAAATCCATCGCATGAAAGGGGCAGTCCATGGCCCGCGTAACCGTTGAAGATTGCATCGACAAGGTCGATAACCGCTTCGAGCTCGTGCTGCTCGCCGGCCACCGCGCTCGTCAGATCAGCCAGGGCGCGCAGATCACCGTTCCTCGCGACAATGACAAGAATCCGGTCATTGCGCTGCGCGAGATCGCCGATGAGACGCTGTCGCCCGACGATCTCAAGGAAGACCTGATCCACTCGCTGCAGAAGCATGTCGAGGTCGATGAGCCCGAAGCCGAAGGCGAAGCGATCGCCGACCAAACCGGCACGGCGACCGCCGCGGCCGACACTGACGACGCCGAGGACAACATCGCCTTCGACCGCATGACCGAGGAAGATTTGCTCGCCGGCATCGAAGGTCTGGTGCCGCCGGAAAAGAGCGACGACTACTAAGAGCTTTTGGAAGGGCTGGATCAAGCATCCGGCACTTCCGTATCTTAAGTTTCGTGGCTATCTATGAGGTGCGTCGCACGCCGGTGCGGCGCATCAATCATTTCAGCACCGCGAGATTCCGCCCATGATGCGTCAGTATGAGCTTGTCGAGCGCGTGCAGCGCTACAAGCCTGACGTCAACGAGTCGCTGCTCAACAAGGCCTACGTCTATGCCATGCAGAAGCATGGCCATCAGAAGCGCGCTTCGGGCGATCCCTATTTCTCGCATCCGCTGGAAGTCGCCGCCATCCTCACCGAGATGCATATGGACGAGGCGACCATCGCCGTCGCGCTACTGCATGACACGATCGAGGACACGACGGCGACCAGGGCCGAGATCGACGAATTGTTCGGTCCCGAGATGGGCAAGCTTGTCGAGGGCCTGACCAAGCTGAAGAAGCTCGACCTCGTCTCCAAGAAGGCCGAGCAGGCGGAGAACCTGCGCAAGCTCCTGCTCGCGATCTCCGAGGATATCCGTGTGCTGCTGGTCAAGCTCGCCGACCGCCTGCACAACATGCGCACCCTCGACCACATGCCGGAGGCCAAGCGCCTGCGCATCGCCGAGGAGACGATGGACATCTATGCCCCGCTCGCCGGGCGCATGGGCATGCAGGGCATGCGCGAGGAGCTGGAGGAGATCGCCTTCCGCTACATCAACCCGGAAGCCTATCGCGCGGTTACGGCGCGGCTTGCCGAAATCTTCGAGCGCAACAAGGGCGTCTTGCAGGAGATCGAGACGGCGCTGTCGGGCCTGTTCGAAAAACACGCCATCAAGGCCAGCGTGAAGAGCCGGCAGAAGAAGCCGTGGTCGGTGTTCCGCAAGATGGAGGCGAAGGCGCTCTCTTTCGAGCAGCTCTCCGATATCTTCGGCTTTCGTGTCGTCGTCGACACCGTCGAGGATTGCTACAGCGCGCTCGGCGCCATCCATACGACCTGGTCGATGGTTCCTGGCCGCTTCAAGGACTACATCTCGACGCCCAAGCAGAACGACTACCGCTCGATCCACACCACCATCGTCGGCCCGTCCCGCCAGCGCGTCGAGCTGCAGATCCGTACCCGCGAGATGAACAAGATCGCCGAATATGGCGTCGCCGCGCATTCCATCTACAAGGACACCGGCGGCAAGGCGAATGGGGCGGCCCACACCATCTCGAAGGAGACCAACGCCTATGCCTGGCTGCGGCGCACCATCGAGCAACTGGCCGAGGGCGACAATCCCGAGGACTTCCTCGAGAACACCAAGCTGGAGCTGTTCCAGGACCAGGTTTTCTGCTTCACACCCAAGGGCATGCTGATCGCGCTGCCGCGCGGCGCCACCCCCATCGATTTCGCCTATGCGGTTCACACCGATGTCGGCGACACCTGCGTCGGAGCCAAAGTCAACGGCCGCATCATGCCGTTGATGACGGAATTGAAGAACGGCGATGAGGTCGAGATCATCCGCTCCAAGGCGCAGGTCCCGCCGGCTGCCTGGGAGTCCGTCGTCGTCACCGGCAAGGCGCGCGCCGCCATCCGCCGCGCCACCAAGAATGCGATCCGCAAGCAGTATTCCGGCCTCGGCGCCCGTATCCTGGAGCGCGCCTTCGAACGCGCCGGCAAGACCTTCGCCAAGGAAAATCTGAAGCCGGTGCTGCACCGGCTGGCGCGCAAGGACATCGAGGACGTGCTGGCCTCTGTCGGGCGCGGCGAGCTGGCATCGACCGACGTCATGAAGGCGGTGTTCCCCGACTACAAGGACGAGCGCGTCACCGTAGCGCCGCCCAAGCAGCGCGAGGAGGGCTGGTCGAAGATCCGCAACGCGGCCGGCATGCTGTTCCAGATGCCGGGCACCCGGGCCGCGCGCAAGGACAAGGACCAGGCTCGAGACGGCGCCGTACCGATCCGCGGCGTGCGCGGCGACCTGCCGGTGCGTTTCGCGCCGGAAGGCGCCGTGCCCGGCGACCGCATCGTCGGCATCATCCAGCCTGGAACCGGCATCACCATCTATCCCATCCAGTCGCCGGCGCTGCAGGCCTTCGATGACCAGCCCGAGCGCTGGATCGACGTGCGATGGGATATCGACGAGAGCACCAAGGAGCGCTTTCCGGCGCGTGTCTCGGTCACCGCCATCAATGCGCCCGGCTCGCTTGCCGACATCGCCCAGGTCGTCGCGTCCAACGACGCCAACATCCACACACTGTCGATGGTGCGCACCGCGCCCGACTTCACCGAGATGCTGATCGACCTCGAAGTCTGGGACCTGAAGCATCTCAACCGGCTGCTGTCGCAGCTCAAGGACAATTCGAGCGTCAGCGATGCGCGGCGCGTGAACGGCTAAACGACTGGACCGCGACCTTGAAAAGTGAGAACCGGTCTTCGGCAAGGTCATGGTCACAAAGATAGATAGGGGATGAAATGAACACCGACGAAGTGCTGGGCATTTTCCGCGAGGCCGGCGCAGTTCTCGAAGGTCATTTCATTCTCACATCCGGCCTGCGCAGCCCGGTCTTCCTGCAGAAGGCGCGCGTCTTCATGCATGCCGACAAGACCGAGCGCCTGTGCAAGGCGCTGGCGGAAAAGATCCGCAAGGCGGCGCCTGGAAGGATTGACTATGTCGTCGGCCCGGCGATCGGCGGCCTCATCCCCGCCTACGAGACCTCGCGCCACCTCGGCGTTCCGGCGATATGGGTCGAGCGGGAAGGGGGCGAGTTCAGGCTCCGCCGCTTCGAGATCGCCGAAGGATCGCGCGTCGTCATCGTCGAGGACATAGTCACCACCGGCCTGTCGATCCGCGAGACCATCGAATGCCTGCGCGAGATCGGCGCCGAGGTGGTCGCGGCCGCCTGCATCATCGACCGCTCAGCCGGCAAGACCGACGTCGGCGTGCCGCTGATCGCGCTCGCCGAATACGAAGTGCCGGCTTATCCGGCCGACCGCCTGCCGCCGGAACTCGCGGCCATCCCCGCCGTCAAGCCGGGAAGCCGCAACATTTGAGGTTTCGCAAGATATGACCGTTGGTGTGGCATCGACTTGGCCTGGCTTGAGGGGCTTCTCCTCAGTTTCGCCAGAATGGCGCTATTGTTAGGCCCTGCGGCAGACCATCGCGGGCCGGATTCATTGTTCCGTAGCGGGGCCGTCGCTATATCAAAGTCGTTGTTGCCTTTATGCGCGCTCGAAGCGCAAGATGAGTCATTTCGACCGGGCCCGAAGTAGCGGGCGGCGAGTTTGGACCGGGAACTGGAAAAGAGTGCTTTTTCGACGCCGCGAGCCTGATGGCCTGCTGGAACGGGTGCGTACTTACCTTTGGCCGCGCCGCTCGTTCTCACGCTCCATACAGTATTTCTCCAAACGCATCCTCAGGCTGAAATCAACGCCTCATTCCGTCGCGGCGGGCGTCGCGGCCGGCGTCTTTGCCTCCTTCTTTCCGCTCGGTTTCCATTTCATCGTTGCAGCGGTGATCTGCTGGGCGATCGCCGGCAATCTGGTGGCGGCGGCGCTCGGCGCGGTCTTCTTCGGCAATCCGTTGACCTTTCCGCTGCTCTGGGGCGCGTCCTGGGAAACCGGCAAGCTGATCCTGCACGACCACCTTCCCAAGCACGGGCCTCCGGAACACCTCGGCGAAATGATGCAGAAGCTTTCGTTCGCAAAGCTCTGGCATCCGGTGCTGGAGCCGATGCTGATCGGCGCGGTGCCGCTCGGCCTGGTCTTCGGGCTCCTGTTCTACGGCATCACGCTCTGGGGAATGACCGTCTTCCGCGAACAGCGCAAGAAGCGCATGGCCGAACGCTCCGAGAAGGCGAGGCAGGGCGGACGGGAAATCCCCGCGCAATGATCATCGGCATCGGCAGCGACCTGATCGACATAAGACGCATCGAGAAGTCGCTGGAACGGCACGGCCAGCGCTTCGTCCAGCGCATCTACACCGAAATCGAGCAGGCCAAGTCGGAGGGGCGCGCGGCGCGCGCCGCATCCTATGCCAAGCGCTTCGCCGCCAAGGAGGCCTGCGCCAAGGCGCTGGGCACGGGCATGGCCCAAGGCGTGTTCTGGCGCGACATGGGCGTTGTGAACCTTCCGAGCGGCGCGCCGACGATGGCGCTGACCGGCGGCGCCGCCGCCAGGCTGGAGAAGATCGTGCCTAAAGGCCACCGCGCGCTCATCCACCTCACGATCACCGATGATTTCCCGCTGGCTCAAGCCTTTGTGATCATCGAGGCGGTGCCCGTCGAACAAGCGCCACATTAATTCCCTCTGACCACTGCTGGCATGACGTTGCCCAGCGCGCGCCGAGACTCTATACCAACCAACGCACAATCGAGGACGACATGAGCGTGGCTGAAAAATCCGAGAAGAAATCCGGCGGGCTTGGTGAAACCTTCTCCGTCATCATCCAGGCACTGCTGCTCGCGCTCGTCATCCGCACGCTGCTGTTCCAGCCCTTTTCCATTCCGTCCGGCTCGATGCGGCCGACGCTGCTGGAGGGCGATTATCTGTTCGTCACCAAATGGGCTTATGGCTATTCGCGCTATTCGCTGCCCTTCGGTCCGAACCTGTTCTCGGGCCGCATCTGGGGCTCGGAGCCGAAGCGCGGCGACGTCGTCGTGTTCAAATTCCCACCGGATCCGTCCGTCGATTACATCAAGCGCGTCGTCGGCCTGCCGGGCGACAAGATCCAGATGAAGGACGGCCAGCTCTTCATCAACGGCGTCGGCGTGCCGCGGACCAAGGTCGGCCAGATCGACAATCCCGATATCACCGAGGTCGACCGCCCCGTCGACGTCTATCGCGAGACGCTGCCGAACGGCGTCACTTATGACACGCTCGACCTGACGCCCAATTCGATCGGCGACAACACGCGCGAATTCGACGTGCCGCCCGGCCACTACTTCATGATGGGCGACAACCGCGACAATTCCTCCGACAGCCGGTTCTCGGTTGGCTATGTCCCGGCCGAGAATCTCGTCGGCCGCGCCAACGTGATCTTCTTCTCGATCGCCGGCGGCGCGAGCCCGCTCGAGGTCTGGAAGTGGCCGTCGGAGATGCGCGCCGGGCGCCTCTTCAATTTCGTCCACTAAGGTCATGGCGGCCACAAAGCGTCTGACCGCAGATGCCCTTGCCGAAGCGCTTGTCGAGCGCACCGGCCATGCCTTCGCCGATCGCCAGCGCCTGCAGCGGGCGCTGACCCACGCCAGCGCGCGTTCAAGCCATGCCGGCGTCGATTACGAGCGCTTCGAGTTCCTCGGCGACCGCGTTCTCGGCCTTATCGTGGCCGACATGCTGCTCGCCGCTTTCCCGGATGCCGTCGAGGGTGAGCTCTCGCTGCGCCTCAACGCGCTGGTCAATGCCGAAGCGCTGTCCGAGATCGCCGAGGAGATCGGCCTGCCCGACCTCGTCCGCGCCGGCTCCGACGTGCGCAACCTGGAAGGCCGCAAGCGCACCAACCTGCGCGCCGATGCGCTGGAATCGCTGATTGCCGTGCTCTATCTCGACGGCGGGCTGGAGGTGGCACGCGCCTTCATCCATCGCTACTGGCAGCCGCGCTCCCAGGCGATTGGCGCTGCCCGCCGCGACGCCAAGACCGAATTGCAGGAATGGGCGCACCAGGCGGCGTCCGGCGCCATGCCGGCCTACAGCGTCGACGGCCGAGAGGGGCCAGACCACGATCCGCTGTTCACGGTCAGCGTCAAGGTCGGCGCCTTCGCGCCGGCCATCGGCAGCGGCCGCTCCAAGCGTGAGGCGGAGCAGGCGGCAGCCGCTGCCCTTTTGCTTCGCGAAGGCGTATGGAACGCCGCATGACAGAAAACGAATCCCCCAAAGCCCCCGAAACGCGCTCCGGCTTCGTCGCCTTGATCGGCGCCCCGAACGCCGGCAAATCGACGCTGGTCAACCAACTGGTCGGCGCCAAGGTGTCGATCGTCACCCACAAGGTGCAGACCACCCGCGCCATCGTGCGCGGCATCGCCACGCATGAGAACGCGCAAATCGTCTTCGTAGACACGCCCGGCATCTTCAAGCCGAAGCGACGGCTGGATACGGCGATGGTCACGACTGCCTGGGGCGGCGCCAAGGACGCCGATGTCGTGGTGCTGCTGATCGATGCCGAGCGCGGCATCAGGGGCGATGCCGATGCCATCCTCGACCGCCTGAAGGACGTGCGGCAGCCGATGCTGCTGGTCCTCAACAAGGTGGATCGGGTGAAGCCCGAGACGCTTCTTGCGCTGGCCGCGACAGCGAATGAGCGCGTCCCGTTCAAGCGCACCTTCATGGTCTCGGCGCTGACCGGCTCCGGCTGCAAGGACCTGTTGGACTATCTGGCCGAGACGCTTCCCGCCGGCCCCTGGTACTATCCGGAGGACCAGATCTCCGACCTGCCGATGCGACAGCTCGCGGCAGAGATCACGCGCGAGAAGCTTTATCTGAGGCTGCACCAGGAGCTTCCCTATTCCTCCCATATCGAGACCGAGAAATGGGAAGAGAAGAAGGACGGCTCGGTGCGCATCGAGCAGGTCATCTATGTCGAGCGCGACAGCCAGAAGAAGATCGTGCTCGGCCACAAGGGTGAGACGATCCGCGCCATCGGCCAGGCGGCGCGTATGGAGATCGCCGAGATCCTCGAGCAGAAGGTGCACCTGTTCCTCTTCGTGAAGGTGCGCGAGAACTGGGGCGACGACCCCGAGCGCTACCGCGAGATGGGTCTGGAATTTCCTAGCTGAGCAGACCTGCCTCGCCGGCTTGATTTCGCCGCGCAACGGGTGGAAAGCTCTGCCCATGGAATGGCGCGATGAGGGAATCGTTCTCGGCACCCGCAAGCATGGCGAAACCAGCGCCATCCTCGAGGTGATGACGCGCGCCCATGGCCGCCATCTCGGCCTGGTGCGCGGCGGCCGTTCACGCAAGCAGCAGCCTGTGCTGCAGCCCGGCAACCGCGTCGATCTTCTGTGGCGGGCGCGGCTCGATGAGCATCTGGGCACCTTCCAGGCCGAGGCGATCGAGATGAATGCGGCGCGCCTCATGGACAGCGCCGTGGCAATCTACGGCCTGCAGACCATGGCCGCGCATCTGCGCCTTCTGCCCGAGCGCGATGCGCATGGTGGTCTCTACGAGGCGCTGGCGGTGATGATCTCCCATCTCGACGACGCCGACGCGGCCGGCGAGCTGGTGGCGCGCTTCGAGCTTCTCATCCTGGATGAGCTGGGCTTCGGCCTCGATATCAGCGAATGCGCGGCGACCGGCGCGAGGCAGGATCTCGTTTATGTCTCGCCGAAGTCGGGACGCGCCGTCTCGCGAGCGGCCGGCGCGCCCTGGCGCGACAAGATGCTGGCGCTGCCCGCCTTTCTGCAGCGCGGTTCGGGACTGCGCGCCGACCCTGCGGCGCTCGACGACGCCTTCCGCCTGACCGGCTTCTTCTTCGCCCGCCATGTCTATGAGCCGCGCGGCATCGAGCAGCCCGACGCGCGCGCCGGCTTTCTCGCCGCGCTGCGCCGGCACCATGCGGCAATGAAAGCAATCGGCATCGAAAGAAACGGAGGGGCAATCGAGTGAGTGAAGTCGAGCTTCTGGCGGCGCGCTAGCTGTCAGCCCCGCTGTTCCAGAAAATCGTCCAGGATCGGACGCTGGCCTTTCAGGATCTTGATCCCGGCCTCCGGCAGGGAGAACCAGCCGGCCCGGTCGACTTCGGGAAATTCCTTCATGACGCCTGACCTCGGCGGCCATTCCATGCTGAACATGTTGCTTTTGACAGCGTTCGCGTCGAGATCGGCCTCGACGCTCCAGGCGATCACGATCTTGCCGCCGGGCTGGCGGTAGCTGCCGACCGGTCGGAAGTCGCCATCGACGGCGATGCCCAGTTCCTCCCCGGTCTCGCGGCGCGCGGCTTCAAGCTCGTCCTCGTTGTCGCCGACGAGCCCCTTCGGGATCGACCATGCGCCTTCATCCTTCTTCGCCCAGAACGGGCCGCCGGGATGGACGAGGAGAAATTCAAAAACGCCGGCGGTGCGCCTGTAGATCAAAAGGCCCGCGCTTCGTTGCGGCATCGGCGATCCCCTTTCCTTGCGAACGTTCGAGACTAGCACGAGTATTTCGTGGCGGCTGGCAGGTAATTTCATAGTTCGAGCACAGGCAGTTCGGCACGTTGCCGTTGGATAACCCTTCGCGCTTGCTGGCAATCGGTACCGAAACATGCTCGATCGTTCTGGTCGCCAAGGGCTGATTTCGGTAGCCGTCTCATTGCCGCATTTGTCAGCCAGGACTGGGGCTGGTTTTGAGGGGAACCGCCATGTTTTTCAGCCTGATTTCCATTGCCGCGGTCATCGCTCTATTCGTCATCGTTTCGCGCCTGCAAAACCGCATCGCCATGATCGAGCGTGAGCTCGCCGCGCTGCGCGGCCTCGCCCCTTCGGGTATGGCGGTGCCATTGGCCAGATCGTCGGGAGAGGCCGTGGGCGAC
>JBFLWR010000146.1:0-9375 GCA_040755925.1 Pseudomonadota bacterium
ATTCGCTTGCGTAGGGTCCTGCGGGCGATTCGGAGGCAAGCGCGAGGTGGCCGGAGCGGCGGCTGCGTTGGCGACCGGTTGCACCGGCACGGCCTTGAGCGTGGCCGTCGGAGCGGCCACCGGCGACGTGGATTTTTCCGTGGCAAGGAAGCCGGCGGCCCCGGCAGCGGCCGCGCGCTTGCCGTTGTTGTCCTCCTCGTCTTGGGAAGGATGCCGTTTCGTCAGATCCGAATCCGGCGTGCGGGTGAAGCGCACGTTGGGCGCCAGGAAGAAGTAGTCCTGCCAGGTCGGCCGCTCGAAGGCATCGCCGTTGACCGGCTTCGGGGACCCGGCGCGATAGGCCTCAGGCACGGATGCGCGCAGGCTCACCACCTGCCCGGTAGCTTGCGGCGTGGCCAGCCGCCGCTCGCTTTCGGACTGCCCGGACCCGCCCTCCTCGTAATCCGCCATGCCTGAAAGATTTGCCCGAGGAAACCGCGTGGATGCCATGCTCAAGACTCGCCGATTGACTGTCCTTCGAGACATAGGAACCGATGGTTAACAGGGTCCTTCCAACGAGCAGGGCGATGACGTTCTCGACGACATCCAGGGAGAAAATCCGTGCAGTCGTTCCGGCGACCTGACCGGTCGGGAGAAACCGACCTGCGTCGCTGGTCCGGGCTATTCCCTGGACTTCGATTTCCTCCCTAGTCAGGAATGGCCGGCGTCCGTGAACGTCCAACGGCATGCATATCGCCGTCGCCTCGTGGATGAATTTTGCTCGATGGGACGCTGATACTTTGCTTGTGAACAGCTCAAATCGGTCGGAACCTTAACTGAAGCTGAACGAGTTCGTTCAGGCTGCATTGACGAGGAGGAGCCTAGCAGGAAAGCAGCGGAGGTTTGGAACTTGTTTGTCCATCCTGCCGTCGTGGCGCACGGTTTGGAGGCCTCCTAGTATGTCCAAAAGATGCTTGGCGTTGATGGCCGCGATCGGCACAGCCGTCCTTGCCGCCGCGCAAGTTCCGCTTCCGAGCTTTGTGGCACAGGCCAGTGCCGCCGAGACTGCAACGCCAGACCCAATTCCCGTCACCACCGTGGCCGTCAAGAACGGAGCGGTGGCGCGTGTCATCGCCGGCATCGGCGTTGCCACCGCTCTCCAGTCTGTCACGGTGCGGCCGCGCATCGACGGAGCCGTCAAGGAGATCGACTTTGTCGAGGGCGATACGGTCAATGCCGGCGATGTGTTGATCCGGCTGGACCCGAGGGCGCTCCAGGCGACGTTGGACGGCGCGCGGGCCAAGAGGAACCAGGACCAGGCCCTGTTGGACAACGCGCGGGCAGATCTTGAGCGATATACCGCGCTCGCCGACAAGAAAGTGGTCTCGTCCCAGGATCTGGACAGCAAGCGCTCGGCGGCCAAGCAGCTTGAGGCGACCGTGGCGGCGGACGATGCGTCGATCAGCAGCGCCGAGACCGAACTCAGCTACGCTACTATGCGGGCACCCATTGGCGGCCGAACCGGCTTCAAGAACGTCAGCGTGGGTAGCGTCGTCAGCCCGAGCAGCACCGACGGCTTGCTGACGATCACCCAATTCGACCCGATCAGCGTTGTGTTCGTGGCGCCAGGCGACCGGTTCGGCGAAATCCAGAGCGCCCTGAAGAACGGGGTCGCGGACGTGAAGGCCATCGCCACCGACGGCAGCAAGGTGCTGGCGAAGGGCAAGCTCACATTGATGGATAACACAGTCAATGCGTCCAATGGCTCGATCCGGTTGCGCGCCAGCTTCGACAATAGGGCAGGGACTTTGTGGCCCGGCCTCCCGGTTGCAACCCGCCTTGTCGTGGCGGTGGAGAAGGGCGTCGTGGTGCCCG
Source organism: Pseudomonadota bacterium (assembly GCA_040755925.1). Classification (GTDB taxonomy): domain Bacteria; phylum Pseudomonadota; class Alphaproteobacteria; order Rhizobiales; family Rhizobiaceae; genus Mesorhizobium. The sequence goes on from JBFLWR010000146.1 coordinate 1,855, forward strand.
ATAAGGCATTGGCGCGCGGAACAGATGGTCTGTCGGCGTACGTCGTGGGTCAGGGCAACAAGGTCGCCAAAAGGCACGTCGAGGTTAGCGTCACCACCGATGGAATGGCTCTCATCACTAAGGGCCTCTCTGACGGCGACACGATAGTCTTCGACGGTCTCGGTCAGATCGGGGATGGCGCGGTCGTACACGTGCTTGGACCCGGGAACGTCGTTCGGTCCGTTGACCAGGCGGTTGCAGCGACCGGTTCAGCGGCGCAACCATGAGGAGCGGGAGCACGGCGCCACCAACCTCGCGCGACATTCCCCAGGTTAAGGCCGCCACTCAACCTCGGCTCGGCGGGATTTCAGCGTTCTTTATCTCGCACCCCGTCGCGACGACTCTTTTGATGATCGGCGTCCTGTTTCTCGGCGCCGTTGCCTATCCTTTGTTGCCTGTCTCGGCCCTGCCTGAGATTTCCTTTCCCACGATCCAGGTTGCGGCGAACCTTCCAGGCGCTGCGCCCGACACCATGGCCTCGTCGGTGGCGCAGCCGCTTGAGACGCAGCTGTCGAAAGTTAGCGGCGTTACCGAGATGACGTCCTCGAGCTCACTGGGATCGACGGAGATAACCGTCCAGTTCGAGCTGGACCGGGATATCAATCAGGCCGCCAGCGATGTCCAGGCCGCCATTACCGCAGCGAGCGGCCAGTTGCCGAAGGATCTGCCGGCGCCGCCCACTTTTCGGAAGGTCAACCCCGCCGACGCGCCGGTGATGCAGCTCTCGGCAACGTCCGATACCTTGCCGCTGATCGACGTCGACGAATTGATCGAGACCCGCGTTGCTCAGCGCATCAGCCAGATGCAGGGCGTGGCGCAGGTCAACATCGGCGGCCGGCAAAAGCCCGCGGTGCGCATATCCATCGATCCAGGCCGGATCGCCGCCGCCGGGGTCACGATGGAGGATGTCCGCTCCGCTATATCGGGCCTGAGCGTCAGCAGCCCGAAGGGCAACATCGATGACGCCACCCGCACGTTCCCGATCTACGACAACGACCAGATTACCGACGCGGCCGGCTGGAGCGATGCGGTGGTCGCCTACCGCGACGGCGGACCGATCCGCATCCGCGACATCGGTCAGGCGGTCACCGGCCCCGAAGACGTCAAGATGGCCCATTGGACCAATGGTGAGCGCGGCATCGCCGTCGACGTCTTTCGGCAACCAGGAGCGAACGTCATCGAGGTTGTCAACCGCGTCAAGGATATCCTGCCCGAGCTACAGGCCGCTTTGCCGCCCACCGTAAAACTCGCCCTTGTCACCGACCGGACGACGACGATCCGAGCCTCGGTGCGGGACGTGCAGTTCACCTTGATGATCACCATAGCGCTCGTGGTGATGGTCATCTTCATTTTCCTGCGCAACCTGCGAGCGACCCTGATACCGACGGTCACGCTCCCTGTCGCGCTGCTGGGTGCGGCTGCACCGATGTACCTGTTCGGCTACAGCATCGACAATCTTTCGTTGATGGCGCTCGTGGTCGCCGTGGGCTTCGTCGTCGACGACGCGATCGTCATGCTGGAAAACATCAGCCGGCATATCGAGGACGGGGAGGAACCGCTCGCGGCTGCACTGCGCGGTTCGCACGAGATCGGCTTCACGATCATCTCGATCAGCCTCTCGCTCATTGCCGTGCTGATCCCGATCCTTCTGATGGGGGGCATCGTCGGACGCCTGTTTCGCGAGTTCGCCGTCACGCTGACCTTGGCGATTGCGTTGTCGACCCTTGTTTCCCTCACGCTGACGCCGATGATGGCGGCGCGGCTGATCAAGCCGGTAGACAAGCAGAAACATGGCCGCCTCTACTTGTGGAGTGAGCGCGCTTTCGATGCGCTCCAGAGCGGTTATGGCAGGATGCTGGACGTCGTGCTCCGCCAACAGGGGCTGACGCTGCTTGTATTTGGAGCCACCGTGGCTGCGACCGCCTGGCTGTTCATCACCATCCCGAAAGGGTTTTTCCCCGACCAGGATACCGGATTCATCGGCGCTCAATCGCAAGCCGCACCAGAGGTGTCATATCCCAAAATGGTCGAACTGCAAGAAAGGCTCAGCGCCGTGGTGCTCAAGGACCCCGCTGTCTATAGCGTTTTCATGGACATCGGCGGCGGCAACGGCGGCAACGCCCTCAACCAGGGGCATGTCAACATCACGCTGAAGCCGATCGGACAGCGCGACGCCAGCGCGCAACAGGTCATTGCGCGGCTGAAACCCGAACTGGCCAAGGTGGAGGGCGTCCAGTTGTTCATGCAAGCGGCTCAGGACATCAACATCGGCGCCCGGCCGGCACGAACCCAATACCAGTTTACGCTGGAGGACAGCGATGCTGCGGAACTCGGTGCCTGGGCACCGAAGGTCGTCGACGCGCTCAAGAGCATTCCACAGATCACCGATGTGGCGAGCGACCTCCAGAAGGTCGCGCCCACGCTTTCGCTCAAGATCGACCGGGCGGCGGCGTCGCTGTTCGGCGTGGCGCCGCAAACCATTGACGACACGCTTTATGATGCCTTCGGCCAGAGGCAGGTCACTCAGTTCACCACCCAGACCGACACCTTCCACGTCGTCCTGGAGGTGTTGCCAAACCTGCAGCACGATCTGCAGACGCTGGATCGGCTGTCGGTCAAGGCCGCCGACGGCACATTGGTTCCGCTTGGCAATATCGCGCATTGGACCACCGACACGGTGGCCCCCGTCTCGATCAACCATCAGGGACAGTTCCCGGCGACGACGGTCTCGTTCAATCTGGCGCCCGGCGCCTCACTCGGCACGGCGACATCAGCGGTTAATCAGGCCTTCAAGAACCTGAAGCCGCCCTCGACGCTGACCGGCGCATTCGCGGGCAGCGCCCAGGCCTTCGAACAATCCCTTTCGACTGTCCCGTTGCTGATCGCTGCGTCGCTGGTGGTGGTCTATCTGATCCTGGGCGTTCTGTACGAAAGCTTCATTCACCCGCTGACCATTCTGTCCACGCTGCCTTCCGCCGCGCTCGGCGCACTCGCCGCACTGATGCTCGCCGGCCTCGACTTCAGTCTGGTAGCGATGATCGGGGTGATCCTCCTGATCGGCATCGTCAAAAAGAACGGCATCATGCTAGTCGACTTTGCGATCTCGGCCGAGTTGGATGGAGCCAGACCCGTGGAAGCTATCCGTGAAGCCGCGTTGCTGCGCTTTCGACCGATCCTTATGACCACCATGGCAGCCATCCTTGGCGGCATTCCGCTGATGCTTGGGCATGGCTCGGGCGCGGAAATCCGGCAGCCTCTCGGATACGCAATCGTCGGCGGGCTGATCGTCAGTCAGGTCTTGACGCTGTTCACGACCCCGGTCATCTACCTGACGCTGGATCGCCTGCGCGGCTCGCGACCCGTTCAGACGGAAACGAAAGCCGCGTAATTGCAGGTGATTTTGATGACGCCCAACGTCTGGATCTGGGTGATCGCGGGCGTTGCGACCGCCGGCGTGATCCTGCGCCCGTTTTCGTTGCAAGAATGGATTTGGGCCGTAGCTGGCGCCTCACTCCTGCTGATCGGAGAGCTCATAACCCCTTCCGAAGGGCTAAAAGGCGTCTTGAGCGGGGCGGATGTCTACCTCTTCCTGATCGGCATGATGCTGCTATCGGAGGTCGCCCGGGTCGAAGGACTGTTCGACTGGCTGGCGGCCCAGGCTGCGCGACACGCCAAGGGCTCGGCCACCAGGCTGTTTTTCCTGATCTACATCGTGGGCACGGTCGTCACGGTCTTCCTGTCCAACGATGCCACGGCAGTGGTGCTGACACCGGCCGTCGCTGCCGCGGTGCGGGCGGCAAAGGTTAAGAACCCGCTGCCCTATCTGCTCATCTGCGCCTTCATTGCCAATGCCGCCTCGTTCGTGCTGCCGATTTCCAACCCCGCGAACCTGGTGATCTACGGCAGGGCGATGCCACCGCTGCTCGAATGGCTGCCGCGCTACCTCGGACCATCCATCGTTTCCATTGCCGCGACTTACCTGCTGCTGTTCTGGTCGCAGCGCGCATCGCTGAACCAATCGGTTGCCACCGATGTGGACTTGCCGGAGCTATCGGCGGCGGGGCGTCTGGCGGCCTTGGGTATAGCAGCCACCGCAATTGTGCTCCTCACCGCATCAGCCTTCAACCTGCAACTCGGTCTCCCTACGGCGATCGCCGGGCTCGCGACCACGAGTTTGGTGCTGGTGCGGGAGAGAAAATCCCCTTGGCCGATCATCAAGGATATCTCTTGGGGCGTGCTACCGCTCGTCGCCGGACTGTTTGTCCTCGTTGGCGCGCTTGAGCAAACCGGACTCATTCACACCTTGGCCGGCATATTGCGGGATTGCGCGGCGCGGTCTCCGCTTCAGGCTGCATGGTTGGCGGGCGTCAGCACAGGCTTCGGCAGCAATCTTGCCAACAATCTGCCGATGGGTCTGGTGGCCGGCACTGTCGTCGCCGAGGCTCATGCGTCCGACTTGGTCAACCGCGCCGTCTTGATCGGAATCGATATCGGTCCGAACCTGTCGGTGACTGGATCGCTGGCTACGATCCTCTGGTTGAACGCCCTACGGCGAGAGGGGCACAAGGTAAGTGCCCTCGCATTTCTCAAGGTGGGCATGATCGTTATGCCGCCTGCATTGCTGTTGGCACTTGCGGCTGCCTTCTCATATTGAACCCAGGCTAGCGCTCGCAAAGCGGCATCATTAGGCAGCGAGGGATCGGTTCTTCGGCAGCCGGATCACCACTCTCAGACCGCCGGCGTCACCCCGGGAAAGGTCGAGGTTGCCGCCGTAGAGTTCGGCAAGCTCACGTGCGATCGGCAGCCCAAATCCGTGCCCCGGCGTCGCTTCATCGATACGCCGCCCCGGCCGCATCGCTTCGGGCATCTCGTTTTCCGCGATGCCCGGGCCATCGTCTTCGATAACGATGGCGACCAGGGCATCATCGTCAGTAGCTTGTATTACCACCCGAGACGCCGCCCATTTGCAGGCGTTGTCGAGGACGTTGCCGACGATTTCGTCGAGGTCCTGGGTTTCGACGGCGACAGCGAGTTGTGGCGCAACCGACATCTCGAAACGCAGCCCGCGCTCGCGATGCACATTGGCCATCATGCCTTTCAAGTCGGAGAGTCTTTCGTGAAGATCGGTGCTGGCGCGGACAGGCCCGGCGAGGGCCGCTACCCGCGCACGCGCCAGATGATGGCGGATCAGCCGCTCCATAAGATCGAGCTGGTCGCGCATCTGCTCGACGTTGACGCCCATGATCCCGGCGATGTCCGTCCTGGCGGTGCGGCTTTCCAGCGTTAGGCTCAGCGCGGCCAGCGGTGTCTTCAGGCCGTGCGCCAGGTTTGCTACGTGGCGACGCGCCCGTGCCAAACCCTCCGCATTTTCGGCAAGCAGGCTGTTGACCTCATCCACAAGCGGGCGGATTTCGCTCGGTTGGCTGAGAGGCAGCGTTTCGCGCTTCCCGGTCCGGATATCGGACAGTTGCGCCTGCAAATTTGCTAGTGGGCGAAGTCCTAGCCGGACCTGGGCGAACAGGGCGCCAAACAGCAGCACCCCCAGCGTCAAAAGCGCCAGTCCCAGCGGCACCAAGGCCTCCCGCAGCGGCCCGGAGATTGCCTGGTAGGGCGCGCCGGCCGCAACGGTCGCGGTTTCTGAGCCGAAGGGTGCTTCCAGCACCCTCCAATGCACCGCGTTGCCATCGCCAATCGGCGCCTCGATCGGTTTCGGCCGGCCAAGGGCCTTGAGCAGGCCAAACCAGTCCCGAATGCCCAAAAGGCTGTCCAGCCGATTTGGCCGAAGGCTTGGCAGTTCGACAGGTCCGGTCGCGGCGAGCGATGCCGAAACCACGTGGCCAGACGGCGTTGTCACTTGCCAGACCCATCCCGATCGGGGACGGTCATAGGGTGGCCCGCTTAGTGCCGGTGTGACGGACGGTTTACCGCTACCGTCTCGCTGAAGCGCGGAAGCCACTGCATAGATCTGGGCGTCAAGACGTTGGTCGATCTGGCCCACGACGAAGCGCTGCAAGATGATCGCGATGAAGATTCCAGCCAGCAGAAGTGCTGCGACGGTGGCAAAGACCGCAGCCAGCCGAAGCCTTGCTGCAAGGGAGCGGGTGGCAGGGTTCATCGCCCGCCGCTCGTCAGGCGGTAGCCCAGGCCCCGAACGGTTTCGATATGGCCATGGCCGATCTTGCGCCGCAACCGCGCGATGATGACCTCCAGCGAATTGGAGTCGACTTCGACGTCGCCCTCGTAGACGCGCTCCAACAAATCCAGGCGGGTGACCACGACCTCCTTCCGCAGCATCAGGCTGGAGAGCACGCGCCACTCGAGCGCAGTGAGTTTCAGCGGCAGCCCGTCGAGCTCGAACGTCCCGATCTGGGCATCGAAGGTAAGTGGGCCGCACACCACCTTCGTCTGAGCGTGGCCTGCCGCACGACGCACGAGTGCTCGCATCCGCATGACCAGTTCCTCGGTTCGGAACGGCTTGGTCAGATAGTCGTCGGCACCGGCCTTGAAGCCATCGACCTTTTCCGACCAGCCGTCTCGCGCGGTCAGGATCAAAACGGGTAGCGGCCGTCCGGCAGTTCGCCAGGCTCTGAGCACCGACTTGCCATCGATCTTCGGAAGTCCAAGGTCGAGGACCGCGATGTCATAGGCTCCAGTCTCGCCCAGATATTGACCGTCTTCGCCATTGCGCGCGACGTCAACGACGAAGTTTTCGGAGCGCAATGCCTCCGCCAGCTGGCCGGCGATCGACGGATCGTCCTCAACGAGCAACACCTTCATCTGCAAAGCCTTTCGGCCACAAGCTTACCTTCGGTCTTAAGCCCGGCGGCTGAACCGAGCCTGAACGGCTCTGTTCAGGCTGGGTTCCTGAGGCCGCTGTAAAAGATGGGTATTCCAAACCAGCAGAAGGTGCCACCATGACCGATCCACTCAACGCCGCCCCGGAGCCGGCCAACTCCACACCGCCGTTTCATCAAAGACGACCTTACCTTACCGGCCTGTTCGCCGCCGGGCTAATTGCAATCGGACTCGTCGCCGGGGCCGGTGTCACCATTTTCGCCGCCCCACGCGAGAAGGTAGTGCTGATGCAGCCCATCAGCATCGCTTCGCTGGCGCCTGATAGCGACGTCGCCGTCAAGGGCAAAGTCGCTGAGATCTACGGCAACAAGTTTGTCGTCGACGACGGCAGCGGCCGCGCCCTGGTCGAAACTGGACGAGCAGGCGAGGGCGGCAAACTGGTCGCCTCTGGTGAGACGCTGACCGTGCAGGGGCATTTCGATGACGGGTTCATTCGTGGAGAGCTGCTTGTGCATGCCGACGGCAAGGCCGAAAGCCTGCGGCCACCGCGACCCGGCCCGCGCGGCCTGCTTGACCGCATCCACGGGGCCAGACTGGACCCGCAGCTGTCGCGCACCCCGGGCTAAGCACATGGATAGTCTCGCGGCGTGGATCGAATTTGATCCGCGCCGCCTGCCACGGACCCAA
>JBFLWR010000147.1:0-34219 GCA_040755925.1 Pseudomonadota bacterium
TGGCCAGTGCCCATGCCCATGCCGACCACGGCAGGCAGGGCCGATTTCACCAGCGTCACCAGCAGCGGCACCGATTGCAGAAGCGTCGAAAGATCCATGCGCCTATCAATAAGGGAAGCCGGCGACGAGACGAACCGCCAAAGCTTCCTTACAGGCGATTTTTGTCCGACGTGGGATTAACCGCGAGGGCCGAAATGCTTGGGTCCCAAAGGAACGTCAGGACAACCATCCGAGTGCAAGGCCGAGCAACAGCACCACGCCGAGCACGCCTCGATAGATGACGAACGGCCAGGCCGAGAAACGCTCGAGCACGCGCATCAGACCCCATATGGCGAAGAAGGCGGAGATCGAGGCAACGACGAGCCCGACGGCCAGGACCGACCAGCCATGCGCGTCGAGATGCACCTTGTGCAGTTCCCAAAGCTCCTTGAGGCCGGCGAGCGCAATGGCCGGCAGGCCGAGCAGGAAAGAGAAACGCGCGGCCTCAGGCCGCGTGAAACCCAACCCCAGGGCGGCCGTCAGGGTCGATCCGGAGCGAGAGACGCCGGGAATGAGCGCGCCGACCTGCGCGATGCCGACGAGCAGCGCGTCCAGGATCGAGGCTTGGTTGAGCGTTAGCCGGTGTTTGGCGTAGATCTCGGCCAGCGCCAGCAGGATCGCCATCACGATGCAGGCCCAGCCGATGACGGCAAGGCTGCGCAGCGGCGAGTTGCAGGCGTTGAGAACGCCCGACAGCGCCAGCCCGGCGATGATGATCGGAATGGTCGCGAGAACGATGCTCATCGCCAAACGGAAGTAACGGTCGCCGAAGTCGCGACGGCTGAGCGCCGACAGCGATCCCACGGTTACATCCCTGACGTCGCTCCAGAAATAGCTGACCACCGCGGCGAGCGCTGCAAGCTGCATTGCGGCCGAGAAGGCTGAGCCGGGATCCTGCCAGCCGAGCACGGCAGGCACGATGCGCATATGCGCCGTCGACGAGATCGGCAGGAGTTCAGTGATGCCTTGCACCACGCCAAGAAACGCTACTTTCGCATAGCCCAGGCCGACAAAGCCCGTGTCCAGTCCCTGCGTGCAGACGTCAGCCATACCAGTCCTTTTCCGGAGTAAAATGAGCCCATCATGGAGAAGCGCCGCCCTCGCCGGTCCCCGGCAGAGGCATAGCCGCGCCTCGCCGGGAATCCAACTCACGGATTTGTAAGGTACGCTAATCTTGCTTTACGACACGCGAAAGCACGTCACGGAAGAATCCCATGTAAAAAGATATTTCGGGAAAGCGCCGTGCGACGAGTGCCGATCGCCCGGCTTCGGAGGCTCAGCTCCGCGGCGAGATCGTGCCGACACAGTTGATACCGCCTGGGAGCGGCATCGATCCATCTGTATCGGGTGTCTCGGCCAACAAAAGTCCTTCGTCCGGAAATTTGCGCGGAAACAAAATACTAGCGATGCAGCCACTGCTTTATGCAGCTTCTCGCCACCACATGAGCCGGCGGCATGAGCGGCCGATCGGCACGGGAATCGTACGACGCCCTGTCGCGGGCCCTTTCCAGCAGCATGCGGAGTTCCGACGGGCGCACCCGGTCCCTCGCCATCACCAGCTGGACCATCGGGTCGTTCAAAAGCTCGTCCAGGGTGTTGATGCTCTCGCTCATCCGTCGCCTCCTCGATACCGACCCGCAGGCGTTAAATAGGCAGCCGATAATGGCCCGCCAATGACGCTTTGCCGGCTATCTCGTGAATCGGAGATGAAATTTTCGTGCAGTCCTGCGGCCAAAATGAGTCAGGCCGAACGCTTCAGGCCGGCGGTGCGCCCTCATATTGAGGCAGGCCATCATCCAGCCGCACCCAAGGCTGCCTCGAGCCGGTCCAGAAATGCATGTCGGGCTTGAACATCGAAGGATCGTCGAGCGAGCCGGAGGTTATGCCCATAATGCCCCTGGCGTCGCGGCGCGAGAAAAGCGTCGTGCCGCAAGCCGGGCAAAAGCCGCGTTCGAGGTCCGGCGAGGAATGGACCGTAGCCACTACGCCTTCAATCGTTACATCGTCGATGCGGAACAAAAGCCGCGCATTGAAGGCCGCGCCGATCGCCTTCTGGCAAAGCCGGCAATGGCAGACACGCTCGTTGACCGGTTCGGCCTCGGCCCGATAACGCACCGCCCCGCACAGGCATCCACCTGAATATTTCGACATCGCCCGTACCCGTTCCATGGAAACCCCGGCACGGTAGCGGCCGGCATATCGAGGTCAATCAAAAAGCGTTGATGGGATGCGATCGGTTGCGCTGATGCGGGCGGTTCGCGCCAAGCGATCAGTGCCGCTTTGCCTGGACGAGATAGGCATCGATCATGGTCTCGCCCAGCCACTTGGCGGCTTCCAGCCGATGCAGCCCTTCGACCAGGACATGGCGCTTGCCGTCGTGGCGGACCTGGATCGGTGTCTTCATGCCGTTTTCGAGGATGTCCTCGGCGAGATGGCGCACTGTTTCGGGATGCAGTGTCTTGCGACGCGCCGTGGGCACGTAGATGTCGTCGACCTTGACCTTTTGCACCCGCAGCATGTCGGCTCCTGTGGCGGAAACGCCGCCCTGCCCCTGAGATAGTTCGTTTGTTCACAGGGGCCAAGAGCACGGCCGATGAATGCGCGCTTCGCGAAGTTTGCCTGCGGCCGGGCATTTCGATATCTGCGTTTGCGCAATCACCCAAGGGACACTGCCCGTGAGCAAATCTCTCGTCACCTATGTCGGCGTAACGCATCCATGGATGTGCGACAGGATGGGCCATGTGAATGTGCGCCACTACGCGGCGATGTTCGACGACGCCAGCTTCCAGATCCTCGGCCACATCGCTGGGCATGACGCACCGGAATCTGGATGGGCGGATGTCCGAACCGAAACCGAATACCGACATGAGACCAGGGCCGGCGCGCTCGTCACCATCCATTCGCATGTCGTGAAAGTCGGCCGCACCTCAATCACTTTCGAGCAGGTCATGTCGGGATCGAGCGATGGGATGGTGCGTGCGGTGAGCCGGACGACGAGCGTTCGTTTCGACCTCGAGGCGCGCGCCGCGATTCCCCTGGACGATGCCATGCGGCACCGTGCGCAGGCATTGCTGACCGAATAGCCCCAGTTCTCAGAGACTGTTTCGAAATTCGCTCTGGCGAGTCATATGGTGATGGTTTCGAGAACCGGAGCGGAGCGGACGTTTGGGTCCGTGAGCAACCGGAAGCGCAGAAAACGCCGCCAGATGGCCGCCGGAGTAGAATGTCCAAACAGTCTCTCAGCCGGCAGGCCTTCAGGCGTCGTAGGTGCGATCGTTGAGCGGCGTCTCGGCGATGATCGCCTGCAGGCCGGAAAGCAGCGCCTTCTCGGCGCGGTTCATCGTCTTGTCGGGGTTCACCAGCAGGAAGATGTCGATGGCCGGCGGCGTGTCATAGGGTGGCAGGCGCCACAGGATGCCGTCGGCGACATCGCGCCGCGCCACATGCAGCGGCAGCGGGCCGATTCCCAGCCCGGCGACGATCATGCGCCGCACTTCCTCGAGGCTCGATGAAACGCCCACCACGTCGGCATTGAGCCGGGCCTCGCTGCGCAGCAGCGCCACCGGTCGCAAGGCATCCGAGATGTGATCGGTCTGGAAGGACACGGAAGGTTCGCCGCGCAGATCGGCTAGCGACAGCCCCTCCCGCCCGTAGAGCCTGTGCTGCGGACCGCAGAAGAAGCCGAAGAACTCGCGGTAGACCATGGCATATTCCAGCGCTGGGTCGCGCTGGCTTACCAGGCAGATGCCGAAGGAGGCACGGCGCTCCTTCACCTGCTTGGCGACTTCGGTACTTGCCGCGACCGAGATGGTGATGCTGGCGCGCGGATAATTGCGATGAAACTCCGATAGCGCCTGATCGAACAGTGGCGAGACGACATGGCTGGCCATGGCAATGGTGACATGGCCGGTGATGTCGTCGCTGATCCCCCGCATCAGCAGCGGCAGTTGCGATATCGTCCCGAACACCTCGACGCTCTGCTCGTAGAGAAGCCGGCCGACCTCGGTGAGCTCGAAACGCGTCGCATCGCGCTCGACCAATCGTCGGCCAACGCGATCTTCCAGGCGCCTCAGGGCGTTGCTGACGCTTGGCTGCTTGAGGTTGAGCCGCTCGGCGGCGCGGGTGATGCTCTTCACCTCCGCGATGACGACGAACGTGCGCAGGAGGTTCCAGTCGAGGTCCCAGACCAAACGTTCAGGCCGCGCGATCATTCCTGATATCTATGCTCCCTATTTACATTATCTATTTGCGCAATGCTTGCGCAAAGGCAATCATGAAATCAGGAGAGCGTCCCAACGCCTCCGGAGAGCGCCCCAACGCCTCCCAAGAACAAGCCATCGCGCTCCATCCAGAGGACCATCAGATGAACAGAGTATTTTCCCGCATCGCTGTCGCCGCGCTGCTGCTCGCCTCGACCTTCACGGCCGTTTCAGCGAACGCCGACGATCTCGAAAAGATCAAGGCAGCGGCCGAGCTGAAGATTTCGATGAGCGGCCAGTATCCGCCCTTCAACTTCGTCAACGACCAGAACGAAGTCGTCGGCTTCGACGCCGATATCGGCAAGGCCATCGCCGAGCGCATCGGCGTCAAGGGAGCCATCATCACCACGGCATGGGACGGCATCATCGCCGGCCTGCTGGCCAAGAAATACGACACCGTCGTCGGCTCGATGACCATCACGCCGGAGCGTGAAAAGGTGGTCGATTTCGTCGGCCCGTATTATCACGCCGGTCGCGCGGTTTTCGTCAGCGAGGCTTCCAAGGTGCAGAGCCTTGACGAACTCAAGGGCAAGACCCTTGGTGTGACGCTGGGCGAGACGCATGAGAAATGGGCGCGCGAACAGGGCGGCTGGGAAGTCCGCACCTACAAGGGCCTGCCGGAACTCTTGCTGGAGCTGAAGGCCGGCCGTGTCGATGCCATCGTCGTCGACAACATTCCGGTCATGGTCGCCGTCAAGGAAACCGGCGAGAAGGTTCGCAGGCTCGATACGCCCAACATCGAAGGTGGCAGCGTCGGCATCGGCATCGCCATCCGCAAGAACAATCCTGAACTGAAAGCCGCCATGCAAAAGGCCCTGGACGAGATGCTGGCGGACGGAACCTACGAGAAGATCTCCAAGCAGTGGATCGGCAGCGACATCCGCTAATTCCAACAGGCTTCAGGCGGCCAAGACCGCCTGAAGCCACCTGCCATTCCCGCTGGACCATCCCATGGATTTCTCCTTGATGCGGCGCGTCTTCCCGTTTTTCGCGGAAGCCGCCCTGGTAACGATCGAGATCACGGCGCTGGCCTTGATCCTGGGTCTCGTGGTGGCGGCTCTGGCCGCGTCCGCGAAGATGTCAAGGTCCGCGATCCTGAGGGCCATCGGCACGCTCTATGTCAGCCTGTTTCGCGGCACGCCCTGCCTGATCCAGCTGTTTGTGCTCTACTTTGGCGGTCCGCAGATCGGCATCAACCTGGAGCCGTTCACGGCTGGAGTCATCGGCCTCGGCCTCAACATCGGCGCCTATATGGCCGAATCGATCCGTGGCGCGCTGGTTGCCGTCGACCGGGGCCAGACCGAGGCGGCCCGGACCATCGGGTTCAGCCGTTTCCAGACCTTGCGCAAGGTCGTGCTGCCACAGGCCGCGCGGCTGATGATCCGCCCGCTCGGCGTCAACACCGTCGCGCTCCTGAAAGGGTCTGCGCTGGTGTCAACGATCTCGGTCGTGGAACTGACCTATACGGCCCAGCGCTTCATCGGCTCCACCTACAAGCCGTTCGAGATCTTCGGCGTCGCGGCGCTGCTCTACATGGTCATGGTCTACGCCGTGGCCCGAGCCGTCGACCTGCTCGACAAACGCTTTGCCATCGTCTGACCGGAGAGCGCGATGGAAGGCTTGGATTTCACTGTCGTATTGCCCTACTGGGACCTTCTGTTGACTGGCGCCTGGTGGACCGCGCTGCTGACAGTCTCGGCCGGAGCGCTCAGCTTCGTCTTCGGCACCCTGTTCGCGGTCATCGTCCTCTACGCACCGGCGATCATCGCCTATCCCGTGCGCGCCTTCATGTGGGTGTTCATGGGCACGCCGCTGCTGTTGCAGTTGTTCCTGATCTATTTCGGCCTGGTGCAGGTCGGCATCGATATTCCCGCCCTTGCCGCCGGTATCATCGGCCTTGGCCTGCACTTCGCTGTCTACAATGCCGACGTCATCCGCGCCGGCATCGTGGCCGTCGATGCCGGCCAGACGGAAGGCGCGCGCAGCATCGGCTTCGGCAAGTGGCAGACATTGCGCTACGTCGTCGTGCCCCAAGCTGTCCGCAACACCGCCCCGCCGATCGGCGGCAACATGATCGCGCTGCTGAAGGAGTCCTCGATCGTGTCGGTGATCGGCATAGCGGAACTGGTCCATTCGGCACAGCTGGCGATCAGCGAGACGTTCCGGCCGTTCGAGTTCTACATCACCGCGGCGGCGCTCTATTACATTCTCAATCTCGCGCTCGAAGCGGGTTTGCGCCGGTTCGAGCGGCGCGTGGAGGTTTCCCGATGAGCACGCAGAAGCCAATGGTCGAGGTTCGCGGCGCACGCAAATCCTTCGGCGCCATGGAAGTCCTCAAGGGCATCGACCTGTCGGTCGACCGTGGGCAGATCGTGGCGATCATCGGGCCGAGCGGCTCGGGCAAGAGCACGCTGCTGCGCTCCATCAACCACCTGGAGACCTTGAATGGTGGCGAAGTCTGGCTCGACGGCGTGCAGGTCAACCAGCCCTTGCGCGGCCAGGCTTTTGAACGTCATATCAATAGCGTGCGCCAGCAGATGGGCATGGTTTTTCAGCACTTCAACCTTTTCCCGCATCTGACCGTACTTGAGAACATCGCCATGGGACCCACCATCCTCAAGGGCATCAGCAAGAGCGAGGCGCATGCGCTGGCGCACGGCCTCCTGTCCAAGGTCGGGCTCGCCGACAAGATCGATGCCTATCCGTCGCGGCTCTCCGGCGGCCAGAAGCAGCGCGTGGCCATCGCGCGCGCATTGGCCATGCAGCCCAAGGTGATGCTGTTCGACGAGGCGACATCGGCGCTCGACCCGGAACTCGTCGAGGAGGTCAACGCCGTCATGAAGCAGCTTGCCGTCGAACATATGACGATGCTCATCGTCACGCACGAGATGCGCTTTGCCGGTGAAGTGGCGGATCGCGTGCTGTTCATGGACGGTGGCGCCGTCGTCGAGGAAGGCCCGCCGTCCGAGATCTTCCGCGCACCGAAAATGGAGCGCACCCGTACGTTCCTGAAGAAATACCTTTCCGCCTGAGTTCGACCATGACCAGACCGACCACCGAATTCCCCGATTTCGGACTGACGCCCGACCAACGCCGGCACGCAGTGCGCGGCCATTACTATGAGTGGCCTGGCATGGACGGCGAGCGCGGCGAGATCTGGTGCTACAGCGACCGCTTCTCCTATCGCGCCGGCGAGACAGTCACGCTGCATGTCAGTTCGACGGCAACCGCCTTCAGCATGACGATCATCCGCGACGGCGGCGGTGAGACCAAAGTGTTCGAGAAATCGGGCATTGCTTCTCGCTGGCAGGAAAGCCCCGACCAGTGCTCGGCCGAAGGCTGCGGCTGGGAAGCGTCGTTTGAATTCCGCATCGGCAGCGACTGGCCGTCCGGCGCCTATCGGATAACGCTGACTGCCGACGGCCGCGACGGCAAGCCGATCCAAAGCCATCACCTGTTCATCGTCTCCCCCCAATCCGGCAAGAAACCCGGCCGTGTGCTGCAGGTCGCAGCGACGGGAACCTGGCTCGCCTACAACACCTGGGGCGGCTCCAACCACTATCAGGGCATCACCGGCCCGGATCGCAACCAGTATTCGCCCATCGTGTCGACGCAGCGCCCCTGGTGCCGCGGCTTCGTCGTGCTGGAGAAGGATGCGCCGCGCGTGCCGCTGGAAGTCGCCGTGCCGCCGAGGACCGTGCCGCGCTATCCGCATATGGAATGGGCTTTGGCCACTGGCCATTCGAAGAAATACGCCTCATCCGGCTGGGCCAGCTATGACAGCCACTTCTTCCGCTTCGCCGAACGTGCGGGATACGGCGTCGATCTCGCCAGCCAGCATGACCTGCATTTCTCGCCGGAGATTCTTGACGGTTACGATTGCGCCGTCTTCGTAGGCCACGACGAATACTGGACCTGGGAGATGCGCGACGCCGTCGACGACTATGTCGAGCGCGGCGGCCACGCGGCGCGTTTTGCCGGCAACTTCATGTGGCAGACGCGTCTTGAGGACGAGGGGCGCAGGCAGGTTTGCTATAAATACCGCGCCCGCGCCGAGGATCCCGCCTATCGCGGCGGCGATGTGACCCGCGCCACCAATTCCTGGGAGGCGCCGGAAATCAGCCGGCCCGGCTCGGCGACCTTTGGGCTGAATGCGACACGCGGCCTCTACGCCGGCTGGGGCGGCTGCGCGCCGCGCGGCGTGCGCGGTTTCCCGGTCTACCGTCCGGAGCATTGGGCTTTCGCCGGCACCGGCATCTATTATGGCGACCTGCTGGGCGCCGACAGCCATGTCTATGGCTATGAGGTCGACGGTCTCGACTTCGAGCTTCGCGACGGCCTGCCCTACCCGACCGCGACCAGTGGCGCGCCCGACGGCTTGCAGGTCCTCGCCGTCGGCATGGCCAGCCAGGTCGAGGAAAGCGCCGACATCCCGATCGAGGACCAGTTTCTCACCGACGAGGACGGCCGCTTCAGCGCCGAAACGCTCTTCGGCGACAGGAGCGACGCCAGCCTCGAAAAAGTCAAACGCAGCAATGGCATGATCGTCAACTTCCCGCGCGGCAAGGGCGAGGTGTTCCACGCCGGAAGCTGCGAATGGGTGGCCGGCCTGCTGAGACAAGACCCGATGGTCGAACGCGTCACCCAGAATGTCCTCGATCGCTACCTTGGAAAGTCCTGACATGTCGAAGACCCAGACCGCCGCTCAAGAGACCGAAGCTCGGCGAGAATCGCATCTGTTCTACCTGTCCAGCCTGCGCCGGCCCCTGATCGACCGCGCCGAGGGCATCTATATGTGGACGCAGGATGGCCGCCGCTTCATCGACGGCTCGAGCGGCCCGATGGTGGCCAATATCGGCCACTCCAACCGCAATGTGCTGGACGCCATGAAGCGGCAGATGGACCGCGCCACCTTCGCCTATCGGCTGCATTTCGAAAACGAGCCGGCGGAGGAACTGGCGCGGGAACTGGCCGGTAAACTGCCCGAAGGCATGGACCGCATCTTCTTCGTCTCCGGCGGTTCGGAAGCGACGGAATCCTGCATCAAGCTGGCGCGCCAATGGGCGGTCGCCACGGGCCAGCCGAGCCGCTGGAAGGTGATCACGCGCTTCCCCTCCTATCATGGCGGCACGCTGGGTTCGCTTTCGATCACAGGCGACGACGCGCTGGCCGAAACCTTCACGCCGATGATGCGGCCGATGCCGACCGTGCCGGCGCCGACAGCATGGCGCGACCGTGACAACCTCTCGATGGAGCAGCGCGGCGTCCGCTATGCCGACATGCTGGAGGAAAAAATCCTGGCCGAAGGCCCGGAAAGCGTCGTCGCTTTCATCATGGAGCCGATCGGCGGGGCGGCCACCGCGGCCCTTGTGGCGCCCGACAGCTATTATGCGCGCATCCGCGAGATCTGCGATCGCTACGGCATCCTGCTCATTCACGACGAAGTGATGAGCGGCGCCGGGCGCACCGGCAAGTTCCTCGGCGGCGACCACTGGAACTGCAAGCCCGACATCGTCGCGCTGTCCAAGGGCCTGGGTTCCGGCTACGCGCCGCTCGGCGCGCTTGCCGCTCCCATGCGGCTGGTGCAGCCGCTGCTGGCCTCGGGCGGCTTCCAGCATGGCCACACCTATGCCGGCAATCCGCTGGCCTGCGCCGCCGGGCTTGCCGTGCTCGGCGAAATGGACCGGCTCGACCTGATCGCCAACGCGGCCGCCATGGGCGACGTGCTGATCGGCGAGTTAAAGGCATTGCAAAAGCGGTTCCCCTTTATCGCCGACGTGCGCGGCAAGGGCCTGCTGCTCGGCGCCGAAATGGTCGCCGACCCGGAGACGCTTAAGCCTATCGACCCGGCCCGCAAAGCCACGCAACGCCTTCTGGACCTTGCTTATGCGCGCGGCCTGATCATCTATGGCCGCAAGGTCAAGGGCGGCGTCGACGGCGACAACTTCATGGTGGCGCCGCCGATGATCATCACGCGCGAGCAGATCGGCGAGATGGTCGCCATCATCGGCGACTCGCTGGAAACGCTCGCCGCCGAGCTCGACCTGCCGGTGGAAGGCTGAGGGCAAGAAAATGGCGCCGAGGAAAGTCATCATCACCTGCGCCGTCACCGGCTCGGTGCATACGCCGTCGATGTCTCCCCACCTGCCGGTGACGCCGGACCAGATCGCCACGGACGCCATCGCCGCGGCCGAAGCCGGCGCTTCGATCCTGCATCTTCACGCCCGCGACCCCATGGATGGCAGGCCGACCGCCGATCCGGACGTTTTCATGCAGTTCCTGCCCCGTATCAAGCAGGCGACCGACGCGGTGGTGAACATCACCACCGGCGGCTCATCGCTGATGACGCTCGACCAACGGCTGGCCGCGCCTTTGCGGGCGCAACCCGAAATGTGCTCGCTCAACATGGGCTCGATGAATTTCGCGCTGTTCCCCATGCTCGACAAGCCGAGGGAGTGGCAGCACGAATGGGAGCCAAAGCTGCTCGAAGCGACGCGCGACACCATCTTCAAGAACACTTTCGCCGACATGGAAGGCGTGCTTGAGAGGCTGGGCAAGGGCTGCGGCACTCGCTTCGAATTCGAATGCTACGATGTCGGCCATCTCTATTCGCTGGCGCATTTCCGTGACCGGGGGCTGGTGTCGGGACCGCTGTTCATCCAGTTCGTGCTCGGCATCCTGGGTGGCATCGGCGCCGATCCCGACAACCTCGTCCACATGAAGCGCATCGCCGACAAGCTGTTCGGCGACAGCTACCAGTTCTCGGTGCTCGCCGCCGGCCGTAACCAGATGCCGCTGATCTCGATCGCCGCGGCCATGGGTGGCAATGTCCGCGTCGGCCTGGAGGACAGCCTCTATGACGGGCGGCAACTGGCGAATTCCAACGCCGACCAGGTGCGCCGCATCCGCGGTATCCTCGAGGGCCTGTCGCTGGACGTCGCCACGCCCGCCGAAGCGCGCGAGATGCTGGCGCTGAAGGGCGGCGACCGGGTGGCGTTTTGATGCCGTCACGAGCCGTCACCCTCCGCCCGGCCCGCATCGAGGACGTCGACACGATACACGCCGCGCTCCTCAGGCTCGGCAGCCATATCGGCGCGCACCAGGAAATCAGCTCGACGCCGGACGACCTCCGTCACTACGGCTTCGGCGAAAAACCCGCCTTCTCGACCCTGATCGCCGAGGTCGACGGCGAATTCGCGGGGCTTTGCCTGCATTTCCCGATCTTCTCGACCTGGATGGGACGTCCTGGCGTCTATGTGCAGGACCTCTATGTCGAGGATCGCTTTCGCGGCCGCAGGATCGGCGAGAAACTGCTGCGGCGCGTTGCAAAAGAATGCCGCGCCGCCGGCGGCGCCTATCTGAGGCTCTCGGTCGACACCGACAACGAGACCGCCAAGGCCTTCTACGAAAGGCTTGGCATCGGCTGGTCGAGCTATGAGCAGACGCAAAAGATCGTCGGCGATGCCTTCTTCGCCTTTGCCGACACACCGGAGAGATGACGATGAAAGCCTTCTATGCCGAGGAACAGAAACGCCACGATCCGAAGGCCTTCCTCTCCAGCGGTGCGCCGCAGCCCAATCCGGAAAAGCCGGAGCGAATCGAAAGATTGTTAGCCGGCACAAGATCGGCCGGATTGACGGTTGAACGCCCAGGCAATCATGGCCTCGGCCCGATCGCCGCGGTACATACGCCCGAATATCTCGATTTCCTCGAGCACATATTTACGCGCTGGCAGCGCATCGAAGGCGCGTCGGCGGAGGTCATCCCGAACATCCACCCGATCGCGCGCAATGGCTCCTACCCGGCTTCGGCCGTCGGCCAGGCCGGCTACCACATGGCCGATACCGCTTGCCCGATCTCGGCGGAGACGTGGGACAGCGCGCTTTGGAGCGCCTGGAGCGCTGTGGAAGCGGCCGAAGCGGTGCTGGCGGGCGCGGCTTCGGCCTATGCGCTGTGCCGCCCGCCGGGCCACCACGCCTTCGCCGATGTCGCCGGCGGCTTCTGCTTCATAAACAATTCGGCGGTGGCCGCACAGGTTCTGCGCAAGAATGCAACGCGTGTCGCGATCCTCGACGTCGACCTGCATCACGGCAACGGCACCCAGGGCATCTTCTACGCAAGACCCGATGTGCTCACGGTCTCGCTGCACGCCGATCCCGTGCGCTTCTATCCCTTCTTCTGGGGTCATGCCGACGAGCGCGGCGAAGGCGCCGGCCTCGGCTACAATTTCAACCTGCCACTGCCGCGCAAGTCAGGCGACGCGGCGTTCCTCGAAGCGCTGGCCAACGCCTTCCAGCGCATCCGCGCTTTCGCGCCCGAGGCCCTGGTCGTGGCGCTTGGTCTCGACGCCTTCGAAGGCGATCCGTTCGGTGGTCTATCGGTGACGACGCCCGGCTTCTCGCGCATCGGCGAGGCGATCGCCGGGCTCGGCCTGCCGACGGTGATCGTTCAGGAAGGCGGCTATCTCTGCGACGCGCTCGGTGACAATCTCACCGCTTTCCTGACCGGTTTCGGCGGCAGCAAAAGCTAGCTCAGGCGCGCTGCTGCCTCAGCATCGCGATCACGCGGTGCACGCTTTCCAGCGTTTCGTCGATCTCGCCTGCCGTGTTGTAGTGGGCGATGCCGATGCGCACGACACCCAGCTCCGCCGGAATGCCGAGCTGGTGGACGATTTCCCATGCATAATTGTGGCCGGACCACAGGAAGATATTTTCGGCATTCATCTGCCGCACGATCGTCTCGGGCGCGATGCCGTCGACGGTGAAGGAAACCGTCGGCACGCGTTCGCCGAGGCGGCCGAGGTCGGTGATGCCGCGGATCCTCAGGCCTTGGATGTCCGAGAGCCCTTCGATCATCTGCCGGGCGAGCGCGTTTTCATAGGCGATCGACACCTCGAAAGCCTTCGCGATCCGATCTCGGCGCGATCCGCCCTCCCCTGCCGCCGCGCCGAGATCGGCGAAGTAGTCGATGGCAGCGGTCAAACCGGCCATCAGCTCGATTTGTGGCGTGCCCAGTTCGAACCGTTCCGGCAGGCCGTTTGACGAGCAGCGGCACTTATAGGGCTGAAGCGCATCGATGATATCGCGGCGGCCCCACAATATGCCCATATGCGGACCGAAGAATTTGTAAGCCGAGCAGACAAGGAAATCGCAGCCGAGTTCTTGCACGTCGGTAAGCCCGTGCGGCGCGAACTGTACGGCGTCGACATAGACCAGCGCACCGACCTCCTTGGCGATCGCCGTCAGCGCCTTCACACGGTTGATCGAGCCGGTGAGGTTCGAGGCATAGTTCAATGCAACGAGCCGAGTCTTCCGCGAAAGCAGCGCCTTCAGCACCGCTTCCTCGACCTGCCAGCTTTGCTCATCGAACGGCAGGAAGCGCACGACAAGCCCAAGGTCCTCGGCAAGTTGCAGCCATGGTGAGACATTCGCTTCATGGTCCATGCGCGTGACGATGATCTCGTCGCCCGGCTTCATCGTGCGGCCAAGCGTGCGCGACATGTGGTAGGTCAGCGTCGTCATGTTGGCGCCGATGATGATTTCCTCCACGCTTGCGGCGCCGAGGAAATCGGCCATCGCCTTATGTGCTTCGTCGACCACTTCCTGCGCCGCGACGGTCGTTCTGAAGTAGCCGCCGAGATTGGCATTGGTGGTGAGCAGACAGCGCGACACCGCGTCGGCCACTGTCTGAGGCACCTGCGTGCCGGCGGGATTATCGAGATAGATGCGGCGGCGACCCTGGTCGCTCAGCGATAGCGCCGGAAATCTTGCGCGCACGGCCTCGATCGGAAAGCTCGCCATAGTCTCTATCCCCTTGCTACTCGCTGGTAATATTTCGCCTTGCCATTAGGGGCACGGATTGCCGACACGCTGATGGATCGCATCGACCGCCTTCTGCATCTCCTCCGTCCACGTGACGTCGGCCGATGACAGGGCAATGTCGAGTTGGGCGACGCTTGTCGCGCCGACGATGTTTGAGGTCACAAACGGCCGGCTCGACACATAGGCGTTGGCGAACAGCGCCGGCTCCATGCCGAAGGAACGGGCCAATTCGCTGTATTCCAGCTGTACCTCGGCCGCATTCGGCGTCTCGTAGCGCTGACCGCGATTGAACAGTTGCGAGCGTGAGCCTTGCGGCCGCGCGCCATGGTCGTATTTTCCAGTCAGGTAGCCCTGCGCCAGAGGCGAATAAGGAAGAAACGCGATCTCTTCGCGCTCGCACACCTCGGCCAGGTTCACCTCGAAGGTGCGGTTGACCAGATTGTAGGCGTTCTGGAGCGAGGCCGCGCGCGGGCCGGCGCCCTTGTCGGACTCGGCAAGGAAACGCATGACGCCCCAGGAGCTTTCGTTCGACAGGCCGAGATGCCGAACCTTGCCGGCCTTCACAAGTTCGTCAAAGACGCCAAGCGTCTCGGCGATCGGTGTTTCGCCTGCAGGCGCCTCGGCCGCATCGGCCCGCCGCGCCGCGCCAACCCGGGTCGGGTTCGAGCCCCATGGGATATCCCGATCGGGCCAATGGATCTGGTAGAGATCGATGTAATCGGTGCCGAGTTTCGCCAGCGACTTCTCGACCGCGTCGAAAATATCGGCGCGGACCAGCTTGGAGGGGCGATCGCCACGGAACCAGCCGTTGGCGGTGCGGCCCACCACCTTCGAGGCGACGATGACCTTGTCGCGGTTGCCTTTCGCCTTCATCCAGCTGCCGATGATCCTTTCAGTCCGTCCTTGCGTCTCGGCCTTGGGCGGGATGGGATAAAGCTCGGCGGTGTCGATGAAATTGACATCGCGCGAAAAGGCGAGATCCATCTGCGCATGACCCTCGGCCTCGGTGTTCTGCTGGCCCCACGTCATCGACCCCAGGCAGATTTGCGAGACAAGGAGATCGGTCCGACCGAGGCGGCGCTTCTGCATTAAAATGTCTCCAGCGGGAAGTTTGCGCGGGCAGCGCGAGAAGGAGTTCAAGCATAAGGCAAAGGCCGCAGGTTCTCCAAGCCCTGTTGCCTTCGCTTCCGATCGAGCTCGAAGAGCTAGCGGCGCACTCCGGCCAGCGCGCGACGCTTGGCCTCGTCTATCAGCATATTGGCCACCTGCATGCGGATCATGGCGCGCTGACGCAGATGCGGCGCGACGCGATCGGGGTGATTGGCGAAGGCGAAGTTGCGCCTGATGCGGCCGAAATCGGCATTCTTCCCCGAACTCTCGAGGCCAAGCTCGCCGGCAATCGAGTCTGGATCGATCGGCGGCAGTGCTTCCTCCGGCTTGTGCCGTTCGGTGGCGAGCGCCAGCTTTGCCTGGTCGAGCAACGCAACAAATTCCGCGGCAAGGTCGGCGCCGGCCTCCCGGTATTCAGCGGCAACGCTCTCGCCGGCAACCTTGATGCGGCCGGAATGAAGCTCGTCCGCCACCGAAAGATAGTCGAACGGAATAGACGGCCGGGCGCCCTCTTCCTCGCCCTTCTCGGAGGCGACGATCAGATCGTCGAGCAACGAAGCGAAATCGAGCTTGGTCCCGGTGCCGATCTCAGCCTCCCCTGTCGCGACCGCATGCACTACAGCCATCAACCTTAGGGCGGTCTCGTTAAAAATGAATGCCGGCGCCGTTAACAATTTCAACGTTCTGGGTCGAAAAAGTGCCGGCTATGGCCACAAACAAAAAGCCGGACTGCATTTTCATACAGTCCGGCAAGTTCGCCAGGAGTGGCGAGGAAAAGCCAGCCATGAGCCAGCACCGGTGCCTACGGATAGGCGGGCCGAAAAGTTTCATCAAAAATTCGATTGTGGCGAAAAAAATCGAGAGGGCATGGCAGCCATGCAAATGCTGCACTGCACAATTTTAACAAATCACCTATATGCTTGAGCGTGGAGGATCAACAGGGGCAACCGAGTCATGGGGTTCTTCACTGAAATGTTCGCGCGGCCGCGGCCGCAGGAACAGCAGCGCTACCGCTCGGCGCTTGCGCTTCTGAACGCGATGAGCAACGCCGACCGCGCCGATATCGGCATCAAGCCGGCCGATTTTGCGCGTATCGCCCGCGAAATGTCGATACGCTGAGGCCATGGCCAAAAGAGGTTTCCCGGCGCTGCCGGGAAGCCTCGAAAACGCAATCCCGTCAGCGGTTTCCCAAAAACGTCTGCTTGCCGAGCGGCACACCGTTGTGGCGCAGGATGTCGTAAGCGGTTGTGACATGGAAGTAGAAGTTCGGCATGGCCAAGTGCAAGAGGTACTGAAGGCCGGGCAGAGTGACTTCGCGTCCGCCCAACCTGACTTCAACGCTACGGTCCTCTGATCCTTCGAGGTCAGCCGCCGAAAACGTCGCCAGATGATCGAGCGTCTTGGCGATGCGCGCCTGCAGTTCGGCAAAGCTCGCTTCGTTGTCCTCATATTTCGGCACCTCGCGGCCGGCGAGCCGCGAGGGCGCGCCCTTGGCATGGTCGGTGGCGATCTGCACCTGCCGGGTCAGCGCAAACATGTCGGGCGCGAGTCGTGCCGCCAGGAACACCTGCGGATCGATTTTTCGTTCGCCTGCATTCTCTTCGGCCGCGGTCAGCACACTGGCCAGCGCTTTCAGCCGGGCCGAGAACACGGCCACGGATATGTCGTACATGGATATCGTCACGAGCAATCTCCCAACGCGGCCGATGCGCCGCGGACGCCCAGCTAGCGCCTCCGGTCACGATTCTTCAAGCGTCACCGCCTCGCCGCAATCGGCATGGTAGGATCGGACCATCGAGCGGAGGCCCCGATGAGAAGCGTCATTTTCGCAGCGACTGCCCTTTTTTCGCTTGCCAGTATCGCACAGTCGGCCCTTGCCGCTGAAGCGCCCTATGTCGACGATCGGTCGGATGCGGCGGCCGTGATCCGTTCGCTCTACAGCGCCATCAACCGGCATGAATTCGCCCGCGCCTGGGGCTATTTCGGAGATACAAAGCCGGCAAAAGACTTTGACGCGTTTGTCAAAGGCTATGACGGCACCGACTCCGTCGAAGTCAAAACCGGCGCCGTTTCGAATGAGGGCGCCGCAGGCAGCATCTATTACAGCGTGCCCGTCGCCATTCAGGCGACCGACAAGAAGGGCGAAGCCAAGGTCTTCGCCGGCTGCTACACCGTTCGTCAGGTCAACGCACAGATCCAGGAGCCGCCGTTCCAGCCGATCTTCATCGACAAGGGGGCGCTGAAGCCATCGACCTCCGATCTCGCCGATGCCGTGCCGGCAAGCTGTGGCGACGGCCCACCGCCTCCGAAGAAGGATGAGGCGCTGGAACAGGCCAAGAAAGCGTTCCTCGCCGCCTATGGCGAGCAGTGCGACAAGCAGGATGCGGATGGCAAGCCGATCGGCGAGCCTCAGGTTCATTCGATCCACTACAAGGATAAGGACGCGCAGCCCACCGATCCGGAGAAAGAGACGCGACTGTTCCGCTTCTTCTGCTCCATGGCCGCCTACAATGAGAGTTCAGTCTATTACATCTATGACGACGTCGGCGGCGTCCGCCAGCTGCAATTCACGCAGCCGGAACTCGACATCCGTTATGAGAACAACAACAGCGAAGGCAAAGTCCAGTCGATCCACGTCATCGGCTTCCGCACGACCGGGTGGGCGACCAACTCGGACTACGACGACACCACCAAAACCATCAGCACCCTCGACAAATGGCGGGGCACCGGCGATGCCTCATCGGCGGGAACCTATCTTTTCCGCGATGGCGACTTTTCGCTCGTCCAGTACGATGTCGATGCGTCCTATGACGGCGAGCAAAATCCGCAGACCGTCATAGACTACAATACTGCACCCTGACGGCGGGATAACCGGTTCAAGGAGCCTTGGTCAGCATCCAGTTCAGCGTCCCGCGCCAGTCGACCATGCGGATCGGCGTGCCATGCGTGCCGGTCTCGAAGCGCACGAACCGGGTCGGATAGGTCTTCGACTTGGCGAGGATCGAACGGAAGAACGCTTCCTGCTTCGCGACGGCAAACACCACGTCATGGCTGCCCTGTCCGAAGAACACCGGCACGCGACGTTTGAAGGCGGGGCTGGTCAGAAAACTTTCGTCCCAGAGCGAGCCGAGCAGCAAGAGGCCATTGATGCGGTTGCCAGTGTCCTTGCTGGCGGCAAGCTTCCAGCACAGCATGCCGCCCATAGAACCGCAGGCGACGAAGATTTTGGCGCCCGGCGATTTCTCGGCATAGTGATCGATCAGCGCCGCCACCTGCGCGGCTCCCTTGTCGCCGAAATCGGGAAAATCCGGCGTGATGTAGAGGCCGCCATTGTCGGCCATCAGGTTCTTGATTCGGTTGAAATTGCCGCCAAAGGTGAAGTCGTCGACACCCTGCTTGCGGCTGCCGCCCTGCCCGTGCAGGTAGAGCAGGATGATGGAAGCTCCCTCCGTCTTGCCGACCGCGACATGCCTGATGTCGCCGGCATCCGTCTTCAGCATCAGGTCCTGCTGAACCCTGCGCACGCCAGGGTCCGTGTACTGCGCGCGAACGCGCTTTTCCGGCACCTCGTCGCGCTGGTTGATGTCGCGCATCTCGTGATAGTCGAGCACCGTATAAGCGCCATTGTCGCCGGTCGAAAGCGCCGCCGGGTAGGCGAACAGGTCGTCTTTGAAGGGTTTCAGCGATAGCGCCTGCCCCTCAGCTACCGAAAGCGGCAGAGCTGTCGCGGCGACAAGGGCAAGGAAAAAGCGGAAGCGGAAAGACATGGCCCAGAGCCATGCGAAATTCGGCTCCGGTTTGTCAATCCTGCAACACGCCGCCGGCGCCCTCCAGAGCCTCGCGCGTATCGACATCGATCGAGGCCCCCTGCCCAATTTCGACATCGACGACATCGAGCCCCTCCGCCTCGACAAGATGGCGCGCGCCGGTGTCGCCTTCGAGATGCGCGATCGCCGGGAACAGCGAGCGCGGCAGCAGCACCGGATTGCCGCGCTTGCCGAGATGGGAGGCACGCACCACCGCGCGGCCGCCGGACTTGCGAAAGGCATCGATCAGGCTGTCGAGATCTTTCGAGGAGACGCCCGGCATATCGCCGAGCACAATCATGGCGCCGGCCGCGTCGGGCGCGACCCCTGCAATGCCCGCCTTCAACGAAGACGCCAAGCCATCGGCGAAATCAGGATTGTCGGCGAGCCTTACATCGAGGCCGGATAGCGCGGAGCGCACCCGCTCACGCTGATGCCCGGTGACGACGACGGTACCTGCGGCCTTCGAGCCCAATGCGCGTTCGGCCGTGCGGCGCACCAGCGGTTGGCCGTCGAAGAGGGCCAAAAGCTTGTTCGGCCCGCCCATGCGGCTTGATCGGCCGGCGGCCAGAAGCACGATGTCGACCCTTGGCTCGGCTCGCGCCGGCATCGGCTCGCGCGGCTGCGGTCTGGTCGGGATTTCCATCAGGAGCCCGCCGACACCCATGCCGGCAATGTCGCGCGCCGTCACGTCGAGCCCGGCGATCAGACGGTCCAGCACCCAGTCGAAGCCATTTTCCTTGGGGCTGCGCGCGCAGCCCGGCGCGCCGATGATGCGCTTGCCGTCGAGCGTCCCGAGCACCAGCAGGTTACCGGGATCGACTGGCATGCCGGCGCGGATGACGGTCCCACCTGCCTTCTCTATCGCCGCCGGCACAACATCGGCGAAATCGCTCATCGCCGAGGCTCCGAAGATCACCACCATGTCGTTGTCGCGCGCCAATGCGGCGGCAGCCTCGGCAACAGGCGCGATTTCATGCGGCGTGCGCCGCTCCGAGGTTAGCCGGCCGCCGGATCGCATCAGCCTCGCCTCGGTGACGCGTAGCGTCTTGTCGAGCACGCTGGCCTTCACGCCAGGAAGCATCGTCTGGATGACGCCAACATTCATCGACCGGTACGCGTTGACGGCGAATACCTCGCCTCCTGCGCAGATCCGGACCACCTTGTCGACCAGACCTGCCGCGACGGCAAAGGGAATGATCTTCACCGTTGCCACCATCTGCCCCTCTTCGACCGGCGCATGCTGCGCCAGCGTGGCGATGGTAATGGCCGGGTCGATGGCATTGATGGCATCGATCATGGCGGCGTTGACGGTGAAGACGCCAGCCGTTTCCGCATGGAGGTTGACCCGGCCGGTCGCGGCCGGCCTTGCCTCGATGTTGCGATGGCTCATGCGGGCGGCGATTGTCTCGGCCGCCGCGTCCTCGCCGAGGTCGTTTGGGGCCAGCACGGCCGCGACAATTTCCTGGACACCGCTCGCCTTCAGCACCGCGACATCCTCGGCGCTCAGGCGCTGCGCCTTGCGGAACCGCCTTTCCCCTGCCGTGGTCGAATGCGCCAATACCGCTCCCTCGGCCTGATCGATCGGAACCGGGCCGAATTTCACGCTACCGCGCCCTTGGCTTCAAGGCCGCGCGAGCGGAACGCATGGATTGTCTGGGCGAGGATGGCGACGGCGATCTCGGCGGGGCTGGCCGCGCCGATATCGAGGCCGATCGGCGCATGGATGCGGGCGATTTGTTCAGCGCTGGCGCCAAGGGCAAGCAGGCGCTCGATCCGCTTGGCATGCGTCTTCCGGCTGCCTAGCGCGCCGATATAGAAACACCTGGCATCGAGCGCCGCCTTCAGCGCGAAATCATCGATCTTTGGGTCATGGGTGACGGCGGCGAGCGCCGTATAGCTGTCGAGCGGCTCGCGCTTCAGCACATCCTCCGGCCATTCGGCATGCAACGCAATATCCGGGAAGCGCTCAGGCGTGGCGAATGCAGTGCGCGGATCGATGATCTCCACCGGATAGCCGGCGATCTTCGCCATCGGCGCCAGCGCCTGGCTGATATGCACCGCGCCGATCACGACCAGGCGCGGGCGCGGCAGATGGGCGTTGAGGAAAAAAATCCGCCCTTCCGCCTCCACCGAGCCGGAATTGCCGGTGCGGAACGCCCTGGCGATCGCCTCGCCAAGATCGCCCGCTACATGGTCGCCCTCGCGCACGATGCGATCGCGGCTATCGCCAAGGTCGGTGACCATGACAGCCGCGCGCCGCGCGCGACGTTCGGCATTGAGAGTTTTCAGTACATAAGGGTCCATCGAAGGTCAGCCCAACCGCTCGACATAGACCTTGATGCGGCCGCCGCAGGACAGGCCGACCTGCCATGCCGTCTCGTCGGCAACGCCGAACTCCAGCATCTTCGCCTTGCCCGAGCCGATCACGTCGATCGCCTCCGTCACGACCGCACCCTCGACGCAGCCGCCAGACACCGAGCCATGGAAATTCCCTTCGGCGTCGATGACCAGATGGCTGCCCACCGGGCGCGGCGCCGAGCCCCAGGTCTCGACCACGGTCGCAATGGCGACATCCTTGCCGTCCTTCATCCACCCTTCCGCGATGATAAGAGGATCGCGGGCCTCATCGAGATAAATGCTGTCATCCATCGTCGCTTCTCGCAAAGTCTGCTTCCCCACCAGGATATGGCTACGCTGCTCGCCTCTCGCCAGCCTTGAGCCAGCGGCGCGGATCCGTCGAAGCCGCCGGCCGCCGGTCGAGCGAGGCGCAAAGATCGGCCAGCGCGTCGAGATTATGCACCGCGCGGAATTCGTCGACATGCGGCAATATCGCCTTCACGCCCCTGGCGCGGGCCTCGAAACCGTCGAAGCGTAAAAGCGGATTGAGCCAGATCAGCCGCCGGCAAGACTTGCGCAGCCGCTCCATTTCCTCCGAGAGGCCGCTGACGTCATCGCGCTCCAACCCATCGGTGATCAGCAGCACCACCGCGCCCTGCCCCAGCACGCGCCGCGACCACAGCCGGTTGAATTCAGCGAGCGCGTCGCCGATACGCGTGCCGCCCGACCAGTCCTTCACCGCGGCCGAGCACTCGGCCAGCGCCTCGTCAGGATCGCGATGGCGCATCTGCCGGGTCAAATTCGTCAGCCTTGTGCCGAAGACGAAGGCATGGACGCGCCGCCGCTTCTCTGTCAGCGCATGCAGGAAATGCAGGAAGATGCGCGTATACTGGCTCATCGAGCCCGAAATATCGGCAAGCACCACCAGCGGCGGATGCACTTCGCGCTTAGAACGGAATTTCGGCAGGATCAGCGCCCCGCCGGTGCGCGCGGCCCCGCGCATCATGGCGCGTGGGTCGATACGGCGGCCCTGCGCATCCGGCTTGAAGCGGCGAGTGCTTACCATGTCGAAAGGCATGCGCAGCTTGGCGATCGCCTTGCGGGCCTCCCCCAGTTCGGCGGCGTCCATCTGGGCAAAGTCCTTGCCGCGCAGGATCTCGTTGCCGGAAAAGGTGAAGCGCGCATCGACCTCGATCTCCGGCACTTCTCGCACCGGCTGGTTCTTCTGATGGCCTTCGAACATCGCCTGGCTGACCCTGTTCTCGGCGGCGCGCGGCTTCTGCTTCTCAGCGTTGTCGGGCGCGACGGGCGCAAACATCGCAAGCATTTTCTCGATCAGTTCATGCGACTTCCAGAACAGCCGGAAGGCTTCGTCGAAGACGGGATGGTCTTCGTGCCGCGAGACCAGCACGGCGTGCAGCGTCCAGTAGAAATCGTCGCGCGAGCCGATGCCGGCGGCAAGCACCGCCTCGATGGCGTCCTTGACCGAAGCCGGACCGACGCGCATACCCGCCTTGCGAAGGGCGCGCGCGAAATAGACGATGTTGTCGGCGATGTGCCCTTCGGTTGCCTCTTTGGGTTCCGGGTGCCGCGGCGGCATGCCTGCTACTCCGCGGCCGAAAGCTCGGCCTTGACCTCGTTGAGGATGCGCCGGCCTTCGCCCTGTTCGATACGGGCAATATCGTCCTGATATTTCAGCAACACGCCGATCGTGTCGGACACGGTCTCCGGATCGAGCGCCACTTTGTCGAGCTCTGTCAGCGCCCCGGCCCAATCGATGGTTTCCGCGACGCCCGGCGCCTTGAACAGGTCGACCTGGCGCAGCTTCTGGATGAAGGAGACGATCTCGGCCGAGAGCCGTCTGTTTGCCTGCGGCACCTTGCGGCGCACGATCTCCAGCTCGCGCTCGGCGTTCGGATAGTCGACCCAGTGGTAGAGGCAGCGTCGCTTCAGCGCATCGTGAATTTCACGCGTGCGGTTGGTGGTGATGATGACGATCGGCGGCTCCTCGGCCTTGATCGTTCCAAGCTCCGGAACCGTGACCTGGAAGTCCGACAGGATCTCGAGCAGGAATGCCTCGAAAGCCTCGTCAGTGCGGTCGAGTTCGTCGATGAGGAAGACCGGGGCCGCGCCCGCCTTGCCTGTCAGGGCATCGAGCACAGGGCGTCGGATCAGGTATTTCTCGGAAAAGACGTTGCGCTCCATGTCGGAGCGTACGACCTTGCCGGCCGCTTCCTCCATGCGGATCTCGATCATCTGCGCGGCGTAGTTCCACTCGTAGACGGCCGACGAGACATCGAGCCCTTCGTAGCACTGGAGTCGGATCAGCCGGCGGCCAAGAGCCGCGGCCAGCACCTTGGCGATCTCGGTCTTGCCGACGCCCGCCTCTCCTTCGAGGAACAGCGGCCGCTTCATGCGCAGCGAGAGGAACAGCACCGTCGCCAGCGAACGGTCCGCGACATAATCCGCGCCGGTCAGCAGGTCGAGCGTCTCATCGATCGACTTCGGCGCGGGGCGCGGCGCAAGCGCGGTCATCTTGTCTCCGTGGATCCCGCGCGCCTGTTCAAAGAACGTGGTAGCCGCGGTTGTGGTAGATCAGCGGCCGCAAATTATCGCCGATGCGCAGACCTGTCACCTTGCCAAAAAGCACACGGTGCGTGGCGAGATCCTTGGTATCGATGATCTCGCAGTCGAATACGGCGAGCGCACCTTTCAGCGTCGGCGCGCCGGTCGAGATCACGTCCCATTCGCCCAGCGCGAAGCGTTCCTCGGACGGCAGGCCGGTGATGCCTGAGAACCCCACGGAGATCGCCTCCTGGTCCGAGGCCAGAGTGTTCAGCGCGAATTTGCCGTTC
This sequence comes from Pseudomonadota bacterium, assembly GCA_040755925.1. Taxonomy (GTDB): domain Bacteria; phylum Pseudomonadota; class Alphaproteobacteria; order Rhizobiales; family Rhizobiaceae; genus Mesorhizobium. The sequence continues at coordinate 24,231 of JBFLWR010000147.1, forward strand.
CTGACGAAGGCTTCGTTCTTGGGATTTTCGCGGTTGAGGCACACCAGGATCGTCGGCGGCGTGTCCGAGACCGAGCAGGCGGCGATTACCGTCGCGCCTCGCCTGCCCGCGGGACCGTCTGTCGTCACCACATGCACATGGCCGGCGAAATGCGCCATCGCGTCGCGATAGGCCTGCGGCCCTATGTCATTGACCTTGAGCACCGATGATCCACCTGTGAAAAAACCAGCACGTTATATATGGCGGCATATTGCAGGCCACAAGCGAAGTGCTTGACCGCAATCCTGAAATTCGCGTGTTGCACAGGGCTTAGCCACCCTTTAGGTCTTTGCTGGAATAGTGCTGGAACTATACCCCCGGCACGGAGGACCTCTTCGCCCGAATGCGCCTTCTCACGACGACTTTGGCCGTGCTGCTTTCGCTGGCTGCGGGTGCCGACGCAGAGACGCTGGTTGGCGTCGCCGCGCCGCTCTCCGGTCCGTCGGCTATCCTTGGCAAGCAGGTCGAGGCCGGGGCCGGACTGGCGGCCGAAGCCCAAGGCATCACGATCAAGACTATGGACGATGCCTGCACCGCCGATGGCGGGGCCGCCGCGGCAAGAGAATTCGCGGCCGACAAGGTCAATGTCGTGGTGGGCTTCCTCTGCACCGAAGCTATCGAGGCGGCGCTCCCGATCCTGAAGGACGCCGGCATTCCCGTCATCACCGTCGGCGTGCGCACCGAGAGCCTGACCGACCGGCGCGCCAAGACCGGCTGGCCGGTCTACCGACTCGGACCTCGCGGCGACGATGAGCGCAACGCGATCGCAAGCAGGCTCACCCAACTGTGGCGCAACGATCTGTTCGCCATCGTCGACGACGGCACGATCTACGGCCGCGAGCTCGCCGAAACATTCCGCGCGGCGGCCGAGCAAGCAGCGCTCAAGCCGGTCTTCGTGGACACTTTCCGGCCGCAGCTCGACAACCAGATCGGCCTGGTCGGGCGGCTGAAGAAGGCCGGTGCCACCAAGGTGTTTGCCGGCGGCGACGGCGACGATATCGCCATCATGGGGCGCGACGCCGCCCAATTGAACGCCGGCATGACCTTCGCCGGCGGGGAAAATCTGCGCACGCCGCCAGGCGATGTGCCCTACGCGACCGGCACGCTGATGATCGCGCTACCGGAATGGGCCGGGGTCGCCGACCCGAAGGTCGTGCAGGCCTTTGGCGCCAAGACCATCGTGCCGGATGGCTATGCTCTGCCGGCCTATGCAGCGGTCGAGATCGCCAAGGCGGCAACGGCGGACGCGGCAAGCTCGGGCAAGCCGGTCACCGAGACGCTGACCGGGCACGACTTTGCCACCGCCATCGGCACCATCCGTTTCGACGCCAAGGGCGATCTCAGCCAGAACCCGTTCCAGGTCTTCCGCTTCGACGGTACGAGGTTCGTACCGCTGGAGGCGAAGTGATGTTCCGCACCGGACCGCGCGATCTGATCACGGATGTCGCCGGCTTGAGTGTCGGCAATGCCGCCGATGCCAAGCTGAAATCCGGTGTCACGGTCGTGCTGTGCGAGGAGCCTGCCGTGGCCGGCGTCCAGGTGCTCGGCGGCGCGCCAGGCACGCGCGAGACCGATCTGCTCGAGCCGCAGAACTCGGTAGCGGCCATCCACGCCGTCGTGCTGTCCGGCGGTTCGGCCTTCGGCCTCGATGCGGCCTCGGGCGTGCAGGCCGCGTTGCGCGAGAAAGACATCGGCCTCGAGGTCGGCGGGTTCCGCGTGCCGATCGTGCCGGCGGCGATCCTGTTCGACCTGCCCAATGGCGGCGACAAGGATTGGGGCCGCTACCCTCCCTACCGCGAACTCGGCTTTGAGGCGGTCCAGGCGGCAACCGCCGACTTTCCAATCGGCACCGTGGGTGCGGGCACTGGGGCGCTGACCTCAGGTCTCAAAGGCGGCCTCGGCTCCGCCTCCACCGTGCTCGATAGCGGCGTCACCATCGGCGCTCTCGCCGCCGTCAACCCGACCGGCTCGGTGACGGTCGGGCGCAGCCGCCATTTCTGGGCAGCCCCTTTCGAGATCGGTAATGAATTCGGCGGCTTGGGCTATCCCGATCCGATGCCGGAAGACGCGCGAAAGATATTGCTGAAATACCGTGACAGGCGTGTCGGCTCACAGCCGGAAGGCACCAACACCACCATAGCCGTCATCGCCACCGATGCCGTTCTGACCAAGGCCGCGGCCAAGCGATTGGCGATTTCGGCGCATGACGGTTTCGCCCGCGCCATCTGGCCGACGCATACCCCCGCCGACGGTGACCTTGTCTTCGCGCTGGCGACCGGCAGAAGCGGCATCGAGCTCAGCCTCGACGCCGCAATCGACCTTTACGCGACCGCTGGCGCAACGATGGCGCGCGCGATCAGCCGCGGCGTTTACGCGGCGACGCCCGCGGACCGCGATCTGTTTCCTGTATGGTCGTCCCGCTAGCTCGCCAATCAGGTAGGATCGGACTTCTCTTCCTCGAAGGTGACCGCCACATCGGAATTGGCCGACAGCCAGACTTTGCCGTTTTCGATTTCCGCAAACAGGGCAATCGGAACGTAGTGGTGATGTCCCTTGTGCTTGCCCATGCCGCTATCGGCCTTTGTGAGCTTGATCCGGTCTCCCACGACTTTGTCGACGGTGCCGACATGGACGCCATCGGCGCCGATAACTTCCATATGCTCACGTATCTTGCTGGGATCGGTGGTCATGCTGGTCCTCCGCTGGATGGCCGCGCCCGTGGGACGTGGGACGGCCCACAATAACAAACGAATGCCGGATTGGATGCATCGCCCGGCGCGACTCGTTCACCATGGCGTGATAGGCTCCGTCGAGAACGGCACGGTTTGCGCGCCGGCGGCGTTGAGCATTGGGCCGGCCTCTGTTAGGACGCGGCCAACGCTTCCCAGGCAGGACCGAAGAATGATCCCTCGCTATTCACGGCCGGAAATGGTCGCCATCTGGTCTCCCGAAACCCGCTTCCGCATCTGGTTTGAGATCGAGGCGCATGCCTGCGACGCGCTGGCCGAGTTGGGCGTCATCCCCAAGGAAGCGGCAAGGACGATCTGGGAGAAGGGCGGCGCGGCCAAATTCGATGTCGAAAAGATCGACGAGATCGAGCGCGTCACCAAGCACGACGTGATTGCCTTCCTGACCCATCTCGCCGAATTCGTCGGGCCCGATGCGCGCTTCATCCATCAGGGCATGACGTCGTCCGACGTGCTCGACACCTGCCTTGCAGTGCAGTTGGCGCGCGCCAGCGACATCCTGCTTGCCGACATCGACGCCCTGCTTGCAGCGCTGAAGCGCCGCGCCTTCGAGCACAAGGACACCATCACCATCGGCCGCAGCCATGGCATCCATGCCGAGCCGACAACCTTCGGCGTCAAGCTGGCGCAGGCCTATGCCGAGTTCTCGCGCTGCCGCGAGCGGCTGGTGCACGCGCGGGAGGATATCGCGACCTGCGCAATTTCCGGCGCGGTAGGCACCTTCGCCAACATCGAGCCTTATGTCGAAGAACATGTGGCAAAGATGCTGGGGCTGAAGCCCGAACCGGTGTCGACGCAAGTCATCCCGCGCGACCGCCATGCCATGTTCTTCGCCACGCTCGGCGTCATCGCCTCGTCGGTGGAGCGCCTTGCCATCGAAATCCGCCACCTGCAGCGCACCGAGGTGCTGGAGGCGGAAGAGTATTTCTCGCCGGGACAAAAGGGCTCGTCGGCGATGCCGCACAAGCGCAACCCGGTTCTGACCGAAAACCTCACCGGTCTTGCCCGCATGGTGCGCTCCTACGCGATGCCGGCCATGGAGGACGTGGCGCTCTGGCACGAGCGCGACATCTCGCATTCCTCGGTCGAGCGCATGATCGGACCGGATGCGACTGTGACCCTTGACTTCGCATTGGCCCGCCTCACCGGCGTCGTCGACAAGCTGCTGGTCTATCCCGAGAACATGCTGAAGAACCTCAACAAGTTCCAAGGCCTGGTGCATTCGCAGCGCGTGCTTCTGGCGCTGACCCAGGCTGGCGTGTCACGCGAGGATGCCTACCGGCTGGTGCAACGCAATGCCATGAAGGTGTGGGAACACGGCGCTGATTTCCTCCAGGAACTTCTGGCGGACAAGGAAGTGACCGCCGCACTGCCCGAGGCCGAAATCCGAGAGAAATTCGACCTCGGTTATCACACCAAGCATGTCGACACGATCTTCGAGCGGGTCTTCGGCGAGAGCTGAGACATCACAGCGAAGAAAAAGGCCCGCCAGTTGGCGGGCCTTTTTTGTTCGAGGCGTCAGCAGGTTACGCCTTGCCAGGCACAGTCTTGATCACCGTGCCCCACGGATCCTCGCGCACGGTCTCCGTATTGACGTTGTCCGAACGCATCTCGACCCAGGCGAGGCCCGAGCGGGCCGGGTCACGGCGGCCGGCGCCGGCGCTTTGCCAGGCATTGGCGCCGATATGGTGATGATAATGGCCTGACGACAGGAACACCGCCTGGCCGCCATACTTGGCCACCGTGTCGAAGCCGAATTCGTCATGCCACCAGGCCTCGGCGTCCTCCGGACGGCCGACGCGCAGATGCACATGGCCAACGATGGTGTTTTCCGGCGCGCCCTGCCAGCCTGCATCGCCCGCCGGCACGCTGGCGACAACCCCGGGCAGATTCAGCCGCTCGGTCGCCATGGCGATCTTGTCGCCGTTCCATGTCCAGTCCTGCGGGCGGCGGTCGGCATAGATCTCGATCCCATTGCCTTCGGGGTCGGTCAGGTAAAGCGCTTCGCTGACCAGATGGTCGGATGCACCGTCGATGCCGATCCTGTTTGCGGCGGCATTGCTGATCCAGCGGCCGAGATCGGCGCGTGAGGGCAGCAGGAACGCGGTATGGAACAGGCCCGCGCTGCGCGGATCGTCGGGCTTGGCCGAAGCATCCTGCTCCAGCACCAGAAGCGGACGATTGGCGGCGCCCAACGTAATCGCGCCATCAGCGCGGCTCAGTTCCTGCAGGCCGACAACGGCGCGATAGTAGGCGGCAAGCTTCTCAGCGTCGCGCGCCTTCAATCCAACGCGGGAGACGCTGACCGGCGTGGTCGCGGCAAAAGGCAGTTCACTCATCAGACTCTCCGTTCGGGCGGTCTCCGACGAAATTCCAACCATCTGGGATCCCCGGGCGCCAGTTATTCTCTTTGTCTCCATTCAGATCGTCGATTGCGATCGTTCACACAAGACGGAAAGAATCGAACAGGTTGTTCACAATTGCGATGCCACTCACCTGTCCGGCATGGTTGCGCACGGCAAAGCCGCTCGCTACATCGGCATCATGAAAGTCAAAGACGCAGACATATTGATCGTGCCGGGCTACACCAATTCCGGTCCCGAGCACTGGCAGACCCGTTGGCAGTCGAAACTATCGACGGCGCGTCGTGTCGAGCAGACGGAGTGGTCGAAGCCGGTGCGCGATGACTGGACGGCGAGCGTCGCGAACGCTGTCAACGAGGCCGAGCGCCCGGTCGTGATCGTTGCCCACTCGCTCGGCGTCGCGGCGGCGGTGCAGGCGATCCCGCAGTTCAAGAAGCCGGTCGCCGGCGCCTTCTTCGTGGCGCCGCCCGACGTCGCCAACCCCGAGATCAGGCCGAGGCACCTGATGACCTTCGGGCCCTATTCGCGCGATCCCCTGCCGTTTCCGTCGATCGTGATCGCCAGCCGCAACGATCCATTCTGCGCCTTCGAGGTCGCCGAGGACATTGCCGCCGCCTGGGGATCGTTGTTCATCGACGCCGGCGAGGCCGGCCATCTCAACCAGGATGCCGGCTTCGGCCCTTGGCCGGAAGGCTCGATGACGTTCGCCAAGTTCCTGACGGAGTTGAAGCAGCCCTGAGGCTGCCTCAAGAGCCGATGGAATCCCGCATGCTTTTCAAAAGTGTCCTGGCGCCGAGCGAAATCAGCGCGTGGTCCGAGCCCATGGCGAGCAGCCGGTAGCCCATCGACACGACGCGTCCGGCGACCGCCGGCTCGATGACGTAGATCGCCGCATGCTTGCCGGCCTTGCGCGTCCGCTCGGCGATCGAGGCCACCGTCTCCATCATGCTTTCCAGCGTCGAATTGACGGTGGTGCCGTTCGACCAGGCGATCGAGAAATCAGATGGGCCGACGAAGATGCCGTCGATGCCGGGCGTATCGAGGATACCGTCCAACGCATCGAACGCCGCCCGCGTCTCCACCATCGCAAAGGCCAAGGTGCGCTGGTTGCTGTCGCGCAGCCACTCTGCATGGTCACCCTTGCCGTGGCGCGGAAAGGCATAGGTCGGTCCCCAGGAACGCTCGCCCAGCGGCGGATATTTCATCGCGGCGGCGAACTGCCTGGCGTCGGCCACCGAATTCACCATCGGCGCGATTACTGCTTCGGCCCCGAAATCGAGCGCCCGGCTCGCCATGTCGAACCGGCCGACGGGGATGCGCACCAGCGCCGGCTTGTTGGCGACAAGCACCGGCACGATACCGCGCAGCACGCTGTCCTCGTGATGGCCGCCATGCTGCATGTCGAGTGTGACCGCATCGAAACCCTGCTTGGCGATGATTTCGACGGTCAACGCGTCCGGCACCCCGGACCAGGCGGTGAACAGCGTTTCGTCGGCAGCCAGGCGGGACTTCAGGGACATCGGAACTTTCCTCGTTAACAATCCACAGTTTCAGCTGGAAACGGCGGCAAAGGCAAAGAAAAACCGCCCGGCTTGGCCGGGCGGTCGATTGGTCCAGCTAGAAACATGATGCCGAAAAGCGTGAAGCGGCTTTCGGGCGACATCATGCCCATACAGCCGTCAGGTGTTCTTGATCTGCTCGACGGCCTGCGCCATCAGCTCGTCCATGGTGCGGCGGATCTGATGATCCGACTGACTGACGCCGGCGGCATCAAAATCCTTGCGGATCTTGCGGAAAACGTCGTGGTCGCCAGCTTCCTCGATGTCGGAAACCACCACTTCCTTGGCATAGGCCTCGGCATCGGCGCCGGATTTGCCGAGCTTTTCGGCGGCCCAGAGGCCAAGCGCCTTGTTGCGGCGCGCCGAAGCCTTGAAGCGAAGCTCCTCATCGAAAGCGAATTTGCGCTCGAAGCCCTCTTCGCGGTCTTTCATGCTGCTCATGACGTCCCTCCGGTCAATTCGATTCGCTTGGCGTTGCATATGTGTGGTGGCCAAGCACAAACCAAAAGGCCGCGAGCCGGTCAATATGCTATGTCACCCTATATCGCTTGCTGCGCTGCGGCATTTCAGTCCCGAAACCGGTTGATTGGCAGGATTTGGCGATTGAGCAAACATTGCGATTGCTATAGACACCGGCATTGAACGCCACCGTCGCCACAACTAATTTAGGCAGACGGACAGGAACTGGTCGCTTGCCGCCTGCCCGCAAATCCAGAGAAAAATCAGATGAAAAATCGCCGCCGCATTTATGAAGGCAAGGCCAAGATCCTCTATGAAGGGCCTGAGCCGGGTACGCTCATCCAGTTCTTCAAGGACGACGCCACCGCCTTCAACAAGAAGAAACACGAAGTGGTCGATGGCAAGGGTGTGCTCAACAACCGCATTTCCGAGCACATTTTCAACCATCTGAACCGCATGGGCATCCCCACCCATTTCATCCGCCGGCTCAACATGCGCGAGCAGTTGATCAAGGAAGTCGAGATCATCCCGCTCGAGGTCGTGGTGCGCAACGTCGCCGCCGGCTCGCTGGCCAAGCGCCTCGGCATCGAGGAAGGCACGGTCCTGCCGCGCTCGATCATCGAGTTCTATTACAAGGCCGACGCGCTCGACGACCCGATGGTGTCGGAAGAGCACATCACCGCTTTCGGCTGGGCTAGCCCGCAGGAAATCGACGACATCATGGCGCTGGCCATCCGCGTCAACGACTTCCTCTCCGGCCTGTTCCTCGGTGTCGGCATCCAGCTCGTCGACTTCAAGATCGAGTGCGGCCGCCTGTTCGAGGGCGACATGATGCGCATCGTAGTCGCCGACGAGATCTCGCCCGATTCCTGCCGGCTGTGGGACGTCGCGACCCAGGACAAACTCGACAAGGATCGTTTCCGCCGTGACATGGGCGGTCTGGTCGAAGCCTATCAGGAAGTCGCCCGTCGCCTCGGCATCATGAACGAGAACGAGCCGCCGCGCCCGACCGGGCCGGTCCTCGTCGCTTCTTCCGAGCCGCCCAAGGGCATGAAGCACTGACGACCGAGCGGCCCGCCGGCAACGGCGGGCGCGCCCGAGCCACTATTTTCCAGGAGTATCGATGAAAGCCCGCATCACCGTCACCCTCAAGAACGGCGTTCTTGACCCGCAGGGCAAGGCGATCGAGCATGCGCTCTCGGGGCTGGGCTTCGACGGTGTCGGCCAGGTGCGCCAGGGCAAGGTTTTCGACATCGAGCTCACAGGAGAAGACAAGGCCAAGGCCGAAGCCGACCTCAAGGCCATGTGCGACAAGCTTCTGGCGAACACGGTGATTGAGAATTACAGCGTCGCGATCGGATGAGGCGTTCTACGGCTTCGATCCGGCTCATACCCAGAAAACCGCGATGCCGAACGACATTCAAATCTCGAAGTTCATGAGCCTTGTGCTGCGGCACGCTCCAGAAGAAGCAGGCCTTACCCTTGACGAGAATGGTTGGGCCGATCTCAACGCGCTTTGCGCGGTGATCGAGCGGAAGTTCGGCGCATCGTCCACCGACGTCGCACGCGTCGTCGACGAGAATCCGAAAAAGCGATTTGCTATCGAAGGCGATCGCATCCGCGCCGTGCAGGGTCACAGCGTCGACATAGATCTCGGGCTGGCGCCAAGCGCCCCGCCACTGGTGCTTTACCACGGAACCAAGGACGAGTTTCTTCCCGCCATCCTGCGCGAAGGCCTCACCAGCCAGTCGCGCCAGCATGTGCATCTGTCGAAGGATGTCGAGACGGCCCGCATCGTAGCGCGGCGACGCAAAGGAAAAGATGTTATCCTGCGGGTCGACTCGGCGGCCATGGCTGGGAGCGGAGCGACATTCTTTCTCTCCGACAACGGCGTGTGGTTGACCGACCACGTTGCACCCCGGTATCTGCTTGAAATCAGCGAACGGGAACTGCCATGAAATCAGCCGTCGTCCTCCTGCCTGGCCTCAACCGCGACCGCGACATGATCGCGGCGCTGACCAAGATTTCCGGTCAGGCGCCGGCGACCGTCTGGCAGACGGACACCGAAATCCCCGATGTCGACCTGATCGCCATCCCCGGCGGCTTTTCCTTTGGCGATTATCTGCGCTGCGGCGCGATCGCGGCGCGCATGCCGGTCATGCGGGCGGTGGCTGAAAAGGCGGCCAAGGGCGCTACGGTGATCGGCGTCTGCAACGGTTTCCAGATCCTGGTCGAGGCTGGATTGCTGCCCGGCGCGCTGATGCGCAACGCCTCGCTCAAATTCGTCTGCCGGCAGGTGAAGCTCGAAATCGCCAACGCCAACACCATGTTCACCCGGCGCTATCAGCCAGGGCAGATCATCCGCTCGCCGGTCGCCCATCATGACGGCAACTATTTCGCCGATGCCGAGACGCTTGCGCGCCTGGAGGGCGAAGGCCAGGTGGTGTTCCGCTATGCCGAAAACACCAACCCGAACGGCTCGATCAACAACATTGCCGGCATCGTCAACGAAAAGGGCAACGTGCTCGGACTGATGCCGCATCCGGAAAACCTGATCGAGGCAGCGCATGGCGGCAATGACGGGCGAGCGCTGTTCGAAAGCGCGCTCGGAATCGCCGCCTGATCATTCTTCACACTTCTAGGAACTGGGGCGGCCTGACATGAGACTGACGATTGTTCGCCTGGCGCTCCTTTCTGCGGCCGGCCTTGCGCTGGTTTCCTGCCAGTCCACCCCGAAAACGGCGCCAGCGCCTTCGGGCAAGAGCGCTTCGCTGCTTGCCATGGAACAGGTGGCGATCGCGGCGCATAAATGCTGGATCGCC
>JBFLWR010000148.1:0-2338 GCA_040755925.1 Pseudomonadota bacterium
ATCCTCGAACGGCAGGTCGGAATTGATGTAGGCCCGCGACAGCGCGCTGGCGGCGGCGGCGCGCTCGGAAACCCTTGCGGTATCAATCCATTTCAGGAAATGCGAAACAACCATGCCGACCAGCTTGCGCCCCTTGCCGGAACGATCCCGGCCCCATGGAAACCGTAGGCTGGAAATGGTTTACGAACGGTTCACCATATTTATTAACTGGCTTGCGGCGACCCCGGTCAGCGCCTATCAACCGCTGACCAATGGAGGAGGTTGACCATGGCGGGGCTTTATCTGGAAGAGTTCGTCGTCGGCCACGTCTTCCACCACACGCTGCGCAAGACCGTCACCGAAAGCGACAACATGCTGTTTTCGGTGATGACGCTGAACCCCCAGCCGCTGCATATCGACTTCGATTTTGCCTCGAAAACCGAATGGGGCAAGCCGCTGGTCAATTCGTTGTTCACGCTCGGCCTGATGATCGGCATCTCGGTCAACGACATCACCGTCGGCACCACCGTCGCCAATCTCGGCATGAAGGAAACCGTGTTTCCGCATCCAGTTTTTCACGGCGACACGATCCGGGTAGAGACCACCGTCATTTCCGTGCGCGAGTCCAAATCGAAGCCCGACCGCGGCATCGTCGAGTTCGAGCATCGCGCCTATAACCAGAACGACGTGCTCGTCGCCAGATGCGTAAGGCAGGCGATGATGCTGAAGAAGGCGGGCTGATGCGCTCGCTGCTCTTCGTGCCCGGCGATTCCGAGCGCAAGCTGGAAAAGGGATTTGCCGCTACCGCCGACGTGGTCATCGTCGATCTCGAGGATTCCGTCGCTCCCGCCAACAAGGTCGCCGCGCGCGCCGTCGCAGCGAGTTTCATCGCCGGCCGGAGACAGCAGGCAGGCCCCGTCGTCTATGTACGCGTCAACGACCTTTCGACTGGCCTGACCGACGACGATCTCGCGGCCGTTGTCCCCGTGAAACCCGACGGCATCATGCTTCCCAAGTCGAACAGCGGGCAGGATGTCCAGCAATTGGCGGCGAAGCTTCGCGTCCATGAAGCCGAGAACGGTTTGCCGGACGGTGGCATAAGGATCCTGCCGATCATCACCGAAACCGCCGCCGGCGTGCTTGCCGCGGCAAGTTATGCAGGGGCAGGCGCTCGCCTTGCCGGCCTGACCTGGGGAGCGGAAGACCTGTCCGCGGCGATTGGCGCGCGCGCGGCGCGCGACGAGGCCGGCCGCTACACCGACGTGTTCCGCCTGGCGCGTACCATGACCATCCTGGCGGCCGGCGCGGCGGAAGTCGCGGCGATCGATACCGTCTTTCCCGATTTCCGCGACATTGCCGCCTTCGAGACCGAATGCAGCGAGGCCGAGCGCGACGGCTTTACCGGCAAGATGGCAATCCACCCGGCGCAGGTGCCTGTGATCAACGCCGCCTTCACCCCGTCGACCGAGGCAATTGCGCGGTCGAAGGCAGTCGTTGACGCCTTCGCAGCAGCCGGGAATCCGGGCGTGGTCGGCATCGACGGCAAGATGTATGACCGGCCCCATCTGCGTCTTGCCGAGCGGCTGCTTGCCCGAGCCAAGGCGGCCGGAATTTCCGTCTGACCATTACCAGATCATCGGGATCAGCTTGTAGCGGACATCTCTCGCATAGTCGTCGTAACCCCGCAGGCCGGTCCGTAGCGTGTTCTCCTCGATGAAGGTGCGGATGGCGAGCAGGACGATGAACACCAGCACCGATGCCAGCCCCCACCAGGAGCCGAGCAGCAACGCCGTGCCAGCGAAGAACAGGATGGCGCCGGCATACATCGGATGGCGGACATAGCTGTAGGGGCCGGTGCTGATCACGTGCTGCCCGCGTTCCTCCTGGATCTTCACCACGGGCGCCGCGAAACTGTTCTCCAGCATCGTGAGATAACAGATCCACATGCCGAGCAGCAGGACGATCAGGCCGGCCACCTGCACCCAGATGGGAACCGCCGACCAGCCGAACCGCAGGTCGAGCCCCATAAGAACCAGCCAGGCGAAGATTGTGAGGAGCAGGACGGAGAGCAGGATCTTGTCGGCAGCGGCCTGGTTCTTCTGGATTGGCGGGCTGAGCCGCTCGTTCACCAGGCCGGGATCGCGCTTGGCGAGCGCCACGCCCAAAGTGAGGCTGAGCCCGACCATCATCACCAGATAGATCCAGGCTCCCGGCCAATGCAGCGTGCCCGCCGACACGAACAGCAGCGCCCCCATGAAGCCGAACCACACGAATGTCTGGACAACCAATTTCGCGATCATGACCCACCTTCCGTGACTGCCAAAGGTCGGCATTTGCCAAAATAGACCGACGGTCTATT
>JBFLWR010000149.1:0-43701 GCA_040755925.1 Pseudomonadota bacterium
CCACGCCCGAGGACGCCGACGACGAAACACGTGCGATGAAGTCGCCGAGTCGGTCCCAAATCGACATGCAGGCTTCTTAGTGCGAACCGGCCGTCGCTATCAAGCCGAGACGATGCCGCATGTGCATCGTGAGGTGGCGTTGAACCGAAACCGAAACGACGAAGGCCGGCAAAAGCCGGCCTTCATCAACCTAGCTCGTCCGACTCTTACTGCGCGGGCGCGGCAGGAGCCGGATTTGTTGCCGGAGCCGGTTGGGCGGGCTTCGAAGCATCCGGAGCGGCTGGCTTCATCGTCTGCTCATTGGCCGGAGGCTTGGTGCTCTGAGTGGTGGTGTTGTCCGTGCCGGTGCCGCTGTCACTGCAAGCTGCGACCCCCAGCAAGGCAAGCGACGAAACAGACGCCAGAATGAGCTTCTTCATGGTATCTCTCCTTCAACAGACGCTCACGTTTCGGTGAGCGGTCGAGGACGAAATGCGCCAGCTGGCCCATGGGTTTCGTAACGTTGCATTTCCGCATGTAACATCGATGCCGATTGCCGGCATCGAATTGGCGAACTAACACAAGACCTGACGACACATTGGACAAGCCGAATGCCGCAAGCAGCTGACACCAAGAAATGGGACTTCTGGATCGACCGTGGCGGTACCTTCACCGACGTCATCGGCCGCGATCCGCAAGGGTTGCTGCATCCGCGCAAGCTGCTGTCGGAAAATCCGGAAGCCTATGCCGACGCCGCCATACAAGGCATCCGTGACCTGCTTGGGCTGGAAGCCGCCGCAACTATTCCCGCCGACCGGATCGGCGACGTCAAGATGGGCACTACGGTCGCCACAAACGCGCTGCTGGAGCGCAAGGGCGACCGGGTGCTGCTACTCATCAGCAAGGGTTTTCGCGATGCGCTGCGCATCGCCTATCAGGCCCGGCCCGATATCTTCGCCAAGGAGATCATCCTGCCGGAGCAACTTTACGAGCGAGTGATCGAGATCGGCGAACGCGTGCGCGCCGACGGCTGCGTCGAACGGCTGCTCGACATCGCCGCCTGCCGTCCGGCGATCGAACAGGCAAAGGCCGACGGCATCGACGCGGTCGCAATCGTCTTCATGCATGCGTGGAAGTATCCCGACCACGAGAAGGCCGTCGCGAAGGTCTGCCGCAAGCTTGGTTTCGGTCAGGTCTCGGTCAGCCACGAGGTCTCGCCGCTGATCAAGCTGGTCGGTCGCGGCGACACCACCGTGGTCGACGCGTATCTCTCGCCGATCCTGTCGAGATATGTGCGCAAGGTGGCAGGCGAGTTGGGCGCCGGCCCTCGCTTGATGTTCATGATGTCGTCGGGTGGCCTCACTGCGGCTGACATGTTCCAGGGCAAGGACGCGCTGCTGTCGGGTCCGGCCGGCGGCGTCGTCGGCATGGTCGAGACGGCGAAGCTCGCCGGCTTCGACAAGGTCATTGGCTTCGACATGGGCGGCACCTCGACCGACGTCGCCCATTATGACGGCGAATATGAGCGTGCCTTCGACACCGAAGTCGCCGGCGTGCGCATCCGCGCGCCGATGATGCGCATCCACACGGTCGCGGCCGGCGGCGGCTCGATCCTCCATTACGAAGCCGGCCGCTTCCGGGTCGGCCCCGACTCCGCCGGCGCCAATCCCGGGCCTGCCGCTTACAGGCGCGGCGGTCCGCTCGCCGTCACCGACGCCAATGTCATGCTGGGCAAGTTGCAGCCCGATTTCTTCCCGGCGATCTTCGGCGCCGCGCAGGACCAGCCGCTCGACGTCGTGGCCGTGCGCGAGAAATTCGCAGCGCTAGCGGCCGAAATCGGCGATGGGCGCTCGCCGGAAGCGGTGGCGGAGGGTTTCGTCACCATCGCCGTCGAGAACATGGCCAACGCCATCAAGAAGATCTCGGTCCAGCGCGGCTACGACGTGACCGAATATCTGTTGAACTGCTTCGGCGGTGCCGGCGGCCAGCACGCCTGCCTTGTCGCCGACGCGCTCGGCATGGAAGCGGTGTTGATCCACCCGTTCTCCGGCCTGCTTTCGGCTTACGGCATCGGCCTGTCGTCGGTCTTCGCCTCTAGACAGCAGGCGCTGCTGATGCCGCTCGCCGAAGAGTCCCGCCCGGCGATCGAGGACCTGATCGCGGCTTTGCGCCGAAGCGTCATCGCTGAGCTCGGCGAGCAAGGCATCGCGGAGTCGGCCATCGCCTCGAAGCCGGTCCTCCAGATCCGTTATGACGGCACCGATACCGCGCTCCCGGTCAATTTCGAGCATGGCTCGATATTCCGTGCCCGGAGCGACTTTGAAGCCGCCCACAAGGCCCAGTTCGGCTTCGTCTATGACGACAAGCCGATGATTGTCGAGGCCGTCGGTGTCGAAGGCGTCGACGCCAACACCGGCGGTCGAGACGAAAGTGAATCAAGCCGCGAAGACAAGGCCGCAAGCCCTTCGCAAACCCGGCAATTCTTTGCCGACGGCGCCTGGCGCGACGCCGGCATCTTCCGCCGCGAGCAACTCAAGTCAGGCTACAGGATCGCCGGCCCCGCGTTGGTCATCGAGCCCAACCAGACCATCGTCGTCGAGCCGGGTTGGCAGGCGGAGATCACGGCGAGGAACCACGTGCTCCTGCGCCGCGTCGAACGGAAGCGCCGGCAGGCCGCGCTCGGCACCGAAGCCGACCCCGTGATGCTGGAGGTCTTCAACAACCTCTTCATGTCGATCGCCGAGCAGATGGGCGTGACGCTGCAGAACACCGCCTACTCCGTCAACATCAAGGAGAGGCTGGATTTCTCCTGCGCCGTGTTCGACCGCCACGGCGCGCTGGTCGCCAACGCGCCGCACATGCCGGTGCATCTCGGCTCCATGGATCGCTCGGTGGAAACCGTCATCCGCCTGAATTCGGGCGATATCCACCCCGGCGACGTCTTCGCGCTCAACGCGCCTTACAATGGCGGCACGCATCTGCCCGACATCACCGTGGTGACCCCGGTGTTCGACGACGCGCGCAGGGAAATCCTGTTCTGGGCGGCTTCTCGCGGCCACCATGCCGATGTCGGCGGCACGGCGCCCGGCTCGATGACGCCTTTGGCGACCACCGTCGACGAGGAAGGCGTGCTGTTCGACAATTTCCGCATCGTCGATCGAGGCCGCTTCCGCGAGAAGGAGCTCGAGGCGCTGCTGACCGATCATCCCTACCCCGCGCGCAATCCGGCGCAGAATATCGCCGACCTCAAGGCGCAGATCGCCGCCAACGAAAAGGGCGTCGCGGAATTGCGCAAGATGGTAGCGCATTTCACCCTCGATGTCGTCGAGGCCTATATGGGCCATGTTCAGGACAATGCCGCTGAAAGCGTGCGGCGGGTGCTGGAGCGGCTGCCCGATACTTCGGAATACGAATACCCCACCGACACGGGCCAGGTGATCAAGGTCAAGATCAGCGTCGACCGCGACAAGCGCGAGGCGACGGTCGACTTCACCGGCACCTCGCCCGTGATGAAGAACAACTTCAACGCACCCGAACCGGTCGCCCGCGCGGCCGTGCTCTATGCCTTCCGCGTCATGGTCGAGGACATGATCCCGATGAACGCCGGCTGCCTCAGGCCGATCAACATCGTCATCCCCGACGGCTCGATGCTGAAGCCGGCCTATCCGGCGGCGGTCGTCGCCGGCAATGTCGAGACCTCGCAGCACGTCACCAACGCCCTGTTCGGCGCCATGGGCGCGATGGCCAACGCGCAGGGCACGATGAACAACCTCACCTTCGGCAACCGGCAGTATCAGTATTACGAGACGATCTGCTCCGGCTCACCGGCCGGCCGCATGAATTCGGGCCGCGGTTTTGCCGGCACCTCAGGCGTACACACCCATATGACCAATTCCAGGCTCACCGACCCGGAGGTGCTTGAACTGCGCTTCCCCGTCTTGCTGGAAGACTTCCACATTCGCGAAGGCTCCGGCGGCAAGGGCAAATGGAATGCCGGCGACGGCACGAAGCGCACCATCCGCTTCCTCGAGAAGATGGAATGCGCGATCCTCTCCTCGCATCGCAACCGTCCGCCGCAAGGTCTGGACGGCGGCGGCGATGGCCAGCCGGGCTCGACCAAAGTCAGGCGCAACGACGGATCGATCGACGTGCTGAAGGCTTGCGACCAGACGACGCTCGATGCCGGCGAGGCGGTGATTGTCACAACCCCGACGCCCGGAGCCTTCGGCAAAGCGTAAATTTCGCTTCAACTTACCGTCAACAGCCTGTCACCTGCCTGTCATGACGCTGCGCTACCCGCTTGCGCCAACGCAAACGGGGAATCACCTTGCCATGTCGGACGTCTCGGGAGAACTCGTTTATCGTCGGGGCAAGGAAGTCGGAAAAGCGGTCTACCAGAACAAGGCCTTGTCGAAGGACGGCATTTCCGAACGGCTCTTCGCTTTCCTGTTTTCCGGCCTCGTCTATCCGCAGATCTGGGAAGACCCGGATGTCGACATGGAGGCCATGCAGCTTGGCGCCGGCCACCGGGTGGTCACAATCGCTTCAGGCGGCTGCAACATCCTGGCCTATCTCACCCGCTCGCCGGCCAGGATCGACGCCGTCGATCTCAACGCCGCCCATATCGCGCTGAACCGCATGAAGCTGGAGGCCGTCCGCCGTCTGCCGTCGCAGGGCGACTTGTTCCGCTTCTTCGGCGCCGCCGACACCAGCCACAATTCGGAAGCCTACGACCGCTTCATCGCGCCGCATCTCGACCCGGTCAGCCGCCACTATTGGGAGCGTCGCAACTGGCGCGGCCGTCGCCGCATCTCGGTCTTCGATCGCAACTTCTACCAGACCGGCCTGCTCGGCCTGTTCATCGCCATGGGCCATCGTGCCGGCAAGCTGTTCGGTGTCGATCCGGCCGGCATCATGGCCGCGACGAACATCGGTGAGCAGCGCCGCTTCTTCAACGAGGAATTGGCGCCGGTCTTCGACAAGAAGCTTTTGCGATGGGCAACGTCGCGCAAGGCCTCGCTGTTTGGCCTGGGCATTCCACCGGCGCAGTATGACTCGCTGATCACATCCGGCGACGGCTCGATGGCGAGCGTGCTCAAGGCACGGCTGGAAAAGCTCGCCTGCGACTTCCCGCTGAAGAACAACTACTTCGCCTGGCAGGCCTTTGCCCGCCGCTACCCTGAACCCGGCGAGGCCGCCCTGCCGGCCTATCTGGAAAAAAGCAACTATCAGACGATCCGCTGCAACATCGATCGCGTCGCCATTCATCATGCCAATTTGATCAAGTTCCTGGCCGCCAAGGATGCGGGCACGGTCGACCGCTTCGTCCTGCTCGACGCGCAGGATTGGATGACCGACGACCTGCTCAACGCGCTCTGGGCCGAGATCACCCGCACCGCGTCGGCCGGCGCCCGCGTCATCTTCCGCACCGCCGCCGAACCGAGCCTGCTGCCTGGCCGCGTCTCCACCTCGCTGCTCGACCAGTGGCAGTACGAGGACGAGGCCTCCCGCGAATTCTCGGCCAGGGATCGCTCGGCCATCTATGGCGGCTTCCACCTCTACGTGAAGCGCGCCGCATGAGCACGACGGATCTGCCGGCCAGCCATGCCGAACTGATGGATGGCGTCTACCGCTGGCAGCGCCACATCTATGATCTGACGCGCAAATATTACCTGCTTGGCCGCGACCGGCTGATTTCCGGGCTCGATGTGCCGGATGGCGGCAGCGTTCTGGAGCTCGGCTGCGGCACCGGCCGCAACATCGTGCTTGCCGCCCGCCGCTATCCCAACGCCCGCTTCTTCGGCCTCGATATCTCCGCCGAGATGCTTGAAACGGCAAATGCCGCTACCACGCGTGAAGGCCTGGCCGGCAGCGTCAGCCTGGCGCGCGGCGACGCCACGGATTTCGACGCCAAAGCCTTGTTCGGCGTCGACCGTTTCGACCGCGTGTTCGTCTCCTATTCCCTGTCGATGATCCCGGGCTGGGAAAAGACGGTCTCGGCAGCGCTCGCCGTGCTCGCGCCCGGCGGCTCGCTACACATCGTCGACTTCGGTCAGCAGGAAGGCCTGCCGCGCTGGTTCCGGGCGCTGCTGCGCGGCTGGCTGCGAAAATTCCACGTCGAGCCGCGCGCTTCATTGCGCGACGTGCTTGAATCGGAATCCGAGCGGACCGGCGCAACCTTCCATTTCCGAACGTTTTATCGCGGCTATTCCTGGCTGGCGGTGATCGGCGCCCGGTAGCGTGATCGCAATCCGAACCGAAGTTGTCAGCGACTTGCGCTGATCGCTGGATGAGCCACTTCCCAAGGCGCCACCCAATCGCCGGCGACGCGGAGTGACACATTGGCGTCGTCCTCGATGACCTTGCAAACCGTCATCTCCCCGGCGCCGACGCCGTAGCGCTCGCCCGCCAGCTTGAAACGGTCGTGGGTCGCGCGCGTCAGCTCGTTCCTGGTGCCGGTCTCCGTCATCAGTTCTTCGATCAGACCGAGGTCCTTCAGGCAGAGCGCGATTGGAAACGATGGGTCGTAGTGCCCGGCAAAAATGGATGGAACATCGTGCTGGAGCACGAAACTGTCAGCCGCGCCTCCCTTCATGACATTCCACCAGACCTCCGGCTCCAGACCGGCGAGCTTTGCCGTAACCATTGCCTCGCCGATCGCGGCGGCGTGGATCTTCCAGAGCTGGTTGTTGACGAGCTTGGCGACATAGCCGTTGCCATAGCGGCCGACGCGCCGCAATTCGCCCATCGCCTCGATAACCGGACGCACCGCCTCGACATCGCTGTCGGTGCCGCCGACGAACATCGGCATGTCGCCCCTGATCGCGGCGTCCACGGAGCCGGTGACCGGCGCATCGACTGGACCGCCGCCTTTCGCCTGGAATTCACCTGCCAGCGCGCGCATCAGTTTCGGGCTGCTGGTGGTCATGTCGATCCAGTATTTGCCGGCGCAGGATGTGGTTAGAAAGCCGCTTTCGCCCCTCACGACCTGCTCGATTTCCTTCGGCCCGAACACCATCGTGACGACGATGTCGCTACGATCGAGCACATCGGCGGGGCCGGTTGCCTTGGCCGCGCCGACGGCCGCGAGCGCCTCCATTGCTTCCAGGCGGACGTCGTAGACGACCATGTCGAATCCCGCGCGCCGCACGTTCAGCGCCGCGTTCCGCCCCATCGTCCCAAGCCCGATGAACCCTACGACCATGATGATCTCGCCTCCATTGATTGGCCGGGAAACTCGACCGAGGCGCCTGGTTTGACAAGCAAATTGTCCTTATTGGCGGAATAAGCCATGCTGATGCCGCCATGGATATTGAAGTTCGCCTGCTGAGAAGTTTCGTCGCCATCTACGAGCGCGGCTCGCTGTCGCGCGCCGCGGAGCGGCTTGCCTGCACGCAGGCCGCGATGAGCATGCGGCTGAAAATGCTGGAGACCGAGATCGGCGCACCGCTCTTCATCAGGCATCACCACAGGATCGAACCGACGTCGAAGGGCAGCGAGCTTTATGCCAAGGCGTTGAGCGTGCTGGCCGCCTACGACGAGATGCTGTCGAGCACGCGCAGTCAGCGGCCCCGCACCAAGATCCGCATCGGCATGCCCGACGATTACGCCCTGGCCTTCCTGCCGCGCTTGATCGCGACCATGCGCGATCGAATGCCGGAGACCGAGATCGAGATCGTTTGCGATCTCAGCGCCAAGATCGCCGCGGCGCTGCAACGGCAGGAGATCGACGTCGCCCTGGTTACGCTGGCCGCCGCTCCGCCCTCGGCGAGGCACCGACTGCGGGCGCGACTGAACTGGGTTCTCGGCGCGGATTTTGAAGTGGAGCCCGGCGGCACGATCCCGCTTGCCGCATATCCGGAAGGCTGCGTCTTCCGCCGCACCATGATCTCGGCGCTGGAGACCGCGCAACGCAACTGGCGCGTGGCGGTGCAAAGCAGCAGCCATCCCGGCATCCTTGCGGCAGTGCGGGCGGGCGTTGCCGTAACCTCGATGGCAGCCGGAACCGCGCCCGCCGGACTGGTCGAGGTGACAGGCAACGATCAGCTACCCGAACTGGAAGCCATCCCGCTCTATCTGCTGAGCCAGGGCCAGAATGCGGGCACGGCTATCCGGAAGTTCGAAGACCTGATCCTTGCCGAACTCGAAACGGATGGCGCCGCGGTTTCACCGGTCAGTGCAGCGCCTTGACCAGCGCCGCCACCATTGCCTGAGGCCGGTAGCCGAGCTTGGCGGGCGTCAACCCAAGGCGAACCACCACCAGTTGCTCCGACGGAATGATGGTCACCGTCTGGCCGTCATGGCCCTCCATCCAGTACGTGTCCTTGGGCAGGCCAGCCGTAGCTCCCGCGCCGGGGCTCTCCTCATCGCCAGGCCCCTCGATCCACAGCTGGCCCTTGGCGTAGACCTTCGAGGCCGGCGCCGGCTGCCGCATCCAGTCGACGAAGCCGGCGGGCAGGATCTCGGCGCCGTTCCAGGTTCCGCCCTGCAGCAGGAACTGGCCGAATCGCGCCCAGTCGCGCGCCGTGGCGTAGAGATAGGACGAGCCGACGAACGTGCCCTGTTCGTCGGTCTCGAGCACCGCGCTATGCATGCCGAGCGGCTCGAACAGCGCCGTGCGCGGCCACGCCAGCGCCTTCGCCTTGTCCCCGATCGCGTTCTGCCACAGCCGCGACAGCATCACCGCCGTGCCGCTCGAATAGGAAAACACCTTCCCCACCTCGCCCTTAAGCGACTTGCCCTCGGCGAAGCCCGCCATGTCGGGTTCGAGATAGAGCATGCGCGTCACGTCGGCGACATCGCCATAGTCTTCGTTGAACTCCAGCCCGCTCGACATCGCCATCATGTCGGCGAGGCTGATGGCGGCGCGGTCGTCGGCCTTCCATGGCGAAAACAGGCCCTTGTTGTCGACAGCCATCTTGCCGTCCTTGACCAGCGTGCCGATGATCGCCGCATTGACCGTCTTGGTCATCGACCAGCCGAGCAAGGGCGTCTTCGCCGAAAAGCCGTCTCCGTACCGCTCGGCGACGATGCGCCCATTCTTCACCACCACCACCGCGCGCACGCCTGCGCCGGCCATGGCGCGGTCATCGACAATCTTCGACACTTCGGCGTTCTGCGAAGCGTCCACGCGCTCGCCATTCGGCCAAAGCTCGTCCGGTTGCGCCGCCGCAGGCGGCACGAAGCGCAATGAAGTCTGCCTGGCTTTGCCGCTATCGCCATCGGGAACCGACGCGCAGCCGACCCCGTAGCGCTCCACGGCAATGCTCTTGCCCAGCACCCAGAGCAACCCCGCCGAAACAATCCCCCTCTCCTTGTCGACCGACACTTTCATCAGCTTGAGCAGCGGATGGCCCGGCGCTTGCACGTCGACCGCAAGCACTTCATTCGGGTCGCGGCCGGCGATGAAGACATTGGAGCAGACGATCTTGGCCGAATAGCCGGAGCCGACGCGGATCAGCTCCGGCGGCGAGAAGTAGAGCCAGGCAAAGAGCGCGGCGACCGCCAGGACGATGAGACCAAGCAGCCCTTTTATGAACTTCACAACAATCCGCATCTCTTCCGCCCCGTGAATTTCCGGCTCGATTTATGTCATCGATTTGCCGCCATTGCTTCCGCAAAATCACGGGTGTTGTCGAGCGTCGTCAATGGATTATCAACCATGTTCGGCGATCAACGATTCACAGGGCGGTCCGGTGGGGCGACCGCCCGCAGGGGGCCAGAGCAAGCGACGGCCATCCGGAAGGACCCATCAGCGACCGGCTGGAACCGGCCAGGGAAATGCCATGCGCCGTCTTGCGGCTCTCCTGATGCTGACGCTCCTGGGCGCCTGCTCGACCGTGGACGATCTTTCGCCAGTGTCGTCGTCGCAAACGGTTGCCGTGCGCGCGCCGCGTTTTGACGATTCCAAGCCGCATGAATGGGACAGCGGCGCGCCATGGAACTATGCCATCCACGGCACCGACGTTTCCAAATATCAGACATCGGTCGACTGGCCGACGGCCAGGGCCAGCGGCATCTCCTTCGCCTTCATCAAGGCGACCGAAGGCGGTGACCGGTTCGACGAATATTTCAACGAGCATTGGGAACGCACAAAGGCTGCCGGCATACCGCGCGCGGCCTATCATTTCTTCTATTTCTGCACGCCGGCCGCCGCCCAGGCGCGCTGGTTCATCGCCAATGTCCCCAACGACCGCTCGGCGATGCCGCCGGTGCTCGACATGGAATGGAACCCGAAGTCGCCGACCTGCAGGCTGCGCCCCGATCCGGCGACGGTGCGCAGCGAGATGACCACCTTCCTCGAAATCGTCGAACGGCACTATGGCAAGAAGCCGATCATCTACACCTCCATCGACTTCTTCGATGACAATCAGCTTTCGACCTTCCGCGGCTATCCCTACTGGCTGCGCTCGGTCGCCGGCCACCCGCGCCAGAAATACGGCAGCCACCCCTTCGCCTTCTGGCAATATACCGGCACCGGCATCGTGCCCGGCATGACCGGCAAGTCCGACATCAACGTCTTCAACGGCTCGGAAGCTTCCTGGAACAAGTGGCTGCGGCAGAACACCCGTTGACATCCGTTGCCGCGCCTGCTTTTCGACACGACCGGCGGCGATAGTTGCAACCGCTGGTAATCCGGGGCGGCGCATCCAGGTGGGTGCCGATGGGCGTTCCGGGACTTTGAAAGCTAAGCATGCCTCTGGCGAGAAGCCCGGCAAGGGCCTGTGCGGAGCCATGTGGCGGTCTCGGAAGGAAAGCGATGCGATTGCGCGTTGATATCTTGGCGGTGCTGTTCCTTTTTGGCTTCGCCTGGCCAGCGGCGGCGCAGGAATGCGGCGGCGATTTCGAAGCCTGGAAACAGGGCGTCGCGGCGGAAGCCAAGGCGGCAGGCGTCGGCGCGGTCGGGCTCGATGCGCTGGAGGATGCCACGATCGATCCGAAGGTGCTGGCGCGCGACCGCGCCCAGGGCGTCTTCACGCAAACCTTCACCGAGTTTTCGAACCGCATGATCTCGGCTTACCGCCTGAAGCAAGGCGCGGCCAATCTGAAGAAATATGCCGACGTCTTCGACCGCGCAGACAAGGAATTTGGCGTGCAACCGGCCATCATCGCCGCTTTCTGGGGGCTGGAGACCGATTTCGGCGCCGTCCAGGGCGACTTCCACACCCTGAACGCGCTGGTCACGCTCTCGCATGACTGCCGCCGGCCGCAGCTGTTCCGGCCGCAACTGGTGCCGCTGCTGACCCTCATAGACCGCGGCGCGCTGCCGGCGGACGTCAAGGGCGCCTGGGCCGGTGAGATCGGCCAGACGCAGATTCTGCCGACCGACTATCTGGCCAAGGGCATCGACGCCGACGGCAACGGCAAGATTGACCTCAGGAACAGCGTGCCGGACGTCATCATGACCACGGCCAACAAGATCCTGTCACGCGGCTGGAAACGCGACCAGCCTTGGGTCGAGGAGGTGCGCGTTCCGGACGACATGCCCTGGGACCAGACCGGCCGAACCAACAAGCTGCCGCTGTCGCAATGGTCGCAGTGGGGGGTGACAAGGCCAGACGGCACCCCGCTGGCCGACAATGGCCTGAAGGCCGGGCTCGCGCTCCCGCTGGGCCGCAAAGGCCCCGCCTTCCTGACCTACGATAATTTCGACGTCTATCTGGAGTGGAACCAGTCCTTCACCTATGCGCTGACCGCGGCGGTGTTTGCGACGCGGCTGGCCGGCGCGCCGCAGTTCGACCCGCGCTCGCCGGAGCCCGGCCTCAACGGCGACCAGATGAAGGCGCTGCAGACCAAGCTCGAAGCCAGGGGCTACGACGTCGGCACGGTCGATGGCATCCTTGGCACGAACACCCGTGAAGCGATCCGCAAGGAACAGGCGCGGCTCGGGCTTCCTGTTGATGGCTGGCCTACGGCTGAATTGCTGGCGAAGCTGTAGCGCCCTGTCCTCCTCCCTTGTGGGAGAAGGGAAAATGGCTCAATCCGCCATCGTCTCCAGGCTCGCAAACCCTTGTGGCGCGTCGCCCTCGTCGAACGGCGTCGTCACCTCGACGAACGTATCGGGATAGAAGCCGTTGAAGCGCGTCCTGAGCGACAGCGAATAAGCGCCAATGTGACCGATCTCGATCCAGTCGCCGGTGTCAACGGTTTCCGGCAGCCAGAACGGCCTCGACAAGATGTCGACGGAATCGCAGGTCGCGCCGCAGACCTTGAACGGAACGATGTTTTTTTCAGCACCGTTGCGGGTGCGGATCGCCGGATCGGGGATGAAGCGCGCCGGCAGCGTTATCTTGCCGGTCCATGAATCCGAGAGCGAGGCCCAGATTCCGTCATTGATGTAGAGCCGCTTGCCCTTGCGCAACAGCACCCGCACGATCAGCGACAGGCAGCGCGCCACGATCACGCGGCCGGGCTCCGCCACCAGCGGCATTTCATTGAACTGGTATTCCTTGAGGTCGCCGGACAGCCGCGACATGATCTGGCCGAGCGACGGCATCTCGACCTGCTTGCGGTTGGGATCACGGCCGTATTCGGCGGGAAAACCGCCGCCGACATCGAGCCCGGCAATGTCGAAGGTCAAGCGGTTGCGCACCCAGTCGGCCGAAGCCAGCGCCCGCTCATAAGTATCGGGGTCCTCGATCTGGCTGCCGACATGGAAGCACAGCCCCACCTTGTAGCCGGTTCGGTTGAGCCGCTCGGCAAGCTCCACGGCGTTGGCCGGCCCGGCGCCGAACTTCTTCGACAGCTCATAGGCGGCGTGCCCCTTGGTCTGGATGCGCACGAATACGGTGATCGCGCCCGGATCGATATCGAGCGCGCGAACCACGCGCGTCAGTTTTGTGATCTCATCCTCGTGGTCGAGCGAGATGACCCGGATGCCGTATTTCTCCAGCGCCAGCTTGATGTCCGACTGCGCCTTGATCGGATGCATATAGAGCATCTCGGCATCAGGCGAGACAGCGCGGACGGCGGCAAACTCGCCGGGCGAGGCAACGTCGAAAGCGCTAACGCCGGCTTCCACCAGCGTCCTCAGCACGATCTGCTCGCCATTGGTCTTGACCGCGTAGGCGGTTTTGCCCGGGAACATGCCCATGAACTGCAAGGCATCGGCCTTAAGCACCTGCGGCCGGAAGCAATAGACCGGATCGTCGGGACGAAGCGCCAGTGCCGCCTCGCGGGCATTTTCGAATCGCTGCATGGACGAATCCTCGATCTGGGGCGTGCACAATTAATCCTAGCTAGCCGCCAAAGAAAACAGTTCTGTGTCTCGCCTTGCGTTAAGGCCGATTGCACCATCTGGCAGGAGCGCCAGCCAACCAATCAGGTTTCGGGTGGTCCTTTTCGCAAAACGGGCTATCGATTGAACGGATATTCGACAGGCCGCCTGGCGCGCGGCACGGGAGGGCTGACGACATGACGATTGCTGCTGGCGCCGTGCCGACGCGCGGGCCGATGACGCTCAAGGACTGGGGCCAGCTGTTGCTGCTAGGCGCGATCTGGGGCGGTTCGTTTTTCTTCGCCCGTATTGCCGTGTCCGAAATGCACCCGTTGGTGCTGGTGCTGTTCCGCGTCGCCATCGCCGCAGCGGCACTTCAGCTCTACCTGGCGATCCGGGGTCCCTCCTTCCGCCTCGCCTTCCCTTATGCTGGCCTTTTCTTCCTGCTGGCGCTCACCAACAACGTCGTTCCTTTTTCGCTGATCTTCGCTGGCCAGACACAACTCGGCGCGGGTGTTGCGTCGGTGCTCAACGCAACGACGCCTTTCTGGACCCTGGTCCTCGCCAATGCGCTGACCACCGACGAAAAGTTGTCCTGGAACAAGCTGGCTGGCATTGCTCTCGGCGTCGCGGGGACCGCCGTCATGATCGGTCCGGGCTTGATCGCCGGCCTCGGCGGCCCGATCTGGGCGAAGTTCGCGCTGATCGGCGCTTCCCTATCCTACGGGGCCGCGCTGATGGTCGCGCGGCGCTTCAAGGGCGTTCCGTCGCCGGTCCTCGCCACCGGGCAGTTGACGGCCTCGACCATCATCATGATCCCGGTCGTGCTTGTCGCTTATGGCCCGGCTGGGCTCTTATCCGCCTCGCCACCGGTCTGGGCCGCGGTGCTGGGCCTGGCGCTGCTCTCCACCGCCTTCGCCTACATACTCTTTTTCAACCTCGTCGCATCGGCCGGCGCCACCAACGCCTCGCTGGTCACCTTGATCGTGCCGGTGAGTGCGGTGCTCCTCGGATTTCTCTTTCTCGGCGAGCGGCTGGCGCTCTTCGAAATGGCTGGAATGACCCTGATCGGACTCGGGCTGGTCACCATCGACGGGCGCGTCTTCGGCCGATGATAGCGGCGCCATGCCACATCGCCGCCACAATTTATTCACAAGCGCCGGGTCGGCATTTGCCGAAGAGTTTCAATGGCTAACGGCCAGTTGCAGGTCGCGGAAATCACAATCACGTCGCATTGCAGCACATTTTCCGCTTGCCTGTGGCACAAATGACCCTAGACTCCCCCCCATAGCTCTGAAGAGGAGGCTATGACATGGGACTGACGAGGCCAATCAACGCATTGATGATTTGTGCAGCGTTCGCATTCATCGGCGCCCTTATCATAGGCGTTCTTCCCTGACCCGCCAAAGCCGGGAAGACCAGCACAGAAAATAGTCCAATCAATTAGAAAGGCCGGGTTTTACCCGGCCTTTTACTTTTCAGGCCGCCGCCGATCCGGCGGTCTCCACTTCATGCGAGCGGATGCCGATCATGTGGCAGACCGCGAAGACGAGATCGGCGCGATTCATCGTATAGAAGTGGAAATCGCCGACGCCACGCTCGACGAGGTCGAGCACCTGTTCCGCCGCCACGGCCGAGGCCACCAGCGCATGTGTCTGCGGATCGTTCTCCAGCCCTTCGAAGCGCTCGGCCAACCATGAAGGCACCAGCGCCCCGCAGCGCGCCGAGAAGTTGGCGACCTGAGTGAAGTTGTGCACTGGCAGGATGCCCGGCACGATTGGGATATAAATCCCGGCGCGGCGCGCCCGCTCGACATAGCGCTCATAGAGGTCGTTGTCGAAAAAGAACTGCGTGATCGCCCGCGTCGCGCCATTGTCGACCTTGCGCTTCAGCATGTCGATGTCGGTGGCGAAATCCGGGCTTTCCGGATGCTTTTCGGGATAGGCCGAAACCGAGATGTCGAAATCGCCGACGTTCTTCAGCGCCCCGACCAGTTCGGCGCCATTGGCATAACCATCCGGATGCGGCCTGTAGGCCGTGCCGACGCCTGCGGCGGGATCGCCGCGCAAGGCGACGAAACGCGTCACACCCAGGCCCGCGAATTCCTGGATGACCGCGTCGACCTGATGGCGGGCAGCGTCGACGCATGTCATATGCGCCGCCGGCGTCAGCGTCGTCTCCTTGAGGATGCGCTTCACCGTCCGCGCCGTGCGCTCGCGCGTCGAGCCGCCGGCGCCATAGGTCACCGAGACGAATCTTGGCTTCAGCGGCTCCAACCGGGTAACGGTGTCCCAAAGCCTGGCCTCCATCTCATCGTTCTTCGGCGGGAAGAACTCGAACGAAACCCGGACCTTGTCGCCAATGTCGGGGCGTCGGGAAAAGCGGAACTGGTTCATCAGGCTGTTTCCCTTGCTGGCAGTGCATCGTTGGATGGGTCGGCGATCAGCAACCGGCGGTCGCGGCCGAGCCAGAGCTTGACGGTCAGCCTGGCTTCAGCCTGGCCGCGCGGTTCGAACTCCTGGCTGTCCTCGAGGTCGAGGCTGGCCTCGGCGAACCACTCCGATATCTGGCGGTCGGAAAAGCCAAGCCGCATATGCGCATGCTGGTCACGCAGGAATTCCAGCCTGTGCGGCGCGAAGTCGACGATGACCAGCCTGCCGGACGGACGCAGCAGCCTTGCCGCCTCGCCGATGGCGCGGGCCGGGTCGTCGAGATAGTGCAGCACCTGGTGGATGGTGACGAGATCGAAGGCGTTTCGCTCGACCGGCGGTGAGAAGATGTCGCCAAGCCGCACCTGCGCATTGGCGACGCCCGCCTTGTCGAGATTGGCGCGCGCCACCGTCAGCATCTCGCGCGACATGTCGATGCCGACGCCGCGCCGATAGAGCGGCGCAAAGATTTCGAGCAGCCTGCCCGTGCCGGTGCCGAGGTCGAGCATAGACTGGAACGGCCGCTTGCCGACGAGTTTGAGGAGAGCCGCCTCGACCGCGCGGTCTGGCACATGCAGCGAGCGGATATGATCCCAGCTCGCGGCATTCTCGGAGAAATATTCGGCCGCGCGGTCCTGTCGCTTGCGTTTGACGGAGGCCAGCCGTTCGAGATCGCGCACCACCTGCGGGTCCGCCTCGCGGACGCCGGAGACCAGCCGCAGCACGAAGTCGCGTGAGGAGTCCGTATCCGACAGCCTGAAATAGGCCCAGGAGCCCTCCTGATAGCGGCCGATCAAACCGGCATCGAGCAGCAGCTTGAGATGACGCGATACGCGCGGTTGCGACTGGCCGAGGATCTCGGTGAGGTCGGAGACCGTCAGGTCGCCGCGCGACAACAGCACTAGGATACGCAACCGGCTGGATTCGGCCGCCGCCTTCAATGTATCTACCATCGTGTCGAGCGAGACATGCATGAGCGGCCTCTCGTGAAAGATATAAAGATATGTTTATGTCGATTTTGAGCCTCTGGCAAGCGCTATGTCGCTCCCGGACAAGAAAATGGCGCGACCGCAAGCCACACGATGGGTTGCTGTTTCAGCACTGAGGGAGCGAAAGCTATGTTCGAGACCCGTGAAGGCGAGCAGCTTCTGGACACGGACCCGGCGCATATGCCGCCGGACGGCCACGTCATCTTCATCGGCCGGATCGTCTCGCCATGGACGAGCCGCGAGGATTGCCCCAAGAACATGCGGGCCGCCCGCGAAACAGGGCGGCCGGCGACCGTCCTGATTGACGAGCCCTACCGGAAGGGACTGCAGAATCTCGACCGCGCCAGCCATATCGTGATCCTGTCCTGGCTCGATCGGGCGCCGCGGACTCTGATTGTGCAGAAACCTCGCCATGCGGCTGAACCGAAAGGCGTTTTCTCGCTGCGCTCCCCTGCCCGACCGAACCCGGTCGGGCTGCATGTCGCGAGACTGGCCGCGCTGGACATCGCGGCCGGCCGGATCGAGATCGATGGCATCGACGTGCTCGACGGCACACCTGTGATCGATATCAAACCCTACTACGCGTCGACCGACGCCTTCCCCGAAGCAGCCATCGCTGGGCGCGACGAGAAATGACCGCTCCGACCGGCCGTCGCCGTGCCATTGCCAAGGCGCTGACGGCGCTTTTGCCGCTTGCCCCTTATGCCGACATGGAAAAGATCCGCGCCGATGCCGGCGCCGTCCATATGAAGGCCTTGCCGCCAACGATCGCGGTATGGCTGGCGACGATCGCTCATGTCCGCCACGCCCACACCGACTACGAAAAGCTGCTCGCCGAGGGCTACGACCGCGACTCGGCGCGCTTTTTCGTCATCGAGCAGACCAATCAGGTGCTCACCCGTTGGCGCGCGACACGACTGCTTGAGGAAGACGACGAAGACGAGTGAGGTTCCGCCTAGTGCCTGGGTAGACATCGAGCAAATAATTCCGGCGCAGCATCTGGAAAAATGTTTGCGGCGCCTCACATGCTGAAAACGGAGCTTCCTCCGTTTATCTCCCCAGTTCATCGCCCCTTTGGGCAAGGACCACAGATCATGACTGACAAGGTTTGGTTCATCACCGGATCGTCGAAAGGCTTTGGCCGCGTCTGGGCCGAGGCGGCGCTCGCTCGCGGCGACCGCGTCGCTGCAACGGCACGCGATGCCGGCACGCTCGCCGATCTCGTGGAGAAATATGGCGACAACATCGCCGCCATCAAGCTCGACGTCACCGACAAAAAGGCCGTCGAAGCCGCCATTGGCGACGCGCACAAGCGCTTCGGCCGACTCGACGTCGTCATCAACAATGCCGGCTACGGCCATTTCGGCGCTGTCGAGGAAGTTACAGAGCAGGAGGCCCGCGACCAGATCGAGACCAATTTGTTCGGCGCGCTTTGGGTTACCCAGGCGGCGCTTTCGATCATGCGGGCGCAGCGCTCCGGCCACATCATCCAGATCTCGTCGATCGGCGGCGTCAACGCCTTCGCCTCGCTCGGCCTCTACCATGCATCGAAATGGGCGTTGGAGGCGTTCAGCCAGTCGCTCAGCCTCGAGGTCGCCGAATTCGGCATCCATGTCACGCTGGTCGAGCCGGGCGGCTTCTCCACCGACTGGGCCGGCTCGTCCGCCAAGGTTTCCAAGGCGATCGAGGCCTATGCACCTGCTCGCGCCGCCATGGCTGAGCGCCGCAGTCGCGCCGTGGCCGGCGACCCCGAGGCAACCGGACCGGCCATGCTCGCCATCGTCGATGCGGCCGAACCGCCACTCAGGGTCTTCTTCGGCGACGGCGGCCTGCCGATGACCAAGGCTGAATATGCCAACCGCATCGCCACGTGGGAAAAATGGGACCATGTTTCGGTGATGGCGCAAGGCGCCAACAAGAACCGGAAAGCTTAGTCCGGATCACGCGGCCACGTCGCGCAAAAGCGACGTGGCGACTCGACTTAAGCGCGATAAATCCACTGCTCGGGCACGCGCACCGAAATATCCTCACCGGCAGTGATCGTGCCCGGCTTCTCGACCCAGGCGACGAGGCCGCGCAGTCGCTTCGCCGCCTTCGGAAACAGCAACGCGCCGGCCTCATGGTCGGCCATCCCGGCATTCTCGGCGATGGAACGCCCGGCAATACGGCAAGGCCCGTTCTGCGCATCGACCTTGATGGTCACTCCACCCTTGAAGAACAGCAGCGAGCCGGCCGGCAGCATGGAAAGGTTCGGGACGCCTTCGATCAAAAGGTTGGCGCCGATCCACTCCGGCTTGATTTCCTTCAGTTCCATGCGCTCAGCGACGATCGACAGTTCGTCCGCCGCCACCAGGGACAATTGCCGCTCGTTGCGCATTTCTGTGCCACGTGGATACCACGGCTCGCGTCCGCCGGACCGCCGCGTGGCG
Organism: Pseudomonadota bacterium; assembly: GCA_040755925.1. GTDB lineage: Bacteria > Pseudomonadota > Alphaproteobacteria > Rhizobiales > Rhizobiaceae > Mesorhizobium. The sequence goes on from JBFLWR010000149.1 coordinate 19,043, forward strand.
CCGGCGTGAAAGTCGCCCGCGATGCCGTCGAAGCCCAGCCGCAATTCGTCCACCGGCCTGGTCTGGAAATGATCTGACGGCGCGACATAGAGCGCCGCGACCTTGGCCGCGAGCTTGCGACCCGGCACGATCTCGACGGACGGCTCAATCGTGGACAATAGATCCTGCATCAGCATCTTCCTTTGACTTGGCCGCTTTTTGCACTTCGATCTCCCAGGCGGCAAGGGCCGTCTCGGCCAGGGCTCGCAGATCCTCCACCGACGCTCCGTCACGTGCCTGGATCGACATTCCATGCATGACACCGGCCAGGTATCTCGCAAGTCGCTCGACAGATAGACCAGCAGGCAATTCGCCCGCCTCAAGCCCTTTGGCCAATCGGGCGGCGATCGCGGCCTCGGTTGCCTTGCGATATGTCTTGAGCTCCTCCGCAATACCTTGCGCCTGCGGCGACGTCGCCAGCGCGCCGCTGATGAACAAGCAGCCGCCAGGCTTGTCCTGTCTTGTGTAGGCTTGTGCCGCTCCCATCAAAAGCCGCCGGATCGCCTCCCCCGTCGCCACCGGGGCGCTGAGCGCCTCCAGCGCAAACCCGATCTCCCTATCGTGGTAGCGTGCCAGCGCCCGGCGAAACAGCGTCTCCTTGTCCGTGAAGGCGTTGTAGATCTGTGGAGGCGTCAGGCCCATGGCTTCGCGCAGCATCGCAAGCGAGGTCGCCTCATAGCCGTGCTCCCAAAACAGATGCATTGCCGCATCGAGCGCGGCGTCAGGATCGAATGCGCGCGGCCTGCCGCCGCGGGGCTTCTCCGAATTTTCCATAATGATCGATACGAAACCTATTGACTTGTCATTTTTAGGTATCGTAACAATCAATACGTAACCTGGCAAGAGCAAGGCAGGCTCGCCGTCGGGACCATTCGCAGCAAGAAAGGAAGAACCAATGCCGATCACCGTAACCGCACCCGAAGGCGTCCTGACTGCAGCAGGAGAGCGCGAAATCCTGCCGCGCCTGAGCACTGCTCTCATCGAAGCCTCCGGAGCGACCGGAAATTCATTCTTCACCGCAATTGTCGGCGGAACAGTCCATATCCTGCCGCTCCAGCGCATCTACGGGGGCGGAACCAATCGGCCGCTTGTCATGGTGGAATTGAAATTGCCCAACATCGGCCTCGGATCGATGGAAGCGCGAGAGGCTTTCATAACGGCCGCCACCAGGATCGTCGCCGAACTCTGCGTGCCGGGCCATAAGGCTGAAAACACCTGGATCAACATCCTCAACGCGCCCGATGGCGGTTGGGGCATCGGGGGCAGGCAGTATTCCGGCGAGACGCTTGTCGCGGCCGCGATGGCCGCGTGATGATCGAGCCGGGAGGGAGAACGGCTTCTTGCCGGTCTCTCTCCCGGCGATCACGACGTTCTTACCGGCCTCGACTATCTTTTGCCGCGCCTCATCCCTTAGATGGCGCGCCCCGGATGGCGAGCATCGAAAGAGGTAGGATCGTGCACCCTGGACCCGCAATCGCTGCCTTGTGGCTGGCCTGGATCGTGTCCTGGGCCATCGCCGCTTTCTGGGCGGATCCGGCGCAGAAGCGAGTCGGCGTTCAGGCGGAACTCAGCTACCGCGTGCTCTGGCTGGTCGGCACCTTGCTGCTGGTCGTTCCGGCGCATGGCTATGTCGGCCGGCTTCGGCTGTGGATGCCGAACCTGACCGAGGCATGGATCTGCGTTGCCCTGGTCGCGATCGGCATCGCCTTCGCCTGGTGGGCGCGCCTGCATCTCGGCAGGCTTTGGTCCGGCACCATTACCGCCAAGGCGGATCATCATGTGGTCGACACTGGTCCCTACGGGCTGGTGCGCCACCCGATCTATACCGGGCTGCTGCTGTCGATCCTTGCCACCATGGCTGCGAAGGGGACCGTCTGGGGTGTCGCCGGCGCAGCCGTGCTGCTCGTCGGCATCGTCATCAAGGCGCGGCTGGAGGAGAGTTTTCTCCGTGGCGAACTGGGCTCAGCCTATGATGATTATGCCAAGCGCGTACCCATGCTGGTGCCGTTCGCGCCGGCATGATGCGGCCGCGAGGCCGTGAGCATCACAACATCTTGAGCAGCGCGCCGCCGATCGAATAGCCGGCGCCGAAAGCGCAGAGCAGTCCGAAGTCGCCGGCCTTCATGTCGGCGTGGTTCTCCGCCAGCGCCACGATGGCGCCCGCGCCCGCCGTGTTGCCGAGCCGCTCCAGCACCATCGGCGCGCGGTCGTGGTCGACATCATGGCCGAAGGAGAGCTTCAGGATCATTGCGTTCATGCGCGCATTGGCCTGGTGCAGCCAGAAGCGGCGGATGCCTTCCGGCGCCAGCCCATGCTCGGCCAGGAACTCGACGATGAACTTGTGGCCGGCGACGGTGACTTCCTTGAACACCTTGTTACCGACCTGCTTGATCAGGTTGCCCTCCAGGTCGATCATGTAGGGATCGGCCTGGGCGGTGCGGGTGTGGTAGCCGAGATTGGTGCGGATGTTGTTCGACATCTGCGTCCAGGTGCGCGTGTCGAGCACTTCGAAGCGGCCGGGCCGCTTCTCGCCCTGCGCCAACCCTTCGACGACCATGGCGACCGAAGCGTCGCCGAAGATGAAATGCGTCTGCCGGTCGCGGAAATTGAGATGGCCGGTGATGATCTCCGGGGTCGACACCAGGATGCGCTTGTGCGCCCCTGCCCTGACCAGATTGACCGCGATGTGCAGCGCGGCCGCGGCGGATGAGCAGCCCAATCCCATGTCGAAGCCGGCGCCCTTGGTGCCAAGCGCCTCCTGCATCTCGATGGCGATCGCCGGATAGGGCCGCTGGTGATGCGAGGCCGAGCAGATCACCAGATCGACCTCCGATGCATCTACTCCGGCATGGGCAAGCGCCTTCCTGGCCGAGGCAATGCCGAACTCCGCCTCCAGCGACAGCGCGTCGTCCGGCCGCGCCGGAATACGCGGCGTCATGCGGGTCGGGTCGAGGATGCCCTCCCGCTCGACGACGTGGCGTGTCTTGACGCCCGACGCGTGCTCGATGAAGGCGCTATCCGATTTCTGCAGCAGCGTGTCCCCGGTCAGGGCACGGCGCGCATTCTCGGTGTCGACCCAGCTGTTGAAGCTTTCGACCAGTTCTTCATTGGTGATGACGGGTTCAGGGATTTCGGCGCCGATGCCGCTGATGATGACGCGATGCATGTCCAATCCGTCTGAGGCACGGGCACCGGAGCGAGCCCGGCGCTACCCTTGTCGCATTTGGCCGGTTTATGCCAGCTTAAATCGGCAACCGCCGATGGTACTGCCGATCCGCAGAAGTTCAGGCCCGTTTGGCGATGATGAAGATGCGCGGGAAGCGCAACAGCACCTTGCCGTTGGCCGTCTTCGGGTAGGCCTTTGCGATCTTTGCCGTGTAGCTGTCGAGGAAGAGCTTTTTCTCATCCGCGTCTAGCGGATCGAGGAACGGCTTCAGTCCGGTCGCCTTCACCCATTCGACGATCGCTTCGGCATCGGCCAGCGGATGGTTGTAGATCGTATGCCAGATATCCAGCCGGTCCGCGAGCGGCGATAGGAGATCGTAGTAGAAGGACACCGGCGGCAACGGGCCGCGAGCGGCGCCTTTCAGCTTCGCCGAGAACGGCATCTCGACAGCCGTGTCACGCATCAGCTGGTGCGAGGCCTCGCCGAGATTGTCGGGCATCTGGATAGCCAGGGCGCCGCCGGGTGCAAGCAGGCCCATCAGTCGCTGGAACATAACCGGGTGTTCCGGCAGCCACTGGAAGACCGCGTTGGCAAAGATGACGTCGACCGGGTTTTCGGGCTGCCAGTTGGCGGCATCGGCGAGCGCGAAATTGACGTTCGGCAGCCGCGCCCTCGCCTTCTCGATCATGTCGGGCGAGGTGTCGAAGCCACTGACCTCGGCGTCTGGCCAGCGCTCGACCAGAAGCTCGGTCGAGTTGCCCGGCCCGCAGCCGATATCGACGACGCGGCGCGGAAAATCGACCGGCACCTGCTGGACGAGATCGCGCGCGGGCCGCGTGCGCTCGTCCTCGAACTTCAGATATTGGGCGGCGGACCAGTCGGCCATTTGGAGCTCTCCTCGTATCCTTTGAGAAATTCGCCGCCCCTTGGTACCTTACCGCGTCAGCCGCTTGTGCGTCATGCGGTGCGGGGCGGCTGCTTCCGCGCCGAGGCGCCGCAGCTTGTCCTTCTCGTATTCCTCGAAATTGCCTTCGAACCATTCGACATGCGCGTCGCCCTCGAAGGCCAGCATGTGGGTCGCCATGCGGTCGAGGAACATGCGATCGTGGCTGATGATGACCGCGCAGCCGGCATAGGCTTCAAGCGCGTCTTCCAGCGCGGCGAGCGTTTCGGTGTCGAGGTCGTTGGTCGGTTCGTCGAGCAACAGCACGTTGCCGCCGTTCTTCAGCATCTTGGCCAAGTGCACGCGGTTGCGCTGGCCACCGGAGAGGTTGCCCACCTTCTGCTGCTGGTCGCCGCCACGGAAATTGAAGGACGAGCAATAGGCGCGGCTGTTGACCTCATGCTTGCCGAGCTTGATGACCTCGGCGCCGCCGGAAATCTCTTCCCACACCGTCTTGTTCGGGTCGAGCGCGTCGCGGCTCTGGTCGACATAGCCGAGCTTGACCGTCTCGCCGATGCGGATCGAGCCAGCATCCGGCTTTTCCGCGCCAGTGAAGGTCTTGAACAGCGTCGTCTTGCCGGCGCCGTTCGGGCCGATGACGCCGACGATGCCGCCCGGCGGCAGCCTGAACGACAGGTTCTCGATCAGTAGCTCGTCGCCAAAGCCCTTGTTGAGGCCCTCGACCTCGATGACGACATTGCCGAGGCGCTCGCTCGAGGGGATGACGATCTGCGTGTCGGTCGGCTTGCGGTTCTGCGACTGCTCGACCAGTTCCTCATAGGCCTTGATACGCGCCTTGGACTTGGTCTGGCGCGCCTTGGGCGAGGACTGGATCCACTCGCGCTCGCGCCAGATCGACTTCTGGCGGGCGTCGTCCTCGCGGCCTTCCTGGATCAGGCGCTTGGCCTTGGCGTCGAGATATTTGGTGTAGTTGCCTTCGTAGGGAATGCCGCGACCACGATCGAGCTCGAGGATCCAGCCGGTGACGTTGTCGAGGAAGTAGCGGTCGTGGGTGATGATCAGCACCGAGCCCGGATAGTCGCGCAGGTGCTTTTCCAGCCACGCCGTGGTCTCGGCATCGAGATGGTTGGTCGGTTCGTCGAGAAGCAGAAGGTCGGGTTGTTCCAGGAGCAGCCGGCAGAGCGCCACGCGGCGGCGCTCGCCGCCCGACAGGTTGGTCACTTCGGAATCGGCCGGCGGGCACTGCAACGCGTCCATGGCCATCTCGACCTGCTGCTCGAGATCCCACAGGTTCAGCCGGTCCATCTCATCCTGGAGCTTGGCCGACTCGTCGGCAGTCTCGTCGGAATAATTCATCATCAGCTCGTTGTAGCGCTCGATGATGGCGGTCTTCCTGGCGACACCGTCCATGACGTTTTCACGCACGGTCTTCGAGTTGTCGAGCTGCGGCTCCTGCGCCAGGTAGCCCACGGTCGCGCCGTCGGCGAGCCACGCCTCGCCTTGGAATTCCTTGTCGAGCCCGGCCATGATGCGAAGGATCGTCGACTTACCCGAGCCGTTGGGGCCGAGGATGCCGATCTTGGCGTCCGGATAGAAGGACAGGTGAACGTTATCGAGCACCTTCTTGGTGCCGTAGGCCTTCGACAGGCCGGACATGTGATAGATGAACTGGCGAGCCACGCGCGCTTTCCCTGGAAACTGAAGTGTCGAGTTGGATGGAGGATTGCGCGCTATGTAGGCGATGAAGCGCCGAACGGCAATCGCTTTCGGCGCGCCACGGCTTTCGCCTGGCTGGATTATGCTGCATCTTTTCCGCGCACGGCGGGCCGATGAAAGCGGCGGTTAACCATTCGCCGTCAAAACACTGGAAGGTTGGGAAATTGCGGCCACGCCGCGATTTCGGGTAAAGATCGGATCGACGACTTGCTGAACGGTGTCCTGCTCCTTGCCGAGGCGGTTCTGTATTTCGGCGCCATGGTCACGCTTTTCCGCTTCAGGGGCCGCATCGGACTGGGCGTGTTCGTCTGCGCGCTCGGCGTCATGCATTTCCTCGAAACCTATCTGGCCAGCGTCTTCTACGTCCAGCTGCCCTTCGGCATGGTCTCGCCAGGCTCGGCCGTGATGTTCTCCGGCAAGCTGGTGATGCTGCTCCTGCTCTACATGAAGGAGGACGCGGCCACCGTCCGACAGCCGATCTACGGCCTGCTGCTCGGCAATGCGCTGATGATCGGTCTGGTGCTGGTCCTGCGCCTGCATACGATCTCGCCGCTTCCTGACGGCAGGGTTCCCGATATCGGCTTCATCGACGAGATGGGCTGGCTGATGGTCTGGGGCACCACACTGCTCTTCATCGACGCTATCCTGATCATCCTGCTCTACGAGAAGCTCGGCGCCTATCTGCGCCATCTGCCTTTCGCGCGGATATTCGCCTCGGTCGCCTGCGTGCTGACATTCGACCAGATCGGCTTCTTCACCGCGCTGCACTTCGTCGCCGGCGCGCCGATCGCGGTCTTCTTCGGCGGCTGGTTCGCCAAGATGGGCGCGGCGCTTGCCTATAGCGGCATGCTGGTTGCCTACCTCAAATGGGTGGAGGATCACGACATCGCCGTGCCGCGTGGTCTCTCCGACATTTTCGACACCCTCACCTACCGCGAACGCTATGAAGCCCTCATCAAATATGTCGGCCGCGACGGCCTGACCGGCCTGCTGCATCGCGGCAGTTTCGACGCCGACGGCGAGTCCGCGGTCGCGGCCGCCATCAATATCGGCAAGCCACTCAGCCTGCTCATCGTCGATGTCGACCATTTCAAGTCGATCAACGACCGTTTCGGCCACGCCGAGGGCGACAAGGTGCTCAAGTCGACGGCCGCGATGCTGGCTGAGACAGTTGGCGGCAACGATCAGGTGTTCCGGATCGGCGGCGAGGAGTTCGCCATACTGACGCAACAACCGCATGCATCGGCCAGGCTGCTTGGTGAAAGCATTAGAAACGCGACCAAGACCTCGGTGCACACTAGCCGATACGACATCACGGTCAGCGCCGGTGTCTCCACCGTCAGCGAAACGACGCGCTGCCTTGCCGACATTTTCGCGCTCGCCGACCAGCGCCTCTACAAGGCCAAATCGAGCGGCCGCGATCGTGTCGTCGGCGAGCCCGGTGGTGAAGCGGGCGCGCGCGGGGTCTCCCCGAAGACTGCCTAGGGCAATTCCAGGAAAAGTGTGAAGCGGTTTTCCGTCCGGAATTGCATAGATCTGGTTTTTCCTACTGGAACCCTATCGGATCGACCGCGCCCTTCGGGCAACCGGCCTTGCTCGTTGGCGCCGAGGCCATAAGCAGGTCGCCGAGCTTGGAGTCCGGACCGATGGGGCCGGAGAGACCAAGGGTCAGTTCACCGATCATGCGCCTGCCGCTCGACGGGTCGACCAGGCAGGAGACACGCACCCGTTCGCCGGCGCCCTTGCCGAAGGCATCGTCGAAAGCGCTACGGATCTGATCCGATGTTATCTGCTTGCCAATGTTACGGGTGAAAAGGTCCCGCACCGGCGAGGCGTTTACCGTCTGCATCAGCTTGAGCGCATCGGAGAAATACTCCTGCTGGCTCTTGCCGTAGCAAGTGCCATGCTTGATCCACTCATGGCGTTCCAGTTTGGAAACGGTGCCAGGCATCACCTGATCGAGCTCGGCGCGCGTGTTGGCGTCAAGATTGACCGGCGGCAGGTCGCCCCAATGCGCCGGGTTGTCATTAGCCTTGTCACCAGCCGAAACCTGGCAATAGAAATTGCCGTTCGGTTGCGGCCACAGCCCATGCAAGGTGAAGTGGGTGGCGTCGAACTCGTTGGGATTCTGCGCCCGGCATTCGGGCTTGGTGGCCTTGGTCTCGCAGAAAGCCGGCTGCCAGCTCAGCGCGAAGACATATTCCGGCTTGCCTGAGGCACCCTGCTTGCTCTGGCCTGCGGGAGCCGGCGTGGCCGATGCATTGGCTCCGGCGACATGGCCGCAGCTGATCTTGACCCAGCGCCGCTCCGGATCAGCGCCGGGCACGAGGATCAGATAGTGCGTGGGCTCGTCCTTGTTGCCTGCCAGCAGCTGGTAGCTCTGCCCGGTCTGGGTCGACACATTGCCGGGATTCTTGTCGCCCCGGATGGCCTGCGTCGCCGCGCAGGCGACGTCGGCCACGAACGATCCCGACATCTTCACATCGGCGCGCGCTACGTCGGCGCCTGCCAGAGCAAGGATGGCCGAAGCCCAAAGTGCCCAAAACCGCATTCCCCAATCTCCCGGCAATTGATTCGCCACACTAGGACCGGCGACATGTCAGAATTACGATTTTTTTGCCGGATGAAAAAGCAACCACCAGGAACACTCCACACCCAGACGGCAATCAAGGCGCCTCGGCCAATATGGCGACCGGACGTTACGCAAGTGCACGCAAGTCAAGTCCTCCCTTGACGCGCATCGAAGCCTCCCTCAACAGTCACGGAGGGAGCGAGACATGCCATTCGACAAGCAAACCAGGCTGGCTTCACCGACTGGGGCCGACCTGAACCTTTATGCGAAGCACGCCACGGGAAAACCGCGCGCCGTGGTCCAGATCAATCATGGCCTTGCCGAGCACGCGGCCCGCTACGCGCGCTTTGCCGACTTCCTTGCGCCGCGCGGCTTTCATGTCTACGCCCATGACCATCGTGGCCACGGCGCCACAAGCGCGCCCGACGCGCCTCTCGGCCGGTTCGCCGATGTCGACGGCATCGCCAAGGTGATCGCAGATGTCGGCGCGGTCCACGACCTGATCGCCGCCGGACATCCAGGCTTGCCGGTCATCGCTTTTGGACATTCGCTCGGCGCCTCGATCGCCCTCAACTTCGTGCTGCGCCACTCCGATCGCGTCCATGCCGCTGCGATCTGGAACGGCAACTTCTCGCAAGGCCTGCTCGGCAAGCTGGCGCTCGGCATCCTAGGCTGGGAGCGGATGCGGCTGGGCTCGGATGTTCCCTCTCGCCTGTTACCCCGGCTCACCTTCCAGGCCTGGGGCAAGGCCGTTCCCAACCATCGGACCCTGTTCGATTGGCTGTCGCGCGACCCGGTCGAGGTCGACAAATACATCGCCGATCCGCTTTGCGGCTGGGATGCTTCGGTATCGATGTGGCGCGACGTGGTCAACATGGCGCTCAATGGCGGCAAGGATTCGAGTTTTGCCGGCGTGCGCCGGGATCTCTTCGTCAATCTCGTCGGCGGCGAGAAGGACCCGGCCTCGGATTACGGCAAGGCTGTCCATCACCTCGCCCGGCGGATGCAGGCAATGGGCTTTTCGAATCTTGTTTCAAAGGTTTATGCGGAAACCCGCCACGAAAGCCTGAACGAGATCAATCGCGATAGCGTCATGAATGAATTCGCCGCATGGGCGGACAGCGTGCTGAAATCGTGATCGGCGTGGCCCACAGCATGGGTCGTGACACAGCCGCCCGTGGTTGATAGTGCATGTCGCCCAAAAGTGCGCAGCGTTTGGGATGACGGCACGGACAAGCCGCACTCCAGGCTGCGCGTCGTCAAACCACGGTGATCCATGGCTGAACCTCCGCTGAAAGGCATCCGCGTTATCGAACTTGCCCGCATTCTCGCCGGGCCCTGGGCGGGGCAATCGCTCGCCGATCTCGGCGCCGATGTCATCAAGGTCGAAAGCCCGGACGGCGGCGACGACACCCGTAAATGGGGCCCGCCCTTCGTCACGGGCCATGACGGCGAGAACCTCTCGGCTGCCTATTATCATTCGTGTAATCGCGGCAAGCGCTCGATCGCCATCGACTTCTCAACGCCGGAAGGCGCCGACACCGTTCGCCGCCTGGTCGCGACCGCAGACGTGCTGATCGAGAATTTCAAGCTCGGCGGCCTCAAGAAATACGGCCTCGACTATGCAAGCCTGAAGAAGATTAACCCCCGCCTCGTCTATTGCTCGATCACCGGCTTCGGTCAGGACGGCCCCTACGCGCCACGCGCGGGCTACGACTTCATCATCCAGGGCATGGCCGGCATGATGTCGATCACCGGCGAACCTGGCCGGGAGCCGCAGAAGGCCGGTGTCGCCATCTCCGACATCTTCACAGGGCTATATTCGGTGATCGCTATCCAGGCGGCGCTTCGACACGCGGAGAAGACTGGCGAGGGCCAGCACATCGACATGGCGCTTTTCGACAGCCAGATCGCGGCGCTCGGCAACCAGAACCTCAACTATCTGGTCTCCGGCAAATCGCCGGTGCAGATGGGCAATGCGCATATGAACATCGCGCCGTACGAAGTGCTGCCGGTGAAGGACGGCCACATCATCCTGGCGGTCGGCAATGACGGCCAGTTCGGCAAGTTCTGCGGCGTCGTCGGCCTCGCCGACCTGCCCGCCAACCCGGATTTCGCCACCAATCCAGCCCGCGTCGCCAACCGCGCCAAGCTGCGGGGAACGATCGTCGACGCGCTAAAGGTGCTCGATCGCGATCAACTGCTGGCGAAGCTCGATGCGGCCGGCGTGCCGGCGAGCCCGATCAACACCATCGGCCAGATGTTCGACGATCCACAGACGGTCGCGCGCGGCATGCGGCTCGATCTCGACGACGGCCACGGCAATCGTCTGCCCTCGGTGCGCGCACCGATGGTGATGTCGGGCACGCCCTTGGTCTACGAGCGCCCGTCGCCGCGTCTCGGCGAGCACACGCAAGAAATCCTGGCCGAACTGGAGAAGTCAGCAAAATGAAGACCGGCGGACAACTGATCGTCGAGGCGCTTGAAGCCAACGGCACTGACCGCATTTTCTGCGTGCCAGGCGAATCCTATCTCGCGGTGCTCGACGCCCTGCACGACTCCTCCATCCGCACCATCGTCTGCCGCCAGGAAGGCGGCGCGGCCATGATGGCCGACTGCCAGGGGCGCCTGACCGGCAAGCCGGGCATCTGCTTCGTCACCCGCGGCCCCGGCGCCACCAACGCGTCGGCCGGCATCCACATCGCCATGCAGGATTCGGTGCCGCTCATCCTGTTCATCGGCCAGGTCGCCAGCCACGCCAAGGAACGCGAGGCCTTCCAGGAAGTCGACTACAAGCGCTTCTTCGGCGACATCGCCAAATGGGTGGTCGAGATCGACGATGCCTCGCGCATTCCTGAATTCGTCACCCGCGCCTTCGCGGTGGCGACATCGGGCCGCCCCGGCCCCGTGGTGATCTCCCTTCCCGAGGACATGCTGACAAGCGAGGTCGAAGCGCCGAAAGCGGTGCCGCACACGCCGGTCGAAACACACCCCGGCGAGGCCGAACTCGACGCGCTGGAAATGCTGCTCGGCAACGCGAAGCACCCCTTCGTCATCCTCGGCGGCACGCGCTGGAACGCGGACGCAGTGGCACGGATGCGCACGATCGCCGAGACATGGTCGCTGCCCGTCGGCTGTTCCTTCCGCCGCCAGATGCTGTTCGATCATCTTCATCCGAATTATGCCGGCGACGTCGGCATCGGCATCAATCCCAAGCTCGCGGCGCAGATCAAGGCGGCCGATGTGGTGCTGCTCGTCGGCGGCCGCATGGGCGAGATGCCCTCTTCGGATTATACGTTGCTGAAGAGTCCCTATCCCGACCAGACACTGGTGCATGTCCATGCTGACGCAGGTGAATTGGGCCGCGTCTATAGGCCCATGCTCGCGATCAACGCCTCGCCCTCGGCTTTCGTAGAAGCCTTTGCCAAGCGCAAGCCGGCCGGCACGCCGTCATGGGCGGCCGAAACCAAAAAGGCGCATGCCGCCTATCTCGAATGGTCGACCCCGCCGCAGACCGGTCCCGGCGCCGTCCAGATGGGGCCGATCATGGACTATCTGGAAAAGGCGCTGCCGGAGGATGCCATCCTCGCCAACGGCGCCGGCAACTACGCCACCTGGGTGCATCGCTTCCACCGCTTCAGGCGCTTTGCCACGCAGGCGGCGCCGACCTCCGGCTCGATGGGCTACGGCACGCCGGCCGCGGTCGCCGCCAAAGCCTTGCATCCTGACCGCGAGGTCATTGCCTTTGCCGGCGACGGCTGCTTCCTGATGAACGGACAGGAGTTTGCAACCGCCGTCCAGTACGACCTGCCGATCATCGTGGTCGTGGTCAACAACGGCATCTATGGCACAATCCGCATGCATCAGGAGCGGGAATATCCGAGCCGTGTGGTCGCCACCGACCTCAAGAACCCGGACTTTGCCGCACTGGCCCGCTCCTATGGCGGTCATGGCGAGACCGTGGAAAAGACCGCCGATTTCGCGCCGGCCTTCGAACGCGCGCGCGCCAGCAGCAAGCCGGCGATCGTCGAGGTCAGGCTCGACCCCGAGGCGATCACACCGACCCGCACGCTGACGCAGATCCGCGACAAGAACTGACGACAAGACAGAGGGGCGGCTCGCCGCCCCCTGTCATTGGCATAACTGGTCTACATCGACTTTTCGATCTGCCCGCGGATTTCGCCATCCTTGTTGGCGGCGGTGTGGACGTTGACGTAGTACTTGCCGGCCTCCAGATCGGCCGCCTGGGCATCGGTCAGCGTCGTCGATCCTTTGATCGGGCTCTTGAGATTCTTGAACGGGATCACCGGCGGCGCATTTTCACCCATCCCGGCGGGGCCATGGATGTGCGCCGCTACCGCCGGCCCGCTGAGGCCGGAATATTTGACGTTCCAGCTGAGCTTCTTCTTGGTCGTGTCGAAGGTGAACGTGGCTGTCCCCTTGCCTTTGGTAGTGACGGGCGGACTCTGCTGTGTGCCATCGAGCGTGGCTTTGAACTTCATCGTCTCGGCCATGGCCGGCGGCGCGAGCAGGAAGGCGGTCGAGACGGCGAGCGCCGCAAGCATCGGCGAAAGGGACTGAATGCGCATGGAGTACCTCCGTTGGCTGAAGCACCCGACACGGCTCCCCGGCGCGCGGATGCGCCAACACAACGGTTTCATCGCCCGATGTATCCCGACACACGCTTATTTTATGGACGACAATGAAAAAGGGCGGTCGCCCGCCCCTCCAAAAATCTCCTCAAAAGCCCTCTGCGCCCGAGGCACGATTGCATCGATATTCGCTCAGGCCGCCGCCAGCGCCTGCGTCAGGTCGGCGATCAGATCATCCGGATGCTCGACGCCGATCGAGAGCCTGACTGTCGTTTCGAGCACGCCGATGCGCTGGCGTACCTCGAAGGGAATGCCCGAATGGGTCATCGCCGCCGGATGGCTGGCTAGCGATTCCGTTCCACCGAGGCTGACCGCCAGCTTGAAGATCTGCAGCGCGTTGAGGAAGGCGAAAGCCGCCTTCTGCCCGCCCTTGATGTCGAAAGAGAAGGTCGAGCCGGCGCCGCTGCATTGCGCCCGATAGACACGGGCCGCCGCAGTATCTGCGCCCAGGAACGGCAGGTAATGGACCTTGTCCACCTTGGGATGATCGCGCAGGAATTCGGCGACCAGCCGCGCATTATCGTTCGCCCTCTCCATGCGGATCGACAGCGTCTCCAGCGAGCGGCCGAGCATCCAGCAGGAATGCGGGTCGAGCTGCGTGCCGATCGCGCCGCGCAGCGCCTTGATCGGCTTGGTGACCGCCTTGCTGCCCATGACGGCGCCCGCGATCAGGTCGGAATGGCCGCCGACATATTTGGTCAGCGAATAGACCGAGACATCGGCGCCATGCTCGATGGGCCTCTGGAAGACGGGGCCGAGCAGCGTGTTGTCGCAGGCGATGATCGGCGCGGCTCCTTGCCTGGCGCCGATCTCATCGGCGATCTTCCGCATCAGCGCGATATCGACGAGGCTGTTGGTCGGATTCGACGGCGTCTCGATCAGGATGACCGACACCCGGCCTTTTGCCGTCGCGGCAGCGGCGGCCGCGCGCACCGCGGTTTCGTCGACGCCGTCCGCGAAGCCAACAGCCTCGATGCCGAAGGCGGCGAGCGTGCGCGTCAAAAGCGTCTCCGTACCGCCATAGAGCGGCTGTGAGTGCAGGATGACGTCGCCTGGCCGGGCATAGGCCAGCAGCGTCGTGGCGATCGCCGACATGCCGGACGAAAACAGGATGCAGGCATCCGTTCCCTCGTAGACGGCCAGCCGATCCTCGACGATCTCGCTGTTGGGATGGTTGAAGCGCGAATAGACCAGGCCGGACGCCGTGCCGCTGGGCGGCTCCTTGCGGCCGGACGTGTAGTCGAAGAAGTCGCGTCCCTCCTCCGCCGACTTGAACACGAAGGTGGAGGTGAGGAACACCGGCGGCTTGACGGCGCCTTCCGAAAGCTGCGGGTCGAAGCCATAGCTCAGCATCAGCGTTTCCGGATGGAGCTTGTGGTTGCCGATATGGGTTTTCGAAGGACGCGGCGCGGTCATGGCATTTCCTGCTTTTCGAGAAGTGTCCGCCGCAATTTATGCGATCTCCACCGAGCAGTCCTTGCTATTTTCGGACCGGCATGGCTGCTAACCGGCAATGATTTGCCTCCGGGAGCACAATGTGCAGCAAAAGATAGCCGATGATTTCGACCGCAAGATCCTGCATGAGCTGCGGGCAGACGCACGCATTACCAACAACGAGCTGGCCGAGCGGATCGGCCTGTCGCCGTCACCCTGCCTGCGGCGCGTGCGGCGGTTGGAGGAAGCCGGCGTCATTCGCGGCTACACCGCACTGGTCGATCCGGCGGCCTTCGGCTGGAACATGGTCGCCATCGCCACCATACGGCTCGGCCGCCAGAACGAGGACGAAATCGTCATGTTCGAGGAAGCGATCCGTGGCTGGGACGAAGTGCTGGAATGCCACCTCGTTACGGGCTCGCGCGACTACGTGCTGAAGGTGGTGACGGAGAGCCTCGAACGGTATGAGCGCTTCATCAAGGAAAAGATCGCCCGGCTGAAATGCGTCGCTTCGATCGAGACCAGCTTCGTCATGAACACCATAAAGGAACGGCGCCTTTGACACTTGGCCAAAGGCGCCGCCTTCAGAACGAGATTTTAAAGCCCAGGCTTACTTGATCGCCTTGTCGGTGATGGCGGTCGTGTAGGCGCCGCTCGGCTCCTTGGTGATGATCTTCTGGTCGAGCAAGGCCTTGGCCGTGCGTTCGTAAGCCGCCGGGATCAGCTTGCCGTCGGCATTGTCGATCAGCTTGGCCACTTCCTTCATCATGAACTTCTGGTGGTTTTCGTCCTGACCGCCGCCGTCCACGACGATGCCGGCCGCCTCGTCGGTGTTTTCCGTGGCGTATTTCCAGCCCTTCATCGAGGCACGCACGAAACGCACCATCTTGTCCGCGAAAGCCGGATCCTTCAGCTTGTCCTCGAGCGTGTAGAGCCCGTCTTCCAACAGGTCGTTACCCATGGCCGAGTAGTTGAAGACGATCAGGTCTTCAGGCTTGTAGCCGGCATCGAGCACCTGGCCGTATTCGTTGTAGGTCATCACCGAGATGCAGTCCGCCTGCTTCTGGATCAGCGGCTGCACGTCGAAGCTCTGCTTCAGCACCGTGACGCCGTCGGGTCCGCCATCGGTCTTGAGGCCGATCTTGTTCATCCAGGCGTAGAACGGATACTCATTGCCGAAGAACCAGACGCCCAGCGTGTGGCCCTTGAAATCGGCCTCGGTCTTGATCGGCCCGTTCTTCGGGCAGACCAACTCCATGCCCGCCTTCTTGAAGGGCTGGGCGATATTGACCAGATTCACGCCCTTGTCGCGGGCAGCGAGCGCCCCGCCCATCCAGTCGACGATTACGTCGGCGCCACCGCCGGCGATCACCTGTTCGGGCGCGATGTCGGGACCGCCCGGCTTGATGTCGACGTCAAGGCCTTCGGCGTCGTAGAAACCCTTGGCCTTGGCGACATAGTAGCCGGCGAACTGGGCCTGCGTGACCCACTTCAGCTGCAGCGTCACCTTGTCGGCCGCCATCGCCTGGAAAGCGGCCAGCGACATCGCGCCGGCCAGAATTGGAATAATCAGTCTTTTCATGTTTTTACCCTCTGAAGTTAGCACCCTTGAACCCACCGCCCCTATCCACCACGGACAGAGGGATGCCAAAACGTGACGGCTCTTTCGACGAGAGCAACCACGCCATAAAAGACCGAACCCGCCAGTGCTGCAACTGCGATTTCGGCCCACACCATGTCGATGTTCATCCGACCGACTTCCGTCGAAATACGGAATCCCATGCCGACCACGGGCGTCCCGAAGAACTCCGCGACGATGGCGCCGATCAGCGCCAGCGTCGAATTGATCTTCAGGGCATTGAAGATGAAGGGCATCGCCGCGGGCAGCCTGAGCTTCAGGAGCGTCGGCCAGTAACCGGAAGCATAGGTGCGCATCAGGTCGCGCTCCATATGGCCGGACGCGGCAAGCCCTGCGACCGTGTTCACCAGCATCGGGAAGAAGGTCATGATGATGACGACCGCCGCCTTGGACGGCCAGTCGAAGCCGAACCACATGACCATGATCGGCGCCACGCCGATGATCGGCAGCGCCGACACCATGTTGCCGATTGGCAGCAGCCCGCGCCGCAGGAACGGAACCCGGTCGGCGAGGATGGCCACGGCGAAGCCGGCGAGATTGCCGACGATGTAGCCGATGAGCACCGCCTTCAGGATCGTCTGCCGCACATCCGCGCCCAGCACCGGCAGCGAGTTGGCGATACGCGCGCCGATGGCGCTCGGCGGCGGCAGGAGGATGAACGGGATACCCGCGCCGCGCACCACCGCTTCCCAGATGATCAGAATCCAGGTGCCGAAGATCGCCGGGATGATCAGCCGCAACGCCATCCGCGTCCAGTTTGCGGCAGGACGCAGCGAGGAGAGCAGCGCCACGCAGCGCCAGGCAAGCAACCATGCCGCTGCAAGCAGCAGGAAATACGGTGCCAGCGCCGTGCCCTCGAAGCCGCCGATGCCCTTGATCAGCAGCCAGGCGGCGGCATGGGCGCCGACGAAGAGCACCATGGCTTCCGGGACAGCCGTGAACTTGACCATCGAGATGATGGCCGCGATCAGCAACAGCCCGACAATCAGTCCCTTGGCGCCCATATAGGGATAGGCCATCGCAGCCGTCGGCTGCGCCAGCGCGGCCGCTTCCGGCTTCGTCATGGCGCCGAGCGCGACGGCGATGAGGCACAACAGGATGGCCAACACCGCTTGCCAGGACGGTTTCAACCAGTTCATGCCGGCCTCCCTCCCATGGCGCGGTCGACGAGGCGTCCGGCGATGCCGACCACCATGACAAGAAGCGCGGCGACGATGGAGCCTGCGACCAGCGCCGACCAGATGTCGATGGATTGGCTGTAATAGGCCCCGGCGAGCAGCTTGGCGCCGATGCCGGCGACAGCGCCGGTCGGCAATTCGCCGACGATGGCGCCGACGAGGCTTGCCGCGACGGCGACCTTCATCGAGGTGAACAGAAACGGCACCGAAGCCGGTACGCGCAGCTTCCAGAAGGTCTGCGCGCGGCTGGCGTTATAGGTGTGCATGAGATCGAGATGCATGATCTCGGGCGAGCGCAGGCCTTTCACCATGCCGACCGTGACCGGGAAGAACGACAGGTAGGTCGATATCAGCGCCTTTGGGACCAGCCCCGTGATGCCGACCGCCGCCAGCACCACGATGATCATCGGCGCCACCGCCAGGATCGGGATGGTTTGCGAGGCTATGATCCACGGCATCAGGCTGCGGTCGAGAGTCGCCACATGCACGATGCCGACCGCTATGACGATGCCGAGCGCAGTGCCGAAGGCGAAGCCAAGCAGCGTCGACGACAGCGTCACCCAGGCGTTGTAGACCAGGCTACGGTTGGATGTGATGGGACGCAGGAAGGTGTTCTCGAAGAAGTTCACCGCCACCTGATGCGGCGCCGGCAGCGTCGGCTTCGGCTGCGACAGCGTCTTGCCGATGAATTCCATTGTTCCGGATGTCGTGTTGGAGCGCTGGTCGATATCGCGCTGGAACGGCGCGTTGAGGACGACGGCAAAGACATACCAGAGCACGACCACGCCGGCGAGGATGGTGGTAACGGGGATGATCTTGGAACGGAAGGTGTCCATCAGTGCGCCCCTTGTCTCGACGTTAGGGCGCGGCCCAGCGGGCCTTTCGTCCTAGTGCGGAGCAAGGAGCGGAGCGACGCGGCGCGGACCCTAGGATCCATGCAGTTACCTCTACGCTTCTCAGCGGAGCAGAACATGGCTCCCGGCGCCGCACCGTGGGTGGATATTCTCTCCCGCTTTGATCCTTCGACCGATGTCACGGCATGGATCCTAGGGTCTGCGCTCCGCTTCGCTTCGCTCCGCCCTAGGATGACGAAGGCGTGGCTGGTCGCTCGTTCGCTCCCCTCAATCATCATAGCTGTGCCCAGCTCTCAAGCCATCGCGCACGCGCGCCGCGATCGCCAGGAACTCCGGCGTCTCGCGGATGTCGAGCGGCCGTTCCTTCGGCAGCGTCGACTCGATGATATCGCTGACGCGGCCCGGTCGCGGCGACATGACGACGATGCGCGTCGACAGATACACCGCCTCGGGGATGGAGTGAGTGACGAAAGAGATCGTCTTGTTGGTGCGCCCCCAGAGATCGAGGAGTTGCTCGTTCAGATGGTCGCGCACGATTTCGTCGAGCGCGCCGAACGGTTCGTCCATCAAAAGCAGATCGGCATCGAAGGCGAGCGCGCGCGCGATCGAGGCGCGCTGCTGCATACCGCCCGAAAGCTGCCACGGATACTTCTTCTCAAAACCAGAGAGGTTGACGAGTTCCAGCGTGCGCTTGATGCGCTCCGCCTGCTCGGCCTGGCTCAGCCCGATGATCTCCAGTGGCAGGGCGACATTGCGCTCGATCGTGCGCCACGGAAACAGTGCCGCCGCCTGGAAGACATAGCCGTAGGCGCGTTTCTCGCGCGCCTGCTCCGGCGTCATGCCGTTGACGGAGATGGCCCCCGATGTCGGCTTCTCCAGGTCGGCGATGACCCGCAGCAAGGTCGTCTTGCCGCAGCCGGACGGGCCGATGAAGGAGACGAACTCGCCTTTGCCGATGGTCAGATCGACATTGGACAGCGCCTGCACCGGACCGTCATTGGTCTGGAAGGTGAGGCCAAGCTTGCTTGCCGCGACGACGGCTGGCGAAGTCGATGTCATCGGCTGGAACCTGCCTCTTTCGGCAATGGCATCAGCCGGAATCCGATTGCTTTTACGGCGCTGTTGTTTTCCACTCGACCCGTCCCATTGGCCTTATCCTGTCAGATCGACGCCCGGAGTTTCCCCGATGTCGCCCAAGCCGACTTGTCATCTTATCCGTCCCGAAAGCACTTATGAAGGCAAGCAGGGACTGAGCTATTTCGCCGGTATTGCCGCCGAAACCGTCGGCTCCTCCGGCATCTGCATGCATCTGTTGACGATCCCGCCCGGCGCCCGCGCCAAGGCGCATAAGCATGAAAGCCACGAGACGGCGATCTACGTGCTCTCCGGCGAGGTCCACACCTGGTATGGCGACCGGCTCGAGCATCACATCGTCGTCAAGGCTGGCGACCTCTTCTACATCCCGGCTGGCGTGCCGCATCTGCCCGCCAACCTGAGCGGCGCGCCCTCTTCCGCGGTCATCGCCCGTACGGACCCCAACGAGCAGGAAAGCGTCGTCCTGCTGCCGGAACTGGACGCGCTCGCCGTCTGAAGCTGAAGGAAAGGCTCCCGCCGTCATTTGCACCGGGAGACTTCGCCCATGACATTGCCATCCTCGTCGACCACGACGAGCCGCTTGGCGTTCTTGATGCTTTTCTTGATTGTGAACTGGGCGGCAGATTGGCCGTCCTCGCCTTCCGCCTGGCACTCGGCTTTAACCACCAGCGTGTCGTCCGCCTGCGCCTGCCTGTCGGTGAACGTGCAGGCGCTGGCCGCCGTGATGAGTTCCTTGTCGGTCAAAAGCAGCATCTGGTCGGCGGCGACCTGCTGGCCGTTCCTGTTGATGCAGCCATATTTATCGCCATAAGGCTTTGACAGGTCGATGCCTGCGGCGGACGCATGGCCGGCCGCAACGGCGAGCACGCCCAGGAAGAGAAGCCCGACGCGCCCCACCCTCAAACTCCGGTCGCCGGAATGCCTGAACGCTCCACCTTGCGCGGCGCGGTGATATCCTTCCAGGTCGAGAGCGCGCGGTTGGCCGCCGCGTTCGGCTCGCGAGCCACGAATTCGCCATGGCCGGCCTTGGCCTTGACGTCCGCCTCTTCGATCGAGAGCTCGCCTCGCGAGAACACGAAGCGCGGGAGCCCGGTAACCTCGAAACCCTCGAACACGTTATAGTCGATCACCGACTGCTGGTTCTTGGCCGAGATCGTCTTCTTGCGCTTGGGATCCCAGACTATGATGTCGGCGTCGGCGCCTTCGACGATCGCTCCCTTTTTCGGGTACATGTTGAGTATCTTGGCGATGTTGGTCGAGGTCACAGCGACAAACTCGTTCATCGTCAGCCGTCCGGTGTTGACTCCGGTCGTCCACAACATCGGCAGGCGATCCTCGAGGCCGCCGGTGCCGTTCGGAATCTTGGTGAAGTCGCCGACGCCGTTGCGCTTTTGCTTGGTGGTGAAGGCGCAATGGTCGGTCGCCACCACCTGTAGCGATCCGGCCTGCAAGCCCGCCCAGAGCGAATCCTGATGCAGCTTGTTGCGGAAGGGCGGGCTCATCACGCGGCGCGCCGCATGGTCCCAGTCCTTGTTGAAATACTCCGTCTCGTCGAGCGTCAGGTGCTGGATCAGCGGCTCGCCATAGACGCGCATGCCCTTCTGGCGCGCGCGGCGGATGGCCTCGTGGCTCTGCTCGCAGGAGACGTGCACGACATAGAGCGGCACGCCCGCCATGTCGGCGATCATGATGGCGCGGTTGGTCGCCTCGCCTTCCACTTCCGGCGGGCGCGAATAGGCGTGGCCCTCGGGGCCGTTGTTGCCGGCGGCGAGCAGTTTCTGGGACAGCGCCGCAACGACGTCGCCGTTTTCGGCATGGACCAGCGGCAGCGCGCCAAGATCGGCGCAGCGCTGGAACGACGAATACATCTCGTCGTCGTCGACCATCAGCGCGCCCTTATAGGCCATGAAGTGCTTGAACGAGGTAATGCCCCTGTCGACGACGGTGGCCATCTCGTCGAACACCTGCTTGCCCCACCAGGTGATCGCCATGTGGAAGGAGTAGTCGCAGGACGCCTTCGAGGTCTTGTTGTCCCACATCTGCAAGGCTTCGAGCAGCGACTGTTGCGGCGCCGGCAGGCAGAAATCGACCACCATGGTCGTGCCGCCGGAGAGAGCAGCGCGCGTGCCGGATTCGAAGTCATCGGCCGAATAGGTGCCCATGAACGGCATTTCGAGATGGGTGTGCGGATCGATGCCGCCAGGCATGACATAGCAGCCGGTGGCGTCGAACTCATGGTCGCCGTGCAGGTCCGAGCCGATGGCGATGATCTTGCCATGGCTGAACACCACGTCGGCCTTCCATGTGCGGTCGGCCGTGACGACGGTGCCGTTCTTGATGACTTTGGTCATATCTGTTCCCTTGTTCTTTTCGCGCTTCTTTGCGAGCGGCGTTGTGAGGTGGCGGAGCTAGCCGATCATTCGACGATCCCCGCCGTCTCGACCACCGCATGGAACAAAACGTCGGCTCCCGCCGCCGCCCATTCCCGGGTGATCTCCTCGGCCTCGTTGTGGCTGAGCCCGTCGACGCAGGGACACATAACCATTGCCGTCGGCGCGACGCGGTTGATCCAGCAGGCATCGTGGCCTGCGCCGGAGACGATGTTGCGATGCGAATAACCGAGCCGCTCGGCGGCGTCGCGGATCGCCTTCACGCAATTCTTGTCGAAGGTGACCGGGTCGAAATGGCCGACCTGCTCGATCTCGTACTTGATGTCGAGCGCATCGCAGATCGTGTCGATGCCTTCACGGATGCGCGCATCCATGGCGTCGAGCACTTCCTTTTCCGGCGAGCGGATATCGATGGTGAAGACGGTGCGGCCAGCGATGATGTTGCGCGAGTTCGGATAAGCCTGCATGTGGCCGACCGCGCCGACCGCGTCCGGCTGGTAGTCCATGGCGATTTCATGCACCAGCTCGATCACCCGGGCCATGCCGAGCCCGGCATTGCGGCGCTTCGGCATCGGCGTCGAGCCGGTATGCGCCTCCTTGCCGGTCAGCGTGACCTGCAGCCATTTCAGGCCCTGGCCATGGGTGACGACACCGATGTCGATGCCCTCGTCTTCCAGGATTGGTCCCTGCTCGATATGCAGTTCGAAGAAGGCATGGATCTTTCGGTCCCCCACCTTCTCGGCACCCTTCCAGCCGATGCGCTCGAGCTCCTCGCCGAACTTTTTGCCGTCCTTGTCGACGTGCTGATAGACGTCGGCCTGCTCGAGCACGCCTGCAAAGACGCCGGACGCCATCATGGCCGGCGCGAACCGAGCGCCTTCCTCGTTGGTCCAGTTGGTGACGACGATCGGGTGCCTGGTCTTGATGCCGAGATCGTTGAGCGAGCGCACGACTTCGAGGCCGCCGAGCACGCCGAGCACGCCGTCATATTTGCCGCCAGTCGGCTGCGTGTCGAGATGGCTACCGACATAGACCGGCGGCAGGCTGGGATCGGTGCCTTCACGGCGGGCAAACATCGTGCCCATCTCGTCGAGGCCCATTTCGAGGCCCGCGGCCTCGCACCAGCGCTTGAAGAGGTGGCGACCCTCGCCGTCCTCGTCGGTCACCGTCTGGCGATTGTTGCCGCCGGCAATGCCGGGGCCGATCTTCGCCATCTCCATCAGCGAATCCCACAAACGGTCGGAATTGATTCGCAGATTCTCGCCTGGGGCGGCCATTCAACGTCCTCTCATTTCATGTCTCCGGTCGGGCGGCGGTTCCCGACGCCGCCCGACCGGTTCAATCAGTCTAGTCTATAGAACGCAGAACATCCCTGACGTGATCGATCAGTTCGTTGATCTGGCCCTTGGTGATAATCAGCGGCGGTGACAGAGCGATGATGTCGCCGGTGGTGCGGATCAGCGCACCGCGTTCGAACGCCTTGACGAAGGCCGAGAAGGCCCGCTTGGTCGGGCTTCCAGCGATCGGCGCCAGCTCGATCGCGCCGATCAGGCCGATGTTGCGGATGTCGATGACATGCGGCTCGCCCTTGAGCGAATGCAGCGCGTCTTCCCAGTATGGCGCAAGCTCTTCGCCGCGCGTGAGCAGGCCTTCTTCCTTGTAGGTGTCGAGCGTGCCGAGCGCGGCGGCGCAGGCGATCGGGTTGCCGGAATAGGTGTAGCCGTGGAAGAACTCGATCATGTGCTCCGGGCCGGTCATGAAGGCGTCGTGGATTTCCTTCTTCACGAACACCGCGCCCATCGGGATGACGCCGTTGGAGACGCCCTTGGCCGTCGTCATGATGTCCGGCGTGACGCCGAAATAGTCCGCCGCGAACGGCGCGCCGAGACGACCGAAACCGGTGATGACCTCGTCGAAGATCAGAAGGATACCGTGCTTGGTGCAGATCTCGCGCAGCTTTTGCAGGTAACCTTTCGGCGGCAGGATGACGCCGGTGGAGCCGGCGACCGGCTCGACGATGACGGCCGCGATCGTCGATGCGTCATGCAGGGTGACGAGACGTTCGAGCTCGTTCGCCAGTTCCGCGCCATGCTCCGGCACGCCCTTCGAGAAGGCGTTCTTCTCCGGCAGGTGGGTGTGCGGCAGGTGGTCGACGCCGCCGAGCAGCGTGCCGAACATCTTGCGGTTCGTGACGATGCCGCCGACGGAGATGCCGCCGAAATTGACGCCGTGATAGCCGCGCTCGCGGCCGATCAGGCGGGTGCGTGAGCCCTCGCCCTTGGCGCGATGATAGGCGATCGCCATCTTCAGCGCGGTCTCGACCGATTCCGAACCCGAATTGGTGAAGAAGACGTGGTCCATGCCCTTAGGCGCGATGTCGACCAGGCGGTTCGCCAGCTCGAACACGATCGGGTGGCCCATCTGGAAGGCCGGCGCATAGTCGAGCTCGGCGGCCTGGCTCTGGATCGCCTCGGTGATCTTGGGCCGGCAGTGACCGGCATTGACGCACCAGAGGCCAGCGGTGCCGTCGAGGACCTTGCGGCCGTCGCTCGTCGTGTAGTGCATGTCCTTTGCGGACACGAACATGCGCGGCGCCTGCTTGAACTGCCGGTTTGCCGTGAACGGCATCCAGAATGCGCTGAGATCGTTCGGCGTGACTTTCAGCCGGTTGGACATGACCAAGACTTCCCCTTGTAACCTGTTTCGGTACGGCCAACGCTTGGTCTTTGCTGCGTTTTCGTGCTACGCAAAATTTTGACCGGTTGGACAAACGTTAGCACCGCCCTGTCGGCGGTCAAGGGATTACTAGCGGAAATGCCACATCGAACGCGCGCTCCACAGGCTGGAGAAAAACTGGTCCAGAGGATTGGTCCAGAAAGACCGCGCGACGGCGGCCGGCAAGGGTGACGGCCACGATGGAAGGCTCAGCTCCCCGCCGCACCCGCATCCAGCTGGAAAAGCGCGAGCTTATCCTCGAAGCCGCGCTCGAAGTCTTCTCAACCAACGGTTTCCGCGGTTCG